>JALEZW010000040.1 GCA_022772675.1 Agathobacter sp. | reverse complement strand
ACTCCCGCAATTCTACACACATTCGGAATCCGTTGATTTTCCAAGGAAAATCACTACTTCCTCATGTGTGAGCGGGTCAACAAGTCAGAGCTCTTATCCTGCAAGCAGGAACGAGTTCTGACCTTTTGACCCTTGTATCATTTTATCCGATACTGCCCTTCATTTCCAGACGGATCAGATTGTTCATCTCCACGGCGTACTCCACCGGAAGCTCCTTGGATACGTTATCGGCAAAGCCGCTGACTAACAGTGCTCTGGCATCCTCTTCGCTCATGCCCCGTGACATCAGGTAAAATACCGCATCATCACTGATACTGCCGATTTTTGCCTCATGCCCTACTGCCGCCTCCCTGGTACGAATGTCCATGGCAGGGATCGTATCCGAACGGGACAGGGAATCCAGCATCAGGGACTGGCAGGAGACCGCCGACTTGCTTCCTTTTGCCGCCTTCTGCACCACCACACTGCTTCTAAAGGTGCTGATGCCGCCGTCCTTGCTGATGGAGCGGGTATTCATATAGGAGCTGGTGTCTTCTGCCGCATGTACAACTTTGGCTCCGGTATCCAGATTCTGCCCTTTTCCCGCAAAGGTGACACCGGTAAATTCCATGCGTGCGCCTTTTCCCTTTAAAATACTCATGGGGTACAGACAACCCACATGGGAACCGAAAGAGCCGGAAACCCACTCAATGGTGCCGCCCTCATCCACGATGGCACGTTTCGTGTTTAAGTTATACATGTTTTTGGACCAGTTTTCGATGGTAGAATAGCGAAGCTTTGCATTCTTCTTCACAAACAGCTCCACACAGCCTGCGTGGAGGTTTGCCACGTTATACTTCGGTGCGGAACAGCCCTCGATAAAGTGAAGGCTGGCTCCCTCATCTACGATGATGAGCGTATGTTCAAACTGACCGGCACCTTTTGCGTTCAGCCGGAAATAGGACTGCAAGGGAATGGATACCTCTACGTTTTTCGGTACATAGACAAAAGAACCACCGGACCACACAGCTCCGTGTAAGGCGGCAAATTTGTGGTCGTGGGGAGTCACAAGCTTCATGAAATACTCCTGTACCATGTCAGCATATTCGCCCTTTAGGGCACTCTCCATATCTGTATAAACGACACCCTGGGCTGCCACCTCATCCTTCACATTGTGGTAGACCAGCTCGGAATCGTACTGTGCACCGACTCCCGCCAGGGATTCCCGTTCTGCCTGGGGTATTCCAAGACGCTCGAAGGTATCCTTGATGTCCTCCGGCACATCTTTCCAGGATGCCTGCATTTTGGAGTGTGGCCGCACATAGGTAGCAATATGGTCCATATCCAGACCCTCGATGGAGGGTCCCCAATCCGGAATTGGCATTTTATTATATATTTCCAGAGATTTCAGACGGAACTGTCGCATCCATTCCGGATCTCCCTTTTCCTCGGAAAGCTTCTCCACGATTTCCGGTGTCAGTCCCTCTTCCATTCTGTATGCATCTTTTTCCTCATCCCGGATGTCATAGATGCTGCGGTCGATATCTTCTACTTGACTTTTCTCATTCATTGCAATTCGCGCCTTTCTGTCCGGATTCAGGCATTCTGCCCGGATTCTTCAAATTCCTCAAAGCCATTCTCATTAATCTCGTCTACCAGAGAGGCATCCCCGTTTTTCACAATTTTTCCCTCATCCATTACATGGGTAATGTCCACCTGCAGGGATTCGAGAATCCGGGTGCTGTGGGTAATGATGAGAAGACTTCCGTGGCATTTCTCCTTGTAAATCTGAATTCCCTTAGAAACGGTGCGGACGGCATCCACATCCAGCCCGGAATCTGTCTCATCCAGAATGGCAAGCTTAGGTTCTAACATAAGCATCTGCAGAATTTCCGCCTTTTTCTTCTCGCCTCCGGAAAATCCCACGTTTAAATCACGCTCTGCATAGGACTCATCCATGGAAAGCAGCTGCATGGTCTCACTTAATTTCTTCTTAAAATCCCACAGGCGGACCCGCTTTCCGGTCTTCTGCTCTAATGCATTCCGGATAAAGGCACTTAAGGTCACTCCCGGCACCTCCAGCGGATTCTGAAAGGAAAGGAAAATTCCTTTTTTTGCCCGTTCATTAACAGGAAGCTCTGTAATATCCTCCCCGTCAAACAGAATCTGTCCGGATGTGACGGTATAGCGGGGATGCCCGGTAATGGCATAACCCAGGGTGGATTTTCCCGTTCCATTAGGTCCCATCAGCACATGTACCTCGTCTGTCCCCACGGACAAATTCACTCCATGCAGAATTTCTTTATCTTCCACATTTACATGCAGGTCTTTGATTTCCAGTAAGTTGTTTTCTGACATTCTTTCTTCCTCCGAATTAATTATTTATCATCCCTGACAGCTGCAGTTCTTGCCTACCCCGGCCAGATCCGCCAGCGTATGCTGCTCTAAATAGCTGTTGATCGCATCCTCCAGCCCTTTCCAGAAGGGAAGGGTATTGCACTCTGCTGAGCTGTCACATTTTTTCATTCCCTCACAAAGACAGGCGACCGGTGCCAGATTTCCCTCGATCAGCCGGAGAATATCAATCACCCGGTATTCCGCCGGCTGCCTGATAAGACGGTAACCGCCGCCTTTTCCACTGGCACTCTCTAACATCCTTCCCTTGGTCAGCACCGTCATAATGCTTTCCAGATATTTGAGGGAAATGCCCTGTCTTGCCGCAATTTCCTTGACAGGTATGAACTCCTCTGAATTATGCTGTGCCAGATCTACCATAACCCGCAGGGCATACCTGCTTTTTGCGGATATCATCATATGCTTCACCACCTTTAAACCACTGTAAGCGCCATTATACTCCTATTCGCCTAGTATGTAAATAGGGAAATGTTGGAGAAATTATCGCAAAAAAAGAGACATACTTCTATGTATGTCTCCCTGTATCCGGCTGATTTCCTATTTTTCTATCGTTCCCCCACACAGTACATAGTCATCCCGGTAAAATACTGCCGCCTGTCCCGGTGTCATGGCACGCTGGGGTTCGTCAAACTCCGCTGTAATGGTTCCATCCGGCTGCGGGTACAGCATGCAGGGCGCTCCGGCGTGGGAATAGCGGATCTTTCCGATGGCAGGAACCGGCTCTGTCAGATTGGGCTCTGCCATATAATTTACGTTTGCCACATGGCAGGTACGTGAAAACAGACTTTCCGACTTACATAACACCACTTCATTGGTCTCCGGCCGCAGTTCTTTTACAAAAATCGGAGTTTCCGCTGAAATACCAAGTCCTTTCCTCTGACCGATTGTATAGTGGATTAAACCTTTATGCTGTCCTAAAATATTTCCCTCTTCATCCACAAAATTGCCCGGCCAGCTCTCTTTTCCGGTTTCTTCCGCAATAAATGCGGCATAATCGTGGTCCGGCACAAAGCAGATATCCTGACTGTCCCGTTTTGCCGCAACCGGCAGCCCGATTTCCTCTGCAATACGGCGGATATGCGGTTTATCATAATCCCCCACCGGCATCAGAGTGCGGGCAAGCTGCTCCTGGGTGAGATTGTAAAGAGCATAGGTCTGGTCCTTCGCTGCGGTAACAGAATTCTGAATCGTATACCGTCCATTGGATAACCGGGTAATTCTGGCATAATGTCCGGTTGCAATGTAATCTGCCCCGATTTCCAGTGCCCGGTGCAGCAAGGATTCCCACTTAACATAACGGTTGCAGGCGATACAGGGATTTGGGGTACGCGCCTTTTCATATTCGGATATAAAATAATCGATGACATACTTTTTGAAATCTGACTTAAAATTCATTACATAATAAGGAATTTCCAGACGCTCTGCCACGCGTCGCGCGTCCTCTACTGCGGAAAGCCCACAGCAGCCGCCCTCCTGGGCCTGCACAAATACGTCTTCATCCTGCCAGATCTGCATGGTGACACCGATTACTTCATATCCCTGTTCTTTTAAAAGATAGGCTGCCACGGAGGAATCCACTCCTCCGGACATGCCGACAACTACTTTTTTCTTCATTAATATTCTTCTTCCGGAGCTTCCTCTTTCTCGCTGATATCATTGACCGGACGCTCCAGTCCTTCGATCTTGATATTGTTTTTCTCTGCATAATCCCAGAGAGCTGCGTGTATTGCCTCCTCCGCCAGCAGGGAGCAGTGTACTTTCACCGGCGGAAGTCCGTCCAGTGCTTCCATAACTGCTTTATTGGTTACCTCCAGTGCCTGCTGAATGGTCTTTCCTTTCACCAGCTCGGTGGCCATACTGCTGGTGGCAACTGCTGCACCGCAGCCAAAAGTCTTAAACTTTGCCTCCTGGATAATTCCATTTTCATCAATATCCAGATACATCCGCATGATGTCGCCGCACTTGGCATTTCCAACGGTTCCAACACCGCTTGCGTTCTCAATCTCTCCTACATTCCGCGGATTATTAAAATGATCCATTACTTTTTCGCTGTACATATAAGTTTACTCCTCCTTATTCTTGCGCACAAAATCCTCGTAAAGAGGAGACATACTGCGCAGACGCTCTATAATTGCCTTTAAAGTGTCTACTGTATAATCAATATCTTCCAATGTTGTTTTTTCTGACAGGGTCAGCCTGAGGCTGCCATGGGCGATTTCATGGGGCAGTCCAATTGCCAGAAGCACATGGGACGGATCTAATGAGCCGGATGTGCAGGCACTTCCGCTGCTGCCGCAGATTCCCGCCTGATCTAAGAGAATCAGCATGGATTCTCCCTCAATAAAACGGAAACAGAAATTTGCGTTGTTCGGCAGACGGTTGGTTCTGTGTCCATTCAGTCTCGTATATGGAATTTCATTTAACACACGCTCAATCAGATGGTCTCTGAGTTTCGTCTCATACTCATTATTTTTTGCCATATTGGCGGATGATATCTCTGCCGCCTTTCCGATGCCCACGATTCCCGGCACGTTATGGGTTCCGGCACGGCGATGCCTTTCCTGTGCGCCACCGTGGATAAAGGAACGGATCTTCACGCCCTTTCGGATATACATCACACCAATTCCCTTGGGTCCGTTAATCTTATGGCCGCTGGCACTGAGCATATCAATATTCATTTCATCCACATTAATCGGTACATGGGCAAAGGCCTGAACCGCATCCGTATGGAACAATACGTCATGCTTTCTGGCAATCGCACCGATCTCCTTAAGGGGCTGGATGGTTCCAATTTCATTATTTGCAGCCATAACGGAAATCAGGATTGTATCCGGGCGGATGGCTGCCTCCAGCTCGTCCAGTTTCACAGTTCCGTTTTCATCCACTCCTACATAGGTAATTTCGTATCCATGCTGTTCCAGCCACTGGGCGGTATGCAGTATTGCATGGTGTTCAATGGCTGTAGTGATAATGTGTTTCCCCTTTGGTGCATAGGCCTCTGCAGTAGCCTTAAGTGCCCAGTTATCAGACTCGCTGCCGCCACCGGTAAAATAGATTTCGTCTGTTTTCGCACCGATAACGTCTGCCACCTGCTTTCTTGCTTTCGCTACTGCCTGCTCAGACTCTCCTGCAAAGCTGTAGATTGCCGCCGGGTTTCCATAGTGCTCCGTAAAATACGGAAGCATTTCATCCAGTACCTCCGGATAAACCTGCGTGGTTGCCGCATTATCCAGATATATTAATTTGCTCATAATTCTCCTGCTTTCTTAATTATTTTAAATGATATAATCACCATTTTTCTCGCGCTGCCAGTCCACCAGATCCTGCAAAGTGGTATGATCTACAACAGAATTGACCGCATCGTTTATTTTTTTCCATAATATAACAGTGACACACTCTTCCCGTTTGTCACATTCCACCTCATTGTCCTCCTCGATGCACGGAACCGGTGCCAGAGATCCCTCTGTAAGTCTTAAAATCATTCCCACCGTATACTCCTCCGGAGCTTTGCGCAGTAAATATCCTCCCTGCGCCCCACGCACACTCCGCACATAACCGGCGCGGTTTAATACTGAAATAATCTGCTCCAGGTATTTATCGGAAATTTCCTGTCGTTTTGCAACATCCTTAAGACTCACAGGCTGTCCTGCACTGTTCATTGCCAAATCCAGCATCAGCCTGAGGGCATATCTGCCTTTTGTTGAAATTTTCATGATGCCCCCTTTTCTTTCACAGTCTGTACAATATTCTAAAATATTATTATTCCTACTAAAAGACTATATATTCATCATTTAATTTTGTCAATAGCATTTCGTTTCTCTTCTTTCCGGTGCTGCTTATTCTCATACATATTCTGATCTGCAAGAGACAGATAGCTGTCCAGTGTGCCCTCCTGATCCAAATCCGTCAGTTTGACACCCATACTGATCTGAATATTTTCCTTTTCCAGACGCTCCTGAACCCGCTTTACATAGGCATCTGTATTTGCCTCTGTGGCATATGGAAAAAAGGCAAGAAATTCATCGCCGCCATAACGGCAGACATATCCATCATCCGGACATTCCTCTTCCAGTACATGTGCGATACCAATTAAAACCTGATCCCCAAACTCATGTCCGTAGGTATCGTTAATGGATTTAAAATCATCCGCATCCACAAAAACCAGGGCACAACGTACCCTCTGCTGCACATAACGCTGGAATGCCGGTCCGATCATGTCAGAATAAGCAATACGATTACAGATTCCGGTCAGTGGATCTCTGTTATACAGAAGCTTCAGCTTATGTGCCACGTTCTCCACCTGTTTCTGCTTAAACTGAGTCTCTAATACCTTGACCAGTGTACTGTGGATATCGTAATAGTATGGATTATCATAGAGAAAACGCCCATTTTTCATTACAATATAACCCACCGCCTGATTTCTGAAATGGATTGGCGTAAACAGATATGCATTTCCGCCTGCAGTCTCCTCCAAATGCCGGTCCAGATCGTTTACACTGTCAAAGGTCATTCTCTTGTGATTCTCAAATCCATCCGCTACAACCAGATCCTGTCTGTCATATCCCACAACAGGAAACTGTGTATCCTCGTCAGCAATAAAAAGTTTTCTGTCCACCACTATGTAAGTTCCATCACAGCTCAGCTTCTGAAAATAATCAATAATATATTCAAAAATATGGTCGAAATCACTGCAACGTGCCATCTGCGCTTCCAGTTCCACAAGAAGTGCATCCTCTTCGTCTTTCTGAACACTCGAAATAATCTGATTCCGTATATGCTCCCTGTAATCGACCCGCCCGTTGTTCGGACAGCCACAGCTTTCTGCATAGATGCATTCTACCTGGATATAGTTCCAGGTATCGATTTTCTCACCATTCCATAAATCTCTCAGGAGGTCCACACATCTGGCACCAATATCCTCACGGTCCTGACACACCGTAGTAATCTGTGGCCGGAAATAAGCTGCTTTATCCAGGTTATCAAACCCTGTCACCAGAAAATCATCCGGCACACGATAACCCCAGTTCTCCGCCTCTGCGCAGATTCCTGCTGCAATATTATCATTGGCACACACAAAGGCATCCGGAAGCTGTTTTTTCTCTCTCCCGTACTCCTGCATGTACCGGACTCCTGTCTCATAATCATAATCTCCACATAGAATCGGGTTATCGTCGATAGAAAGTCCGTATTGCTCCAGTGCCTCACAATATGCGGCCAGCCGCTCCAGATTCCCAAATGCATCCTCCGGTCCCCCGGCAAAAGCAAAACTCCGGCAGCCATGAACCTCATATAAATGCTCTATCAGTTCCCGGATTGGTTTTCGGTTATCTGCACCTACATAGTAGAAGCCCTCCACATACCAGTCCAGGGACAACACCGGCACCCCACTCTGCTTTAAGAGTTTCACGACGTTTCTTCTCTGCTTCTGGTCTACAATATTGCTTCCATCCAGAATAATGCCATCAAACGTAGTAAGATCCGGCAGATTGTAGATGTTATATTCACCGGCATTGTTTAACGCGTCTCTGCTCCAGTTTCCATAACAGTTATACTGGTACAGCGTGATATCTTCTCCCAGCTCCCGGATTCTCCGCATAATGCCATCTACCCAGGCATAGGTAATCAGGCGACGCCATCCGTCTGAAATCAATGCTATTTTTTTCAATGCTTCTTTCCCCCACTTCCGGACTTCCTGTGTCTTCCTCAAACACCAGAACTCTTGTAATCCTGCACTCTACACCGAGTAAAAAGTTTCTGGTGTACAGGATTATAAGAATAAATTTATCACAATTTATCGCGGGCTTCAATGCTGTTTTCGACAAAATACACTTTCATTTTGTGATTTTATCATTTTTGTGTTATCATGGAATTCTAATACTGTAGAAAAGAGGTTTTTATATGGCAAAAGGATCTGTTGGTAAAAATTACTGGATACTGCTTCTGATGCTGCTGGCCGGCATCGTTTTAGGAGGACTGATCGGTCACGTTGCTTCCGGCGTGCCTGCGTTAAAATGGCTGGATTACGGCCAGACCTTTGGATTATCCAAACCGGTTACACTGGACCTGGGTATTCTAGTTCTTACTTTCGGACTTACAATAAAAATCACGATTGCCGGAATCATCGGAATCCTCCTTGCAATCGTGATCTATCGTCTACTCTAAAAATTTCTGTAAATCCCGCAGATGGCTCTTCATGGTCTCCCGTCCCATACGGTAGGCTGTAAGGAGCCTCTGGCGGTCCCGTTCCAGTTTGGAAACCTCAAGTTTTTTCGGCGGTCTGATGACAAAAAGACTGCCTTCCTTTTCGCGTTTCCTGATATAATCCAGGGTTTCATTATAATGAATGTGCCGGTTCTCCATTGCTTCAATCATAGCCGGATATTTGCGGAGCATTACCTTTGCAAGGGGTATCAGCTGATTTTTCCCTTTCACGTAATCCCGGGGCTGGGTCAAAATGACAACGTTTCTGTCATATCCAAGGGATTCCAAAAACTGAATCGGAATGGAATCCGCAATTCCTCCATCCAAAAGTTCATATCCGTCTACGCAGACGATTTTGGATACAAGGGGCATAGAGGCAGATGCCTTCATCCAGAGCAGCTCACTCTTGTTACAACTATCCACCCTCTTATAGCGGGCTTCTCCTGTGTTGGCATCGGTTGCCACTACATAAAACTCCATGGGATTTTCCCGATATGTGTCATAATTAAAGGGATCCAGATGCTCCGGAACATCGTGGTAACAGAACTGCTCCCCAAACAGATCCCCGGTCTTTAGAAAGCTTCCCAGTCCCGCATACTGCGGGCTGCTGCAGTATGCGGCATTATAACGGATCACGCGTCCCGGCTGTTTAGACTTAAAATTACAGCCAAACACAGCACCTGCGGACACCCCCACTGCCCCGTCAAATTCGATCTGGTGTTCCATTAATACATCAGTGACACCGGCTGTAAACATACCGCGCATCGCTCCGCCTTCCATTACTAAACCTTTTTTCATCGAATCCCTGCTTTCTTATTCCATACTATTTCTAAACCATTGGCAACAGTTCTGAGTCTTCATCACTATTTGTAAATATTTTATAGTTATTTTCCAATCTTTGCAAGTTTTATTCTTATTTTCAATAGGAAAACCCGGATTGTCTCATATATGAACCAGACAATCCGGGTTTTCTCTATAACATGATATGAGGGCCAAAGGTATTTTGCCCCTTGTGTCATAACATAACTGTCATCTTCAGTTATAATTTGATGTTCGCCACACTCTCAGTATTTTTCAAAGAAAATGGAATCAGCTCATGACTGGCCGGTTTCTTAAAATCAATCATTCCAAACAAAAGCTGTATACTTCGTCTGGCAATCTCTTCATATGCCTGATATACGGTCACAATCTTTGGATTGAAATAATCCGCAAGTTCCGATCCATCGAATCCAATCACGGATATATCTTTCGGAACAGAAAGTCCCTTATCAAAAATTGCGCGCATGGCACCGATTGCCATCACATCACTCATCGCAAACACTGCCGTAATGGACCGATTCTGTTCCAACAGTCTGTTCATGGCCTGGTATGCGCTTTCATAGGAAAATCGTGCCGTCGCATACATCATCTCGTCAAATATTCTCCTATGTTTGACAAAGCTGCGTACACAGCCTTTTTTCCGGTACTTACTGGGAGAGGACATGGACATGTCTCCTCCGATGATTGCAATATCTTTATGCCCGTTGTCAAAAAGGTAATCCACCGCAAGCTCTGCCGCCTTCGCATCGTCCGTAGCGACAGAGGCAAGATTACGGAAACCAAGTTTATCCGCTCTTGCCGTTACGAGTACACACGGAACAGGAACCGCTTCAAATTCCTCCCTGAAATACTGGATATTTCCCCCAAGAAACAGAATTCCAAGGGGCTTATGCTCCCTGCACATCTGCACGGCAGATTTCACCTCATCCGCATCCTCATCAAGATAATGAACCCGCAGTGAGTAATTGGTATCCGCAATCGTATCCTGTATGGATTCAAGGATATTTGTAAACAGCATATTTCCCGTACCTTTGACCAGTATTAAAATGCTCCGGCTGACGCTCTGTTTTAAATGCTTTGCATTATTATTCGGCACAAACTGGTACGCCTCTACAATACGCATGATGCGGTCTCTCGCTTCCTCGCTGACATCCCGTCTTCCGTTTAACACACGGGAAACCGTGCTGACCGAATATCCGGCTTCTTTTGCGATATCTACAATTGTCATCCTTTATACCTCAATACCGCACAATCACATCAGCCCTTAACAGCTCCTGCAAGAACTCCCTCTATGATATACTTCTGACATGCAATATAGAAGATAACAATCGGTAATATTGCAAGAACCAGCACTGCCATCATGGCACCCCAGTCAAGCTGACCATGACTCTGCTTCAAAAATTGTACTGCGATCGGAATCGTCTTGTACTTGTTTACATTTAATACCAGATAAGGCAGAAGGTAATCGTTCCATACCCACATTGCCTCAAGAATAGCTACCGTCACTGTTGTGGGCTTTAAAATCGGGAAAACAACCCGGAAGTATGTCTGTAATGGAGTACAGCCGTCAATCATGGCCGCCTCTTCAATCTCCAGAGAGATACTCTTCACAAAGCCGGTAAACATGAATACCGCAAGTCCTGCACCAAAGCCCAGATAAACAATCATAATTCCAAAGGGGTTTGACAGATGTAAAATGTTTGCAAATTTGGAAAGTGTAAACATAACCATCTGGAATGGTACAATCATGGAAAAGAGACATAAGATATAAATACCCTTTGTCACTTTCGTATGAACTCTCGTAATATACCATGCCGTCATGGAACAACAAATTATGATAAGTGCTACGGAACCTACTGTAATAAGCAGTGATGTTCCAAAACAGTGTACAAAATCTGTTTTACGAATTCCATTGCTGTAATTCAGCCAGCCGCAGAAGGCTCTCTGTACACCGTGTACAAATTTCTCCCATCCTGCAGTAATCGGTTCTGTTCCAAGACTGAAGGGATGCTGGAAAATAAAAGCTTTTCTCTTAAAAGAATTCATGAATACCACAAGGATTGGTGCAATCCAGAGCAAACTGAGGATTAAGAAAATCACTGTAAGGATCCATCCATGTTTGGCACGTCTTACATTGCTGACCTGTTCTTCATTTTTAGTTGCTGCCATTATTCCTGCACCTCCTTGCTTGTTGTCAGTTTATTCTGAACAATCGCAATGACTGCCACCAGAATAAAGAAGATTACGGCTTTCGCCTGTCCTACGCCCTGCCAGCCGGTTGTACCGTACATGGTATTATAAATATTAAGGGCAAGTAACTCTGACATTCTTCCCGGATTTCCACCTGTCAGTGCCAGGTTCTGGTCAAAGAGCTTAAATCCATTTGTCAGTGTCAGGAAAGAACAGATGGTGATGGTGGGCATCAGCATTGGAAGGGTTACGTGACGTAACAGCTGCCATGTGTTGGCCCCATCAATCTTAGCGGCCTCAATCAGTTCTCCCGGAATGTTCTGAAGTCCCGCAACATAAATAATCATCATATAACCAATCTGCTGCCAGCACACCACAATAATGAGTCCCCAGAATGCTGACCACTGGGTAGAAACAATTGTTTTGGAAAACTGGGAAAGTGCACTGTTAAAAATCATGAGCCAGATATAACTGAGCACGATTCCACCAATAAGGTTTGGCAGGAAAAATACTGTACGAAACAGATTGGTTCCCTTAATTCCCTTTGTAAGTGCCATCGCAATCAGGAAAGATATTAAGTTAATAATGATGACTGACACAACCGTAAATAAAGCGGTATACCAAAGGGAATGGAGAAACGTAGTATCCAGCTTTCCGTTTACAAAAAAGATTTTTGTATAATTTTCCAGTCCTGTCCATTTCCAGTCTGTAACAGTTGTAAATTTACAGAAAGATAAGAATACACCATATACAAACGGAACAATAAATCCAATTGCAAAGGCAATCATGGTCGGAAGAAGAAAGATTGGAAAATATTTTTTAATTGCTTTTTCCATAATAAATTCCTTTCGTTGATGCTTTTCCCTTAAAAAATGGGAGTGAGCGACCAGCACTCACTCCCTGTGTAAGTAAGAAAACGAAACATATTTAAAGGTTCTTAAACCTGAAAACCTGCCTTATCGAATTTTCTTATGAATTATTCCTCACCCTCATGAGCAAGTTTCCACTGGTTAGCCCATCCGTCAACGAATGCGGTTACAACATCATCCCAGCTTCCGGTTCCTGCAGAATAAGCGGTAAGTGGTGCAACAACATCTTTTCTCCAGTCATCTACGTTTGGAGTTGCGTTAAAGCTCCATGCTACAGATGTCTTTCCATCTGACATCAGCTTGTTAGAAGCCTGTGCAAATGCGTTCTTTGTCTCATAGTCACCGGTAAAGGTGTCAAATGGAGCGGTAAGTCCCATCTGGTTTGTGATTGCATCACGTCCCTCATCAGAAGTAATTACCCAGTTTAAGAACTCAAGTGTTGCATCAATGTCCTCCTGAGGAGCTTTCTTGTTAACTGCCCAGTAGTTCTCAGTTCCAACACAGAGACCTTCATTAGCATCATCAACACCAAAGTAAATTGGCATCATAGATAAATCTTCTGCGGTAACAGTATAACCATTGTCCGGGTTAGTCAGGTTTGCATACTCCCAGTCACCATTCTGATAGAAGACTGCCTCGCCCATACCAAACTCAGACTCTGCATTTAATGCACCGGAATTCAGAGTCTTAGGATCTGCTGCAGAATCAGATACATACATATCCCATACATTCTTGAAGTTGTCAAGATACTTTCCTGTAATCTCAGCCTCACCTGCTGTAAGATCGCATCCGTCATCCTTGAACTCATAGTAGAGTGGCATATTTGCCAGATGTCCGGAGAATCTCCATGAAGAACCATCATCCAGTCCTGCAGAAGCAAATGCCTCGGTAAGGTCTGTTCCAAGGGCCTCATTGATCTCATCTACACGGGAGTTGATATCGTCTGCAACCTTCTTTAAGGTATCAAAGTTATTGATCTCATCAACGGATTTAACTACAGCTCCGTCCATTCCGCAGTAGCCTTCCAGAATGGTCTTGTTGAAGATAATTCCGTAGCACTCATAACAGTTTGCAACACCTGCAACCTTGTTGTCATAGTTAATAACAAGTGACTTATCTGTCAGATGATTATAAAGGTCTGTATCCTTTAAGTCATATGTATAATCATTCCAGGTCTGTGCAGCTGTTGTATTTCCTACTGTAAAAATGGTAGGCATATCTGATTTAGACATCTCGGACTGTAAAGTTGTATTGTACTGTCCGTCTGCTGCTGTAAGGATATTAACCTCTACGCCTGTCTGATCTGTATAGGTCTCAGCCAGTGCCTTCCATGCCTCATCCGTCTCAGGTTTAAAATTTAACATGTAAACCTTTCCGGAAGCTGTCTTATCTGCCTTTCCGCCGGCCTGTGTGGTGCCATTGCCTCCGTTGTCTCCACATCCTGCAAATGTAGTTACTGCCATTGCAGCAACTAATAATGCCGATACAATTTTCTTTTTCATCTTTTACCCTCCTAAGAAATAAACTGTACGTTTTGTGAAAACGTTCGCGGTAATGTTTTCGGTAACGTTTTCTGTAATCAGATTATATAACATTATTTCCCAATTTCACAAGTCCCATTTTCATTTTTGTGAAATAGTTAGGTTTTTAAGCAAAGGAATTATGCAGTTTGTACAAACTGTTCTGTTTTGCAGTTCAGTTAGTTTTTATCAAATAAAGGTAATTTCCATCAAAAAAGGAGCTGCCGCTCTATACGACAACTCCTGAAATTAAAAACCGGATGACTTCGGTCCCCACGGAAGATCACCCGGTTTTAGTATCTGCCTGTAAGAAATCGCAGGAAGGATACCGGTTTGCGTCCACAGCTCCTCGTCCGTTTCACATAATCCTTATAATACTGAACTACCTGAGCAAAGGACATTGTTGGATCGATTGCATACATGTCGATACACCTCCTTCTTTCATTTTCCAAATGAGCCCTTATCTTTATCATATGTAAGCGGGGCAAAATGGTTCAAATTAATTTCCCATTTCCTGTATAAGTATATCACTTCATTTGGTAATTTTCAACAAATCTATTGTAAATTATTTGTGCATTTTATATATTCTCTTTGTAAGGTTTTTCCACTGTTGCTTTCTTGTATTAAAGTATCAGTGTGCGATTTGATTGAATTTTCTGCTTTCCCGGCAGTTGTTTGGTCGGTTTAACTGCTACTTTTGTCCCATTGTCAGGTGTTCCTTCAGTAATTCCTTAAAAAGTTCCTCCGGGCTCCAGAACACATTATGACTGGTAATCACAGCCTTAAGCCCAACCGGCGCAAGCCCTGTTTTCCTGTACTCTTCCAGAAAGGTATCGATTTCATCCGAATTCATTTCTGAAAAGACAAGCATCTCCGCCGGAAATTCCGGTCCGTTATAATTTCTGGGTTTCCTCTGAAACCCCTTAATCTGCGCCAGTGCTCCAAGCTGTTGGGCATAGTCCTTTCGCATAACGTCAATAATACGAATTTCCAGGCTCCGGCAGACAGCCTGCAATGCTGAATGCCTGTCCTTATTTATGTTAAACAGTAAAATTGTCTGAGACATGATTGATACACTCCTTCTTACGTTTAAAATTGAAAATCCTCATAGTCCTCCGGAAGGAAACGATGGTAGATTATATGGCATCCTTCCTCCCTGAAACAATAATAGTAGGGATCCTCCGGCCGGTCAAGAAAACGTAACATGTAATCAAATTCCCCATTATCAATGGTACTGTACTCTACATGGGCGGAATACTGTTGAAACAACTGTCTTATTTCCTGCATGGTGCAGTGGTTTCCCACCAGATTCACCAGTTTCTGTATGAAATCGTCCCCTGTTTTATTTTCGTGAACATACTGGCTGCCCTGCTCCGGAATATGGAAACAAAACTGCCCGTCTTTTGCAGAAACCATGATCTGTCCCAGCTTGTCCGTCAGATACGGCGGCAGATTCATAAGTCGTTTAAGCATCTCCGGTTCCTTTTCCTCTGTCCTGAAAAAATGGTTTAAGGTGGAAAGGGGATAATACAGACCTATGCTCTCTTTTCGAAAGCCCAGTTTTGCCTGTTGTTCCCGGATGATGTCCATCAGGCTTTTTTCCAGTCGATCATACCCCAAAAGCTGTGTAGTCTTTGGATCATCCGGCGGCAGATTGCAGTGAACCACATGGAACCCTTCCGTTTCCGAGCCTTCAATCACGTTGATGGCACCATTATAGAGCCTGGTTTTACCGGTTCCGATTTCATTGTTGGTAAGTCCCGCCAGAATAACATTGATTGCAGCCCCGTGGGATACGGCAGCAACCGCCTGTTTTCCTGTATGTGCCATCAGTACCAGCGCCTGCTGCATCCGTTTAAGCACTGCTTTAAAAGGCTCCATCCCCGGCACCCCGTCTCCGGCTGCCAGTGCAAAATATTCTTTTTTGTCTTTCACAAGCTGGCCGGAAAAGGGTCCCAAGTCACGCTCAATCAGTTCCTCCATGGGCTGTACCTGTTCCGGCAACAGGCCGATCCGGGCACCGATTTCCGCACCGGTTCTGCCGGCGCGCATCAGCGGGCTGGTATACACAGCCTCGATGGAAAGACCCTGCAGGGTCTTTCCGCAGTTTCTTGCCTGTAATATTCCGGCAGCGTTCAGGGGCACATTTTCCCTGCCCTGAAAACGGTTTATATGGTTCCAATCGGTTTCCCCGTGGCGAATTAAATAGATTTTCATATATACTCCTTTTCTTATGTACCATAACATACTTTTTTGCCATTACTCAGTATTCCCGCTATTTCCGGAACCCGTGAACAGTAGAACCTAAGCCACCGGCTGCCGTTTCACAAAAACGATGGTAAGATATCCTTTCGCAAGTTCCAGTTCCTCCAATCCATGATACACCTTCTCATTTTCCATGCCGCAATTGGAAATTCCGAAAATCTCAAGGGAACGGGAACCGGTTTCCTCCCGCAGAATTTCTAACAGCTCCTTTAATTTTTTCCCGGATTTCATATAGATACAGGTTCCGGAATAGGAAAGGGTGTCCGCAACATCATAGGCTGCAGGTATGATATGGATTTCCTCCGCATTCTCCCCAAGGGGCATTCCCAGGCGTGCCGCAGCTGCGCAAAAGGATGGAATGCCACTGATCATTTGGGCAGTCAGGCCATCCGCAGCTGCACGTTTATGAATATAAAGATAAGTGGAATAAATACTGGGATCACCAATTGTAAGCATCCCAACTGTTTTTCCCTGAAGCAGTTGCTTCCTGATTTCCCCGTAGATTTTCCCATGTGCTGATTCCAGTGCCTGCTTGTCTCTTGTCATCGGAAAGGGCATGCATAGAAGGGGCATCCGGCTGATTTCCGGAAACACCTGCTCCACAATCTGATAGGCAATGCATTCTTCCGCAGATTTTGCCGGAAGCACAATCAGATCACAGGAACCAATAACTTCCAGTGCCTGCAGTGTTAAAAGCTTTGGATTTCCCGGTCCCACGCCGATTCCATAAAGTTTTCCGGCAGCATCTGATTTAGTTCCCGTTTCTATAGTATATTCTTTATTATTATCTTTCATTGCAAACTCCGTTCTTCTTTTTATTATGGTAAGCTTTTGCTTCTTCCACAAAATGTCCTGCGAACTCCGGATTGGACGGATAATACAGGTGTGGATATCCCCACCAGTAATTTTCGCCGGAATGGATGCAGTCATAGCTTTTCCCACTGACCGGTTTTACTGCTACGCAGTCCGCCCCGTTATTTTCACTGTCATAGTAGTGAAATTCATGACCGCGGATGGTGTTCCCTTCCAGGAAATGCGGCTCCTTTTCGTGCAGTTCCACATAGCCAAAACGGGTGAGCTTTCCGCTGTTTCTGCAGCCGCCTTTCACCGCCCCCACCATGGGAAAAGTATTTCCTTCTGTATCCGTCATTGTCTCGTGAAGATACATAAAGCCGCCGCATTCCGCCACAGAGGGCATGTCTGCCCTGACTGCCCGCAAAATGCTTTCACGCATCGCACGATTTTCCGAAAGCTGTCCGGCGTACAGTTCCGGATAACCGCCCCCCAGCAGGATTGCATCGGTTCCCTCTGGAAGCATTTTATCATTTAAAGGGGAAAAAAAGACCGTTTTTGCCCCCATATTTCTTAATAAGCGAAGGTTATCCTCATAATAAAAGCAGAATGCCCTGTCATATGCCACGGCAATCTGAACCGATTTACTAAGATCTTTTACGGTTTTTCCTGACGTTTCTAACGTGTATCGTTTCTCAGTGTTTTGTTCCACGCTTCTTTGTTCCACGGTGTTTTCTATATAGTTTTTTGCACATCCAAGAATCCCGTCTATATCAACATGCTCTTCTAACACCTTTGCCGCATTTTTCACCTGAAAGCACAATTCATCTGGCATCATAAGCCCCAGATGACGGCTTTCCAGATGTAATTCTTTCTGGGAAGGAAAACATCCAAACACGGGCAATCCCAGTTCCTTTTCAATTATCGGTGCCATTGTATGACAGAAACTGTCGGTCGTCCGATTTAATATGACTCCAATAATTCTTTGGTCCCTGTCGTACTGCATCAGTCCTGTCAGGACAGGCACCATTGTCCTGCCCATTCCGTGTGCATCCAGAATCAGCACAATCGGCAGGTTAAGGGTTTGTGCCAGATGATACGCGGATCCCTTCTCCTGTATACCGCCCAGTCCATCATAAAGCCCCATGGCACCCTCGATCACCGAATAGGCATACTTCTCCTGTTCCAAGGCAAACAGGGAGCGAATCTGCTCCCCCTCTGAGAAAAAAGTATCCAGATTCCGGGAGGGCACCCCGATGACATCCCTGTGAAACATGGGGTCAATGTAATCGGGACCGCTTTTAAATGCACGGACATGATATTTTCTATTCTTCATTGCCTGAAGCATCGCACAGGTAATCGTTGTCTTTCCGCTGCCGCTTTTGGGAGCAGCAAAGATTATTCCTGTATGTGTCATGGGTATTCTCCTTATTTGGTATAAATCTTTTGCAGGTACATCGTACAGATATATACGGGATTTTCTGCTTTCATCATATGGTAAGCACCCAGCTGATTTGCCCGGCTGACCTGCAGCTGCACAGTCTCGCACTGCAGTTTTCTTCCCTCCGGCGGCGTGAAATCAGCTTCCAAATGGGAAATTTCTGCAATTGTCTCCAGACTCACAGCAGTAACCACAACCCGGGCATCGGGATTCTTGTTCCAGACACCGGTTAAAATGGACCACAGTCTGCCACCGCTTCCACCGATAAAAACATGGGTTGGTGGCTCCAGTCCTTTTAGTACCTCCGGTGCCGTTCCCTCCACCGGGATAATGTTTGCTAAATGAAACTTTTCCATATTTTTTCGCAGCAGACGGACAGCTTCCGGTTTTTGTTCGATTGCATAAACCAGAACACCGGGGCTTCTAAGTGCACATTCAATGGCAATAGAACCGGTTCCGCTGCCCACATCATAGACTACTGCATTCTCTGTCAGTGCAAGCTTGCAGAGAGAAAGAGCACGGACTTCTTCCTTTGTCATGGGAACCCGTGGGCTGCCCTCTGATCTTACAAAATTTTCATCCGCTATCCCCGGAACAATCCCCCGGGGTACAGGATTTTCGTTAAGAAAAAGTAATGTGTAAAGCCCCTGTTTCTTTGTATTTTTTGCCTCTTTATAGGAAATCATGCGGATTTCTTCATCATCATAAGACAGCTGAAACCCTGATATTATGCGGATTTCAGTAAGTCCTGCCTCCTCCAGCCATGTTCCAATCTTCTGAAGGTCCGAGGCCCCCGATACAAGTAAGAAGGTTTCCCTCTGATGGAAAAGAGCATCCAAAAGCTGTGCTTTTAATTCCGGATCCCCGCTTTTTCCATGCATGCTTAAAATTTTTGCCTCCTGCCAGGGGATTCCCGCGGCAGAAGATAAGTAGGAAATAGAGGAAATTCCTGATATAATTTTTATATCCTCATAATTACATTTCTTTAGTTCTGATTTTATTTTATATGCTCCACTGTAGAATCCAGTATCTCCAGAAAATAGAATTGTAATTTTATAATTATTCCCATTTTTTTGCCGTTGAATATGGTCAAGAAGCGGAAGAATGTCTTTTGCCTGATAAAATGGATAGGTTTTCTTTCCCTCAGGCACAACTTCCAGCATCCGCTCCGCACCAAAAACCATATCGGCCTCCTGTAAAGCATGCACCGCCTCCCCCGTAAGGGTTGCGCCACTCATGCCGATACCCACAAGGGAAATCTGTATCTTTGCCGGCGATGTTTTTGCCCACGGTTTGTCTATTCTTTCATCCACCAGCTCTGTAACGGCCGCAAAGACCTCCGGAAGGGTCATGCCCTCTTCCCTGATTCTGTTTCCTATGACAAAGCAGGTAATCCCCGCATCCTTTGCGGCTGTGAGTTTATCTGCGTATCCGCTGTGTTCACCGCCTTCTTTGGTTACAAGACAGGATATGGAAAACTGATGAATCAGTGCCAGATTCAGCTCTGTGGAAAACGGCCCCTGCATAGCCAGGATCTGTTTTCCACAGATTCCGTTCTGCCGGCACACCGAAATATTTTCTTCCGCCGGTAAAATCCGTACAAACAGCCGGGAACGGACCTCCTCGTTTTGACAGAATACAGGAAGTTCCTTGCTGCCGGTTGTAAGTAAAATATTTCCCCGGGTGTGAATCAGTTCCGATGCACAGCTCTCAAAATTATCAAAATATTGTATTTTTCCAATATCTGACACTTCTTCCCCGCAGCGAAGCAGACGAAAATATGGAATATCCAGTCCTGTTAAACTCTTTCGGATATTTTCCGATACTAAAACAGCGTAAGGATGGGTGGCATCCACCACTGCCAGAACGCCCTCATCCGCTGCAGGGGACACATCATTTCTTCCGGTTTCTGCACATTTCTCCGTTACGTACGCACGCATTTCTTCCGCATCCAGCCTGCCCACATGCACCGTCACTCCTGAAAGCTCCGGCATGACCAGCTTTCCATATTCTGTTGCAACCCACAGGTCACAGGGTATCCCAGCCTGCGACAGCTGTTCTGCAAGCTGCCGGCCCTCGGTGGTACCGGCATAAATCAGGACTTTTTTCATAAACGGTATCCTCTCTTTGTCACCAGCTTCCCGTCTATAATTTCAGACTGGGAATTTCCTATAAAAACAGTGGTAAACATATTCACCTCCGTGTGCAGAAGCTCTGCCATGGTAAGTGTCTTTGCACAGGTATGGTCTCTTCCAATATTCTCTACATATCCGCAGGCACGATCCGGCTCAATGCCATGCTCCATAAGAATCCGGCAGGCACGTTCCAAATAATCTGCCCGCTTCCTGCTGGACGGGTTATAGACTGCGATAGCAAAATCCCCTTCTGCTGCTGCAATCAGCCTCTTTTCAATCCGCTCCCAGGGAGTGAGCAGATCACTCAGACTGATCACACAGAAATCATGATTGAGAGGTGCCCCCAGCAGCGCAGCACCGCTGTTTGCCGCCGTAATTCCCGGTATCACTGTGACATTGCAGTCCTCATAGTCTTTTCCAAGTTCAAGCATCAGTGATGCCAGTCCATAAACCCCGGCATCTCCGCTGCAGATCAGGGAAACCCGCTTGCCCTCCCTGGCTTTTTCAAAACACAGCTGACAGCGTTCTTTTTCCTGCTTCATTGGGGTGGAAAGAAGCTCCTTATTTGAAAACCTCTCCCCTAACAGCTTCAAATACACCGTATAGCCAATAATCACATCGCTTTTTTCCAGTATCTGCATGGCCTGGGGAGTCATCATGGATTCCTCCCCGGGTCCCATTCCTACTACATAAATCTCGTGGCACATTCTATTCTTTCCTTTTCTCGTATTTGATGATACTACACCAGAAACTTTTTATCCGGTGTAATATATTCCGCTTTAATTATAGATTAGTGGAATGTATTTCTTAAATAATGAATTAAGCATCATTAAATCATGATATTATATTTATATTTTTCGCCAATAGCAAGGGTGATTCCATTTTCGGCATATTTTTTTAGAAGAAGTCTGCCACCATCTGCAGCTGCCACAGCAGCCCGTTCACAGACATTATCCACACCCACAGTATCCGCCACAAATTCCGAAGAAGAAAAGGTTCCTTCCACCCTAAGAAGTTCCTCCGGGGAAAACACATAAAAGGGAACTCTAAGTCTTTGTGCAAGTTCCAAAAGCCCGGGTTCTTCTGCCTTTACATCAATGGATGCAATGGCTGCAATATCACATAACTGAAATCTCTTCTCTTCCTCCAGTGCACGAATCTGATGCAACAGCTCCTCACAGCTTTTCCCTTTCCGGCATCCGATTCCAAGAACCAGATTTTTCGGAACCAGTACCATCTCTGCAAAGGGAAAAAGCGCAGTATTTCGGCTGATTAACACATCGACTGTTTTCCTTTCACCTGTCTTTTCCCGCTGCTCCAAAAAAACGTTCCATGGCACAAATTCTACCTCATCCGGCAGCTCAGGCTTTTTCAGCCATTTATTTTCCATGCAGTCTTCATCAAACGTGATGGTAATGATTTCTCCCCTTAAGACTTTTCCAGATACGCAGCGTATCTTTTCAGGATTTTCCACACGAAGTCCGTTTTTCCTCGCAAATACATCCACCGCAAAGAGATGATTGACATCTGTAGCTGTGGTGATAACCGGGATTCCGTGAATTCCCTCCGCAATCTGCTCTGCCAGCTCATTGGCCCCGCCCAAATGTCCGGATAAAACCGGAATCACAAATTTTCCTGTCTCATCAAGAACAAGGACTGCACTGTCTACTGTCTTTTTTTTCATAAACGGGGCAATGGCCCGCACTGCGATTCCTGCTGCTCCAACAAGTAAAATCGGCATATGGGCAGCAAAGGCTTCCTGCAGCCAGACATCGAGCGATTCACCTTCCCGCAGTCGCAATGTCACAGGGCTTTGTACCGGTCTTCCACCATATCTGGAAACCAGGCATCCGTACGATATCGTCAGCGGAAGTTTTTCAATTTGCTTTAATAATTCCCTTCCCCGTTGGGAAAAGTATGCTGCATATATAATCATACAAATCTCTTATGTCCTCTTTACGTTTTATATTTCTTCTCAGTGAAAACCACACTGCAGCGAATACCGTTAAGCCGCCTGTCAAAAGAGTTCAAGACGGCAATTTTATAAATTCATGATTTGGCTTTTCGAAATTCTGTTTCAAAATCAGGTGCATAGAGACGGGATTTTGCATATTTTCGATGCGCGATCACATCTCCCACCAGCACAAGTGCCGTTTTTGTGATATGATGCTCCTCAGCCACCCGGGGAAGTTCCTGTACCGTGCAGACATACGCCTCTTCCTCCGGCCATGTCGCCTTATAGACAAGAGCTGCCGGTGTATCCGGCTCAAACCCGCCTGCCATCAGCCTTTCCGCCAATTCTGTCATCATTCCCGCGCTCAAATATACCGCCATTGATGCGTGATGCGCGGCAAAACTTTCAATGTTTTCCCCCTCTGGAACTCCAGTCCGCCCCGCCATCCGGGTAATGATCAGTGACTGTGACACATCCGGCAGTGTATACTCCAGATTCAATGATGCCGCCGCCCCAAAGCAGGCACTGACTCCCGGGCAGCTCTCATATGCAATCCCTTTTTCATCCAGGGCATCCATCTGTTCTCTTACCGCCCCGTATATACTCTGATCCCCGGTATGAAGTCTAACCGTAATTAAATTTTCCTTTTCCGCCTGTAACATCACGGAAAGTACTTCATCCAGCGTCATTTTTGCACTGTTATGGATTTTACAAGCTTTCTTAGCATAGTCCAAAAGCTCCGGGTTTACCAAGGACCCTGCATAGATAATGACATCTGCTTTTTCAAGCAGGCGCATTCCCCTGACCGTAATCAGATCCGCAGCTCCGCAGCCTGCACCCACAAAATAAATCATAATAACCTCCCAAGGAGTTTTTTCGCTCCGGCTGTAGCACAAAGGAGACCATATTCATTGGAATAAACCATACATTCTATTTCCAGTCTGCCCGCAGCCCGCTTTTTCAGATAAAATTCAATGTGTTCCCTCATATCTCCCATTACCTCCTGCAGCTTTCCCATCTGATCAATATAGGAAAGTGCTTCCTCTGTAGTAACAGAAGATAAAATATGTCTCAGGCACTCTTCCGGAAGTTTCTGCCGAATAGCCGATGCCGCCAGAAGTTCCATGCGGCAGTCTCCCTCACGGGAATGGGTATTCATAATGCCGCCGGAAAGTTTCACCAGTTTCCCGATATGCCCGGTCAACAGCAGGCCTGAAAATCCAAGTTCTGCTGCCATATCAATCGTATCCCCAATAAAATTGCTGCATTTCACACTTTGGTCCAGATCATAGCCAAACTGTTTTTTCATAAAGTCCAGACCATAATTGCCCGGCGAAACAGCGACAATCTCCTGCCCTTCAGCATGTCTTTGTCTGAGTTCCACCCGGATTGTCTCCCGAAGTGCCTGTTCACTCATGGGCTCTACGATACCGGATGTCCCTAAAATGGAAATTCCGCCTGCAATACCAAGTCTCGGATTAAAGGTTTTCTGCGCAATGGTTTCTCCTTCCGGTACATAAATACAGATTTTCAGTGTCCCATGAAAATCACAGAGCCTGCATACCTCCTGTACCTCACGTAAAATCATCTCCCGCGGTACATGGTTGATTGCCGCATTTCCCACCGGCTGATCCAGGCCGGGACGTGTCACACACCCCACCCCTTTACCGCCATCCAGAAAAATCTCTGGAGAATCCGATTCCATATCCATCGTGACTTCTGCATATATTTTAATTCCGTTTGTCACATCCGGATCATCCCCGCCATCCTTTACCACGGCACAGCTGACACTTTGCTCCCTGCGCACAATATCCACAAGTTCTGCCGCAAAAGGAATTC
Organism: Agathobacter sp.; assembly: GCA_022772675.1. Taxonomy (GTDB): domain Bacteria; phylum Bacillota; class Clostridia; order Lachnospirales; family Lachnospiraceae; genus Roseburia. The sequence goes on along the minus strand of JALEZW010000040.1, from coordinate 14,960 downwards.
CCTTCGGTGTCTCAATGATGATTTTGTTTTTCTCTCTCCCGGTCAGAAGCATATATGCCGCCGCTTTTGCCGCTGCTGCCGCACAGCTTCCTGTTGTAAATCCATAGCGCATTCCCTTACTCCTGCCGCATTATCATTTAAATGATGTGAGTACTGCCCCTCACCGATATACGAATTGCTGCTACAATTCTGCATCCATGCAGAATCCATCTTACAGATAAATCAGGGCATTCACAATAGCCGCCGCCACATTGCTGCCGCCCTTTCGCCCACGGTTTATGATATAGGGCACATCGGTTTTCATAATCAGCTCCTTTGCCGCCACCACATTCACAAATCCCACCGGCACCCCGATGATAAAAGCCGGTCTAAAGTCACTTTCCTGCATCCGTTCATACAGGGAAATTAAGGCCGTCGGGGCATTTCCAATAGCAAAAATGACAGGCTTTTTTAGCTTCGCTGCATGTTCCATACTGACAGCTGCCCGGGTAATCTGCCGCTCCTTTGCCTCCCGGGCCACATCCTCATCTGCCATAAAACAATGTACCTGCCCCCCATATGCCGCCAGACGCTTCCTGTTGATGCCGGAAAGTGCCATATTGGTGTCCGTCACAATATCTGCACCACTTGTAATCAGTTTCTTTGCAATGGCAACTGCATCCGGGGAATAGGTCATGGTCTTTGCATAATCAAAATCTGCACTGGTGTGGATCACCCGCTTCGTAACAGGCTCCTGATCTTTTGGGAGAACAATGCCCCGGGCGGCCAGCTCTTCTGTAATAATCGCAAAACTCCGTTTTTCTATTTCATCCGGAAGAATATACTCTATATTTTCTAATTTGTCCAGTTTCTCCTGCTTTTCCATGCTATAATTTCCTTAATATTATTGATATGAAGGTCAAACGGTATTTTGTCCCTCATTTGATACACGAATTGCTCCGGTGCTACGCAAGTCTACGCTTCGCTCCGGGCTGTGCAGAGCAGACATCCACCGGATGTCTTGCACCCCGCAATTCTATACACATCCGGAATCCGTTGATTTTCCAAGGGAAATCACATGATCATCAATCAAGGTTTGACGACTTTCCTCATGTTGACCCTTGTATCATATTATTGAAAAATTCCGTGCCGCCAGGGCTCTTGGAGGGATGAATGGGCGGTGACACCGGAAAGTATCTTCAACAGGATCTCGTTTGCTGCATGATCCTTTACTGCAATCCGGTAATACCCGTCTCCCAGTCCTCTGTAATTTGCACAGTCCCGAATCAGTATTCCCCGGGCAAGCAGACTTTCATACAGTGGATATCGGGTCTTCAAAAGAAGAAAATTTGCTTCCGATGGAAAAATGGTTATCTCATCTCCCAAAATCTTCTTTACCCCGCCCACTAAAAATTCCCGCTCCTGCCGTACACATCTTACAGTTTCTTCCACATATTGCTCACGGTTCCACGCTTTTTCCCGGTCATTTCCAAGAATCGCAAGCCCCGCCTGCTGCGCAACCGCGGAAACATTCCACTCTGGAAGCTGCCGCGCCACTTTTGCGCAGAATGCTTCCTCCGCAATCAGATATCCCAGCCGGATACCGGGAATCCCATACAGCTTGGTAAAAGCGCGGACAACCACCAGATTGGTAAACTCCCGAATCCATTCTGCATATCCCTTTTTCCCGGTAAACCCGATAAAACACTCATCCAAAATGACGGTAATGTTCCTTCTCTGACACTCCCACAATATCTCCCGCAGAACAGGCTCCCCGATAACATTCCCCACCGGATTTGCAGGGCTCGCCAGAAAAAGCAGCTGTGCCCCCTCTAAAAAAGCCTGTATCCTGTCTGTTATTTCAAAATTATTTTCCTCTCTGAGGGGAACAAAACATATTTCTGCATCTACCATATGGGCAGCCCACTCGTAGCCGGAAAAAGAAGGCACTGGAATAACCACTTTTTGCGGCCGGACTGCATGGATGACTGCTGCAAACAGCTCCGATGCACCGTTTCCACACAGAACCTGACTGTCAGAAAGGGATAACGTCTGCGCAATCGCCTGCCGGATGCGCACATTTTGGTACTGGGGATAGCAATCCATTACTGTAACCGATTGCGCGATTTTTTCCCTGACAGACTCCGCTAAGGGAAGAAAATTGGTGTTGACAGAAAAATCATATTTTACCTGATTTTCATAAATATCACCGCCGTGGGCGGAACGCTGTATGGACATGGGCTGCCTCCATTTTTCCTTAGTATATGCTATCTTTTGTCAGAATTCAATCCACCTTCATACTTCGATAAAACTTTACATTTTTCAGGACCAAATCCGCCTTCCACCAGTTCTTACTGATATGCCATTGTTCCGGATAACAGCCCCAGTCCCAAGTAACAGCCCAGGTTCCATCGGATTCCTGTGTCTCAGAGAGAAAATGGCATTCATATTCACAAAGTTCTTTATGATCCGGATAAAAATGACTGTTCCGGGAATGAATAAACAGTGACGGTTTGCATACATATTCTGTTGCCCATACAGAGGTATCCTCTGTCAATACATGGGCAATCTGCCCACGGAGCAGCTTTTCAAATTCATTCAGGTCAATGAAATCCAATCCACCCTGGGATAAATCCTCATACAACTCCACAAAACAGGAAACCGTGTGCATGGATTCCATCGGACAGTTCTCCTTAAAATAGGAATATGCCTCATTCAACAGACCTTCCGCCATTCGATACAGGCTGCTTTCCGGGCTTGCATAGCGGAAAATAAAGCCTATCAGGGATGCTGTTGGATTATAATTGATTTCCTCTGCGGGAGCATAGTTCCACCATGGCGCATGGGGATATTGGTCATTGGAAGGTATGGTATTGGACCATCTGTGTCCGTCAAAATCCTTCGTGTTTTCCAAATAGCGAAGGATCCCCCGAACAACCGGGTGCCCTGCATTTTCCAGATTTATTTCCCGGATAATCTCTGTTGCCGCCCATGTCTGAATCGGAGAAGATTCCGGATTCCAGCAGTCTGCCTCCAATGCATGGCCAAAGCCCCCATCTCCATTTTGATACATGGCAAGAATCTTTAGAACATTTTCCCTGCTGCCATTTTCAAACAAATACTGCCATCTTGCCAGATCCAACGGTCTGGCGTTCTGATGCATAAATTTTTCAGCACTTTTTACATCCATGGCTGATTCCTCCGTCTTTTGCTAATTTATTTTCTTCCTGTATCATTTACGTCCCGTATAAAATAGTACATGCCGCCTCTCTGCTATAAGTGCTTCGTTTCTCATAATCGAACAAAAGCAGCCGGGGCTCCTCAACGTAAACAATATCACTGTAACCGGAAAGCATATCCCACTTCTGAATCTGTTCCACCGCATAGTGGAAGGGTTCCAGATGGCAGTATTTTTTCTCATAGCCCAGATTCCGCAAAAGCTTCGCTGACTCTTTATGAAAGCCGGAAAGCTCCTGTGCCCATTTTGGTCTTGCCTTTATGTTTTCCCGGATATACAGATCAAACAGCAGTGTCTCTCCATACAAATTCTCATGGTCCGGATCCTTCTGCACCGCAAAGTCATAAAGAATCTCAGCTCTTGCAAGGCGGGTGTGGCTCATCTGATCAAGACCCTTTTCCCGATAAAAACAGGCAAGCTGCAGATACATCTCAAAAGGGCTGTCATACTGCAGTTCCAGAACTGCAAGGGTTCGTAAAAACTGTCCGCTGTTGTAGTGAATTTCCAGCATTTCCTCCACCAGCTTGATGCGTTGGATGTCCTCATAGGACAGCCACCGGCTCTGCAGAACCTCGTAGGGCGGCTTATCCCGGTACAAAAGCTGATAGGGTTCCGCCATTTCATACATATAGGAGCCTTTAAGCACTTTCAGGAATCCCAGCTGCAGCTGCTGGATTTTCAACCGGTAGATTTCATCAAAAGATCTGCGAAAAGACTCATAATCCTCATAGGGCAATCCGGCAATCAAATCCAGATGCTGGTGGATATTTCCGCCTTTTTTGACTCGCTGTACGACTGCTTTCAACCGGTCCAGATCCATCACTCTCCGAATCTCGTGAATGGTCTCCCGGTTGGTGGACTGCACCCCGATTTCCAGCTGCACCAGCCCCGGACGCATTTTTTCCAGCAGCGAAAGCTCCTCCTCATTCAGAAGATCCGCCGATACCTCAAAATGAAAATTCGTCACTCCGTTATCGCTCTCCCTGATAAACTGCCAGATTCCAAGAGCATGCTCGTGATTACAATTAAAGGTCCGGTCCACAAATTTCACCTGCGGCACCCGATGATCCAGGAAAAACTGCAGTTCCTCATAAACCAGGGGCAGGCTCCGCATCCTGAGATGCTTGTCCACCGACGACAGGCAGTAGGAACAGGAAAAAGGGCAGCCTCGGCTGGATTCGTAGTAAATGATCCGGTTTTCAAACTGTTCCAGATTACTGTAGCAAAAGGGAAGTTCATCCATGTCCATAGGGTCTGCCTGCGAATTCACACGAATGCTGTTCTCCTCATCCCGGTAAGCAATCCCAGGTATCTCCGCCAGTTCCTGTACACCTGGTCCATCCAGATAATGGCGGCACAACAGGGAAAAGGTGCGTTCCCCCTCTCCCATCATAATGCCCGTCACTCCCGGATTTTCCCGCAAAAATTCTTCGGTTCGGAAAGAGACCTCCGGTCCTCCCAGCCAGATAGGAACCGACTGCCGGATCTTATGAAATTCCGTAACCAGTTCCTTTACATATTCAATATTCCAGATATAACAGGAAAAACACAAAACCGCTGGTTTCCTGTCATAAATATCTCTTAAAACTGCTTCCACAGGCTGGTTGATGGTATACTCCGCAAGATCCGTTTCCATCCCCTGCTTTCCGGCATAGGCTTTAAGAGAATACACCGCCAGGTTCGAGTGTATGTATTTTGCGTTTACGGCGATAAGCAGAATGCCGCCGGCAGAGGATTCTTTTATATGCATATATTCCGTTCTCATTACGTCATTACCAGCCTTTCCTGCTTCAATGGAAACAACACATTACTAATGCCAGCACTATCACACACAGTATCTCGCACAAAAACGCCATCCTGTAAAGCAGTACATTAGCTCTTGGGATGTCCTCATATTCCACCGGACGCAAAGCATCGCCGATGGCGGGTTTCTTTACCAGCTGTCCGAAATAACTTGCATCCCCCGCCAGCTGCACACCCAGGCTTCCTGCGCAGGCACTCTCTGTCTGCGCTGAATTTGGACTTGCATGCTTTCTGCTGTCGCTTCTCCAGATGCGCCACGCATGCTTTCCATCAAAAGCTCTTCCAACTGCCTTTCCCGGGAAAAAGCTTACCGCTATCATGAATAAAGCTGCAATCCGTGATGGAATATAGTTCACCACATCATCCAGCTTTGCTGCGCATCTTCCAAAATAAAGATTTTTTTCATTTTTATAGCCCACCATGGAATCCATGGTGTTCACTGCCTTATACACGAATCCCAGCACCGGACCTCCGATGGCAAGATAAAGCATGGGGGCAATCACCCCATCCGATGAATTTTCCGCAACGGTCTCAATCGCAGCCTTCGCAACACCGATCTCATCCAGTGCGGCAGTGTCCCTGCCGACAATCATGGAAACCGCCGCTCTTGCCCCCGGCAGATCCTGTGCCGCAAGCCGCTCATACACCTTCATGCTCTCCACCTTCAGACACCTGGTGGCAAGAATCTGATAGGTCATAATGCTCTCCACTGCAAGTCCTGCCGCGGGATGGATTTCGTATGCCAACAGCAAAATAAGTAACGTAACCGCTGCGGTGAGAAACACCACAGACACAACCATAACTATGCCACGCCACAGTTTCTGCCTGTTATTTAATTCTTTCCGGTTCAATCTCTCCATTTTTGAGATCAGCGCACCGATCAGCCGGATGGGATGCGGCAGCCAGTGGGGATCCCCGATCAACAGATCCAGAAGGAAACCGGTTACAAATGCTAAAATATGAAATATCATGGTACCTTCAAATAAATAATTCAAAATTCTTTGGCTTAACTTGTATACCACTCTTCTATTATACAGGTGTGTTTTTTTTCTGCACCATTAGCATCATAATTCACACCCACCAGTAAAATTCTATCGCTATATCCGGATAACACCCCCTGGTATTTGCGCTCTTTGATCTGCTGAATCGCATCCACAGCTGTAATAGGCATCAATCATTCCAGCTGCGTGGGATTTACCAGAACGTCTGGCATGGCTGACACTGATACAATTCGCATTGGTACAGATAACCCTGTTCAAATATTCCAATAATCCTGTCTTATCAATATACAATTCACTATTTTTATCTTTTGTAAAACTTTCATTATTTGGATTAAAATATGTCCCCATATAAGTCTTCACCTCGAAACGATTCCATATCCTTACCGCTAAATGTTTTCGTTTGTTTCTATTATATTTGTCAGTATACTGCTTGTCAATTCCGCCCTGAAAATAAGAGAGTTTGGGGAGAGATTTTTTCTCCTCGTAATTCACAAAATTTTCATTCAAAAGTCTTCTCCTGATTATAATGTATAAAAGTATCTTAGTTACAATAAAAAATAGTAACTATTCAGAACCCCTCCCCATACATTCGCAAAACCGCACGTTTCACGTGCTTTCTCGCTGCTTTGCAGCTAATTTTGCTCATATATGGGGCGGTGACTCTATCCGAGCCACCTTACGAATTAGATAATCAGCCTCTTACATGCAAGCATGACGATTCTGATTATCTAATTCTAAGGGGTTCTGAAGAGTTACAAAAAAAGCAAATTGCCACCGCCATGGTGGAAACAAAGACACAAAAAGGTGCTATAATCAAAGAGAAAGAAGTGTTTCAAGGACAAGCATGGTTATCAGAAAACCGCTAATGATGCAGATGTTCAGAAGCACAATTCCAATATAGTGGATAAGTTTGTTTTTGTGTTTACATAGTGGCATGAACCGTTGGATATCAAGATAATTAAAACATCCAAACACAATACACAGCATCATCGATAAACAGAAAAATCGCTCAAACCATAAGGTGAACCCATAAGTGTTCTCCACTTCCAGTGTCAGGGAGAGCCATATGATGAACAGATAAACGATGGACGCAATAAACATTTTCCAGGGAGTTTTTGTGCGATATCCGGGCGGCAGTAAGTTGGATCGTTTTGACAGTTTCTGAACCGGGACTTGTGTTTGAAAAGAGGTACACAGTTCGTTTCTCAGTTTGGCAACACTTTGGTAACGCTTGGAAGGATCCAGCTGGGTACAGGTATCGGCAATTATTTCCAGATTCTTTGAAGGGTTATGGATGGATGCAAGCATTTCCTTTAACAGGACTCCAAGAGAATAAATATCTGTCTGGGGAGAGGAAGCTCCGAATCCATACTGTTCAGGGGCAGCATAGCCATGGGTTCCCAATAAAACCGTATCTTCTTTGGATTGCGCTGAAAAATATTTTGCAGCATTAAAGTCCAGCAGCACCGCACGATTATAATTCGTAATAATGACATTGGATGGCTTGATGTCGCGGTGAATAATGGCTGGTTCCCTGGAATGAAGTTGTTCCAGAATATCGCATAAATCGAACATATAGTGAAGAATGTCTTCCAGTGTGAGGGAAGAACAATTTAATTTATCCTCCAGTGAGTCTCCGGAGATAAATTCTTCAATCACAATCAGCTGATTGTTTTCTTCGCAGTAATCGATGATTCTCGGAATACCGGTTACAGGGGAAGTATGTAATTGCCTGTAAATGTCTATATTGTAGACATCGAGTATTTTTTTGACATATATTTTGTGCGTTTCCTGATGCTGTACCAGGTAAATATGGTGCTCTTCATTTAAGACTGCAATGACCTGATAATAGGAAACAGCCAGTCGGTTTGTGAGATCCAAGTAATCAGTCCTTTCTGAGCAAATTGATATATTAGTTATGACATAATACATATTTCAGGTATTCATGATACTTACCTCATTATAGCAGATGGGAGGAAGAAATGAACGAAAAAAATACAAAAGAATTAACAGAAGTGCTGGGCAGGACACATCTGTCTGAATTTGATAAATACTGCCGGGAAAATAAAGAGAGCCTGAATACAGATAAAAATGCTTTTTCAGAGTATATCAAAAAACTGTTAAAGGCGAGGAAACTGACGCAGCAGGTTGTCTTTTTAAGAGCAGATATCCCGGAACGATATGGATATAAGTTACTGTCTGGAGAAAAACATACGAAACAGCGGGATGTTATACTTAGAATCTGTTATGCGGCAGAAATGACACTGGAGGAAACCCAGCACGCATTAAAACAGTACGAGATGCCGGAGTTATATGCCAAAATACCGAGGGATGCTTTTTTGATGATCATATTTAATGAGCGGCCCGGAAGTATTATTGAGGTCAATGAGTTATTAAATAAAAATGGCATGGAACCACTGAGAACAAGTGGTATGCAAGAATAAATAACTGGTACACCGAGTAAAAAGTTTCTGGTGTATTGAACGAGGATGCGGTTTCGAGAGTGCAGGTCAAAAAACGAAGGCGTAGCGGGCTACGTCGAGGCTTTTTGACCTGTGCTATCGGAATCGCAGACCGTTCATATGCGCCAGTTACTTTTTATTCGGTGTACCAGGCAGCAGTGAGGTTTAATGCAGATTCGTCACCTCATCCCCCAACATCTTCATCCGGCAATGATACCCCTCTCCGTTTTTCACCTGATAAGAAAAATAATCCCCACCCCACAGGCTGGAAAGAATCGCCATTATCGTTCCACCATGCACAACGGCAGCTACCTTTAATTCGCTCTTCCATGGTAGCTGCCTTATACATTTGATTGCCAGCTCCATTCCATCTCTACATCGTTTTATAAAATCCTCCCGGCTCTCGCCCCCCGGAAATGCTTTCGTTCCACCACTGTCAATCCATGCCTGATAATCGGGATTTCCGTTTAATTCCTTATAATTTTTCCCTTCAAAGGCTCCGAAATCCATTTCCTTCCACTCTGTAATCTCAACAGGTGTGTGATCCGGAAACAGAATCTGCGCACTCTGCCTGCAGCGCAGCATCGGGCTGCTCAGCACCAGATCCGGGGTCATTATCATTTCCGATGCTTTCTGCTGCAGTAACTTTTTCCCCGTCTCTGAAAGTCCCTCATCGGTCCGTCCGATATACCGGTGTTCCTCATTCCCGGGAGTTGCCCCATGCCGGATAAAATATAAATCTACTTGATTCTCTGACCGATTCCGCATATGATCCGCTCCACCCTTTCTGCCTTTTCTGCGATTTCGCAGAGCAGCCGCCCCAGCCGCTCTCTGTAATCCCGCTCAAAGGCATCCACAGGCACGATGCCATTCCCCACCTCGTCACAGATTACTGCAGTGTCCGGATGTTTCTGCAAAAAATCCCAGGTATCTTTCTCCGCATTTTTCTGCTGCTTTAATTCTTCCTTGAACCAGATTTCAAAATCATCCCAGATCTGTGTCTTAGGAATTTTCCTCACCTGCAGGACATAGCGCAGCTTTCCCTGCGCCCTGCCACCTATGTATAATTCCATTCGTGTTTCCTCTTTCTATATAATGATATGAGGGTCAAAAGGTATTTTGCCCCTCATGTGTGTGCGGTTCAACAAGTCAGAGCTCTTATCCTGCAAGCAGGAACGAGTTCTGACCTTTTGACCCTTGTATCATATAATGAAATGTGTAGAATTGCGGGGCGCAGAGCCATACCTTAGGTGCTTTCCTCCTGCTTCGCAGCTGACTTTGCTCATAATCGTGCTGAACTGTTACCTTACATGAGACTTGCCACCGCTGCCGCTGCCGCCATGGCTCCCTCGCACACCGTCAAAAACCAGCCTGCCGTATCACCGGTAATCCCACCCAGTTCTTTATAACTGCGCCACCGGTAATAGGCAAAGACCAGTAATGCTGCGGTAAGAACCGGAACAGCTGCAGAAATGGAAAAGTAAAGCATCAGGCCCATGCAGGCCAAAAGCTGCACATATAATGCTGCCTTCACCCGTCTCTCATGTGCCGTGCTGGCAAAATGATAGAGCATCCCATCGCTCTTTGCCGAGCGGAAGGACACCACACTGAGTCCGCTCAGACAGCGGGAAAGGAAAAAACCACAGCAGAAAACCATAAGGGCACGGCTGTCCGTAATCTGCGCAAATGCCGCAAGATAAATCAGTCCAAACACAGCCAGCATAATGACAGAAAAGGCACCAATATGGGAATCTTTCAGGATTTCCAATTTCCGCTCACGGGGCTGATAGGAGTGAAATGCGTCCATGGTATCCATGAATCCATCCACGTGAAAGCCTCCTGTGACAAGCAGTGGAATCACTGCTGCAATCAGAACATAGGTCAGCATGCTGATGCCAAATGCCGCTGACAGCCGGAACCATCCCCAAACAAGACCGCCAATCACCGCCCCCACCCAGGGGAAAAAGCACATACTGTAACGCATATCCTCATCCTTCCACGGAAACTGCGGCATCGGTATTTTGGAATAAGTAGAAAAAGCCACTGCAATTGCCCGAAGTATACTCATCCTCTCCTCCTCATAAAATCACTGCTTAATGAAAACCGGAATCCCCACCACCACCTCCACAACCGTATCCGCCATGGCCGCCAGTCCTGCATTCACATGGCCCAGCTCACGGATATAATTCCGGGTAGATTCCTCATAATCGATGCCATCCTCAAATACATTATTGCTTACAATCACAAAATGATCCACTTTCCCTGAAAGCTCTGCAATTTCTTTAAGGATTCTGTCAGAAACCGTTCCTGCAATGCCACTATCTATACCATGATCTGTATCCCCATGCTGTTCACTGCCAAACATCTCATTTGCCACAAGATTTGACATGCATTCCAGAAGTACTGCAGTTCCCTTTTCAGCCCCTGCACATTTCATGCCATCCATCGCCCCGGATGGCATCCCTCTTTTTTCTCTCTCCTGTATCAATGACGAAGCTGCAAATGCCCTGGCCGCCTGCGCAATACTCCGGGGCTGTTCCACTGTCACAAAGCCTTTCCCTGCACGGAGCTGCCGGTGGTGCGCAACCCTTTTCTCACTTTCTGCATCAAATACCTGCATGGTGGCTATATAATATTTCCGCGAATATCCATCCAGCAGCTGCTCTGCGTAAGCAGATTTTCCGCTGCCGCTTCCGCCAAGAACAAGTGTCATCATCCCTTCTGCCTTTCATAAGCTTCTATCTGCATATTGTCAAAAGTCGTCTGGTGTTCATAGAGCACCATCGCCAGATCCAGCAGGGAAAACAGCATCACCGCTCCCGTCCCTTCTCCAAGCCCCAGTCCGGCATGGATGACCGGATGCAGTTCCAGTGCCTCTGCAATCTTCTTAGCCCCAGGCTCCTTACTCATATGGCTGGGCAGCAGAAATTCACGCACTCCCGGCACCATGCGCTCCGCCACCAGTGCCGAAACCATACTGATGAGCCCGTCCAGCACAACCGGAATATGAAACATGGCACCGCCAATGCATACCCCTGCCATCCCGGCGATATCCAGACCCCCGATGGTTGCCAGAAGCTGCAGGGCATCCATTCTGGCTATGGGATATTTTTCCAGAGCCTGTGCAATCACCTGACGCTTGCGCAATAATCCCTCATCGCTAAGCCCGGCCCCGCGGCCGGTCACTTCCTCCACACTTTCGCCCAGCAATGCCGCTGCCAATGCGCTGCTGGTGGTGGTATTTCCAATTCCCATCTCTCCGATTCCTACTACCTGATATCCCTTTTTACTGCACTCCCGGACAAGCCGGATTCCTACGGAAACTGCCTGCAGTGTCTCATCCTCTGTCATAGCAGGTTCCTTCAGGAAATCCCGTGTTCCCCGCATAATCTTGCAGTTTCGCACCCCTGGCAGGATATGATCCGAATTGATTCCAATATCCACCGGAATCACGTCCACTCCTGCCCTGCGTGCCATTTTTCCCACGGAACTCTCCTGCTTTCCCATAAAGCCGGTGACAATTTCCGTCACCTCCTGCCCGGACTGGCTCACTCCCTCCGCAACAATTCCATTGTCTGCGCACATGGTAAGAATCACCCTGCGATCAACGGAGATATCGCTGCTGCCGGTAATGGCACCGATTTGCGCTACCATTGTTTCAAACTCGCCCAGACCATCCAAAGGTTTTGCAATGCCATCCCATACCGCTTTTACTTTCCTGTAAATCTGTGCATCCGGTGGCACAATATTAAGCTGCTCCAATTGCTGTCTCGTCATTTTCTTTTTCTCCTAGATAAAATAGTCCCCCTGGGGATTGTTACTATTCATATTCCCTGCTCATATAGGGGGTTCTTTATAGATACTGCTCTCCTGCAATATGGAATACACGTATTCCATATCCATATTTTCCCGGATTCCCTGTGCCAGCATGTCATACTGACCTTCCTTAAACGCTCTGTAATCTACTTCTCTGTCGGGCTGCCAGTCCACTCCCTTCCGCTTCGCCAGAATTCCAGCCAGGCAGGATGCAATTCCATCTTCATCAAAAATGCCGTGCACATAGCTTCCATAGACATTCCCTGTCTGTGCACCATCCTCTCGATTAGCGTTCCCTGTCCCAAAAATCCGGTCTGTTTTCCCCGATATCCTGCATTGCTCCTGCATATCCCCACAGGAACCGTCTAAGCTGTCATTGCCCAGCTGCGCAACTGGTTTTACATTTTTAACTGCTACCGACTGTCCCATATGAATCTCATACCCTGTAATCTCCATTCCGGAAAGGGGCGCAAGAATGCCCTCCAGCTGCCCCATCCTGCCATGCACCTGCGCTCTGCACTTCTCAGGCTTTAGTTCTGTATCCACCGGAAGCAGCTCCATTCCTCGAATAACGCCGCCTTCTTCCAGCCCATCCGGATCCCGAAGTGAACGCCCCAGCATCTGATAGCCTCCGCAGATGCCCCAGACCGGTACACGTTCTGCCTGTTTTTTTACTGCTGCCTCCAGTCCGTTCTGCCGCATCCACTGCAGATCCCCCATGGTATTTTTACTGCCGGGAAGAATAATCATGTCCGGATTTCCCAGTTCCTTCACGGAGCTGACATAGCGGACTGACACCCCATCCAGCTGTCCAAATACATTAAAATCTGTAAAATTGGAAATACGTGGAAAACGGATGACGGCAATATCCACAAGCCCCACCACATGTTCCTCCAGTTGTCCGCTCAGACTGTCCTCATCCTCAAGGGATAGCTGCATATAAGGGATGACTCCCGCGACCCTCACACCGCCCCGTTCCTCAAGCATGTCCACCCCCGGATCCAGAATGGTCTTATCGCCCCGGAACTTATTGATCACAAGCCCCTTTACACGCTTTTTCTCATTCTCTTCCAAAAGCATCAGCGTTCCCAGAAGCTGCGCAAACACACCGCCTCTGTCAATATCTCCCACCAGGAGCACCGGGGCATCAAAAATCTCTGCCAGCCCCATGTTTACAATGTCATCTTCCCTGAGATTGATTTCTGCCGGACTGCCAGCTCCCTCTATCACAATAATATCCGCCTGTTTTTCCAGCTCTGAAAATGCATCACATATGGTTGGAATTAACTTTTTCTTATAGGAAAAATACTCCCGTGCGGACATATTTCCAAGCACTTCCCCACGTACGATTACCTGGGATCCCACATCATTGGTAGGTTTGAGCAGAATGGGATTCATAAGCACCGACGGGGCAATTCCTGCCGCCTCGGCCTGCATGACCTGCGCCCGCCCCATCTCCAGACCATCTTCCGTAATGAAGGAATTGAGTGCCATATTCTGCGATTTAAAGGGTGCCACCCGGTATCCATCCTGAGCAAAAATCCGGCACAAGCCCGCAGCAAGCAGGCTTTTTCCGGCATTTGACATGGTTCCCTGTATCATAATAACTTTTGACATAAATTTCCTCTTTATCGCCATTCATTCTTAAATGCATTATAACATAAACTGTCAACTACAAGATATTGAATACCCTCATATCCATTTCATACATATTGATCTTTTATATTAGCAAAATCATATTCCAATTTTCCCATGCATCTGTTACAATAACATTAAATGACATAAACATATATACACAGGAGGATTTTACTATGAATTACACGATTGAAGGGGAACCATTACCGGTCTTAATCTGTAACATGGAAGCCGGTGAGACAATGCTCACAGAAAAGGGTGCCATGTCCTGGATGTCACCGAATATGAAGATGGAAACCACCACCAACGGTGGCATCGGTAAGATGTTCGGACGTGCATTTTCCGGTGAAAGCATGTTTGTAAACCGCTACACCGCACAGGGTGGTCCTGGTCTGATTGCATTTGCTTCCAGTTTTCCGGGTTCTGTCCGTGCTTTCGAAATCGCACCGGGACAGGATATCGTTGCGCAGAAAAGTGCATTCCTGGCCTCTACATCAGGGGTTGATATGTCCATTTTCTTCCAGAAACGCTTATCCAGCGGTCTCTTCGGAGGTGAGGGCTTTATCATGCAGAAATTTTCCGGAAACGGAATGGCTTTTCTGGAATTCGATGGCTGCATCAAGGAGTATGACTTAGCCGCCGGACAGCAGATTATTGTTGATACCGGTTATCTGGCTGCCATGACTTCCAGCTGTTCCATTGATATCCAGACCGTTCCGGGTGTGAAAAATATGCTCTTTGGCGGTGAAGGATTATTCAACACCGTGGTAAGTGGTCCGGGACACGTATGGCTTCAGAGTATGCCTGTTGCACAGCTTGCCGGTGCCATCCGACCATTTATCCCCACAAGTAACTAAGACAACAAGAGAAAATCTCAACTATCCATAAAATCGGGTAGGAGGCTAACCATTAGTTGATTAGCCGACCTCTCACACCACCGTGCGTACGGTTCCGTACACGGCGGTTCTTTAGTTTTCATAGACTATCAAATAATAGTCAAGCATGGATATATATCCTAGTTTGGCT
>JALEZW010000046.1 GCA_022772675.1 Agathobacter sp. | reverse complement strand
CTACCACTTCTCCATTTCTTATTGTTTTTAAAGATTCTTCCAACATTTGTTCAAAGCTCATTTCTGACATTCTTTGAAACCTCCTCGATGATATAGTTTGGGGTTGAAGCCCCTGCGGTAATACCTACGTTATTGATGGATTTTATCTGATGATAATCCATATCTTTACTCGTTTGTATATAGTAAGTATTTGCACATTCCTTTTTAGATATCTCATACAACTTCTGTGTATTGGAACTATGCCGGTCCCCAATCACAATCATAACGTCCGATTCAGCAGCGACCCTGCGTGCTTCCCTCTGCCTCTCCTCCGTTGCATTGCAGATTGTATCTAAAACAATTATATCATACCCTTTTTTCTCTATAATTTCAACCAATTCTTTAAATTTATTGTAGTTAAATGTCGTCTGCGCTACCAGACACACCTTTTCGCCCTGTTCAAATGGTAAAAAAGACACATCTGACGGTCCTGAAATGGTATATGCCTGCTCATTTTCTACCCATCCGAGAATGCCTTTCACCTCTGGATGGTCCTTATTTCCGGCAATCACAATCTTATAGCCTTTTTTGCTGTACTCCTCCACCAGCCTGTGAATTTTAAGAACGAAGGGGCAGGTGGCATCGAGAATTTCAAATCCGTACTCCTTCATTTTCTCATACTCTGTCCGGCTGATTCCATGGGAGCGGATGATAATTTTTCCGTGAGGCAGTGTTTTCAATTCCTCCAGATTGCTTATCACCTGCACTCCCCGTTCCCTTAAATCCTTTACGACCTCCTCATTGTGAATGATCGGTCCATAGGTATAAACCGGAACAGTCCCCTTCTCCGCTTCTTTATAAACCATATCCACTGCCCGGTGTACCCCGAAGCAGTATCCGGCAGACTTTGCTACGATCAGTCCCATTCTACACCGCTTTCTGGATAATTTCCTTCATTTTTGCAACCACACCCTCAATATCCAGATCAGAAGAATCCAAAAGAATGGCATCCTCAGCCTGCTTAAGGGGAGATGTCTCCCGGTGCATATCCCGGTAATCCCTGTCAATGATATCCTTCTCAATTTCACTCATATCGCAGGAAATTCCTTTTTCTGTCAGTTCATCAAATCTGCGCTGGGCACGCACTTTGGAACTTGCAGTCAGATAAATCTTTACATTGGCATCCGGCAGCACCACCGTTCCGATATCACGCCCATCCATTATCACATTTTCCTTTGCGGCCAGCTGTCTCTGCAGCTCCACAAGCTTTGTACGGACAACCGGATATACACTGATCGTGCTGGCCATATTTCCTACTTCTTCCTTCCGGATGACACTGTTTACGTTTTCACCGTTTAACAGCACCTGTTGTTCCCCGTTCACATACTGAATTGTCACGTTCACATCCGGACATGCCGCTTCTACTGCCTTTTCATCACCTGCGTCAATGTGATTTGTCAGAAAATAATATGCCATGGAACGGTACATGGCACCAGTATCCACATAGACATATCCTAAATCAGCTGCAAGTTTCTTTGCAATAGTACTTTTTCCGGCTCCTGCCGGTCCATCAATTGCAATATTAACCATTTTTATTCCTCCATATTTTTGAAATTATGAAATATCAAATACTCCGCTATAGCTTGGCACTCATATCTATTTGGGATATCCCGCTGACTCTCATCTTACCGATGTACCTGCCAGATGCCCGGTAGACCATGCAATCTGCAGATTATAGCCGCCGGTAAGTGCATCCAGATCCAGCACTTCCCCACAGAAATAAAGTCCGTTTACTATTTTTGACTCCATAGTTGATGGATTCACATCCTTAACAGATACTCCGCCTTTTGTAATGATTGCCTCATTCCATCCCCGAAGTCCTGTCACGGTAAGCGGCAGATGTTTTAGTATCTGCAGGAGCTTCTGCCTCTCTTCCTTTGAAATCTCATTAATCTTTTGATTCGGATCGATACATGACAATTTTACCACAACCGGAATCAGTTTGGCAGGAAGCAGATGCACCAGTGAATTTTTAAACTGTTTATTTTTCATCCCGTCAAATTCACGAAGGATTCGTTTATCCAGCTGTTCCTCATCCAGTGCCGGTTTTAAATCTATAAAAAGGGACAATTCCTGATCAAACTCTTTTGCCGGTATCATGCCACTTGCCGATAAAATCAAAGGGCCACTCACGCCAAAATGGGTAAACAGCATCTCTCCGAAATCTTCATAAAGTTTCTTTTTCCCTCTGAAAACAGATACCTGCACATTTCGAAGGGACAACCCCTGCAGCTCCTGCACCCAGGATTCCTTTGTCTCAAAGGGTACCAGGGATGGTGTTTCCTTCACAATCCGGTGTCCACATGATTCCGCCATGCGGTATCCATCTCCGGTTGCTCCTGTAGACGGATAGGAAATTCCTCCGGTCGCGACAATCAAAGCATCTGCTTTTAATATACTTCCGTTTGCAAGGGCAACTCCTGTAATTCTTCTGCCGGTTCCTGTTTTCTCAGTTTTCCGGTGTAATGTCTGCTGTTCCTGTTCAGATACCTTCTGTTCCTCATGGGATTGCTCTTCCGTAAGAAGATATTCCACCTTTGTGTGAAGCCGCACCGTGACTTTTTTTTCCTTTAAAGCTCTTTCCAGTGCTGCTGTGACATCTGAGGAATGATCCGATACCGGAAAGACCCGGTTTCCTCTCTCTGTTTTGGTAGGCATTCCATGGGATTCAAAAAAGTCAATCACCTGTCGGTTATCAAACCCGTAAAAGGCACTGTATAAAAATTTCCGGTTACTCATCACATTGGAGAAAAGCTGTTCCATATCGCAGGCATTTGTCAGATTGCACCGCCCTTTTCCTGTAATATATAATTTTTTTCCAAGTTTTTCATTCTGTTCTAAAAGCGTAACGTCATGTCCCTTTTCGGCCGCCCCATAGGCCGCCATCATACCGGAAGGTCCGCCCCCTATCACAATTACACGGCTCATTCGTCTGTATCCTCTAACTTTGCATAGTGTGCCTTGATGGAATCATCAATATAGTTAATCTCATCATTTTCATAGACCTGGTACTCATCCCAGATATCCTCCAGCATGGTCAGTGTTCCTGCCACTTCCTTCTGTTTTTTCATACACAGAGCCACAACCAGCGCATTGATGACGGAAAGCGGTGCCACAAGAGAATCCACAATAGATGCCATATCACTGTCTGCAATCAGGTTGCAGGAGGAATAGAGATTCATGGGGGAATGCACACTGTCTGTAAGGGTGATGACCTTTGCACTCCGATTATTAGCAAACTCTAATGCCTTTAATGTCCGCATTGAATACCGTGGAAAGCTGATTCCAATGATCACATCATCTTTTCCGATTCGTACCATCTGCTCAAACAGTTCGCTGGAACTGTTTGTGGTTAACAGCCTTACATTGTCAAACATCAGATTCAGGTAAAATCCCAAAAAGCTGGCAAGAGGTGCACAGCTTCTGATTCCAACAATATAGATATTTTTTGCCTCTAAAATGGTTGAAACTGCAACCTCAAAGGCATTATGATCTATTTTTTCCAGTGTTGTCTTAATCTTATCTGCATCAGAAGAAAGAACGGTCTCCAGAATTTTGGACTGGCTGATTCTTCCATATGTTACCTCCATCCGCTGCACAGAATTTAATTTATTCCTTACCAGTTCCTCCAGGGCGCGCTGAAACTCCGGATACCCCTTATAGCCAAGACATGTTGCAAAACGTACAACCGTGGATTCACTGACTCCAACGGTCTCCCCCATCTTTGCCGCTGTCAAAAAAACAGCCTTGTCATAATTATCTGTAATATAGGTTGCCAAAAGCTTCTGTCCCTTACTCATGGAACTGTAGCAGTTATTAATCCGATTCAGCAGATCATTTGTATTTGCCATCATTTTTCCTCTTATCTACTCAAACTTATGTCTGAATCCTTTACTGTACAGACACAACTTTGATTGTATCACTTTGGGAAAATTTTGCAAGGTTTTATGCAAAAAGGAACGCATCATGGGATGCGTTCCTTCAAAATTTTGTTTATTTTCTTCCGAAAAGCACAAATTACAACTCCTGTAACATTCTATTATACCGGATATGCGCCATTCTTAGAATCTGCTGTCTTTGCATCCACACCGGTCTGCTGTGCCTCACGATACTTGAAGAAGTCTGTAGCAACCTGTGGGAACAGTGCATAGGTAAGCACATCCTCATCCTGCTGCTTGTACTGCTTCATTTCAGCCTCAATCTTATCCAGCTCCGGCTCCAGCAAATCTGCAGGACGGCAGGTAATTGCAGAATCTTTTTCCTCCTGATTTAATACCTTATCAACCACTTCCTGATTGAATGGCTTTACAGTCTGGCCATACTTTCCTTCCAGAATTCCCTTGGTCTCCTGGGTAGCAACCTTGTATCTTTCCCCCATCAGGACATTGAATACTGCCTGTGTTCCTACAATCTGTGAAGATGGTGTAACAAGCGGCGGCTCACCCAGATCCTTACGAACTCTCGGTACTTCCTTAAGCACTTCCTCGTACTTATCCTCAGCTCCCTGCTCCTTGAGCTGTGAAAGCATGTTGGACAACATACCACCAGGTACCTGATAACGAAGTGTCTGGATATTGACACCTAATACCTTTGGATTCAATAATCCACTCTCCAGTGCTTCGTCTCTCATCGGACGGAAGTAATCTGCAATCTCAGCCAGGAGATTCTGATCCAGTCCGGTATCATATGGTGTACCCTTAAAGGTTTCAACCATAACCTCTGTGGCCGGCTGGCTGGTACCCAGTGCGAATGGAGACATTGCAGTATCAATGATATCAACACCTGCCTCTACAGCTTTTAAATAAGTCATAGATGCCACACCGGATGTATAATGGGTATGCAGCTCGATTGGAATATCAACAGCCTCTTTCAGAGCACGGACAAGCTCATCTGCCTTATAGGGAACCAGAAGACCTGCCATATCCTTGATACATAAAGAATTTGCTCCCATATCCTCCACACGCTTAGCCATATCTACCCAGTAATCCAGAGTATAGGCATCTCCTAAGGTGTAGGATAATGCAACCTGGGCATGTCCCTTTTCTTTATTGGCTGCTGTAACAGCAGTCTGAAGATTACGAAGATCATTTAAACAGTCAAAGATTCGAATAATATCGATACCGTTTGCAATGGACTTCTGTACGAAATATTCAACCACATCATCTGCATATGGACGGTATCCTAAGATATTCTGTCCTCTGAATAACATCTGAAGCTTTGTATTCTTAAAACCATCTCTTAATTTACGAAGACGATCCCAGGGATCCTCTTTCAGGAAACGAAGAGATGCATCGAAGGTAGCTCCTCCCCAGCACTCTACTGCATTGTAGCCAACCTTGTCCATCTTATCAACAATCGGAAGCATCTGCTCTGTTGTCATACGTGTGGCAATCATTGACTGATGTGCATCACGTAAGATTGTTTCGGTAATTTTAATAGGCTTTGCCTTTACTTCTGCCATGATTATCCTCCTAAAATATCAAATCACTAAATTCCAAAGATTGCCATGAAGCATCCTGCCGCAACGGCTGTACCGATAACACCGGCAACGTTTGGTCCCATTGCATGCATAAGAAGGAAATTCGTAGGATCTTCCTCTGCACCAACTTTCTGGGATACACGGGCCGCCATAGGAACCGCTGAAACACCGGCAGAACCGATCAGAGGATTAATCTTGCCCTTGGTAATCAGACATAACAGCTTACCAAATAATACACCGGCAGCTGTACCTACCATAAATGCAACAAGTCCTAATACAACAATCTTGATGGTACTCCAGTTTAAGAATGCATCTGCACTTGTCGTAGCACCGACAGAGGTACCAAGTAAAATAACAACGATATACATCAGTGCATTGCTGGCTGTCTCCTGCAGCTGGCGAACCACTCCGGATTCACGGAAAAGGTTACCAAGCATCAGCATTCCCACAAGCGGTGCTGTAGTAGGAAGCAGTACACAGACAACTACGGTAACAACGATGGGGAATAAAATCTTCTCCAGTTTGCTGACCGGACGAAGGTTTTTCATCTTAATGGCACGTTCCTTCTTTGTAGTAAGGGCCTTCATAATCGGAGGCTGAATAATCGGAACAAGAGCCATATATGAATATGCTGCAACGGCAATCGGGCCCATCAGTCCCGTCTGTCCAAGCTTACCTGCAAGGAAAATGGATGTCGGTCCATCTGCACCACCGATAATAGATACCGCGGCAGCCGCCTTATCATTAAATCCAAAGAGAATTGCAAGGAAGTATGCGCTGAAAATACCGAACTGCGCAGCCGCTCCCATCAAAAAGCTGATTGGATTTGCAATAAGTGGTCCAAAGTCAGTCATCGCACCAACGCCAAGGAAAATCAGGGATGGTAAGATAGACCACTCGTCCAACTGATAAAAATAGTAAAGTAAACCGCCCACACCGTTGCTTGTCTGCTCCGGGCTTGCAATAATATCCGGATAGATATTGACAAGCAGCATTCCGAATGCAATCGGAACTAACAGTAATGGCTCAAAACCTTTCTTAATTGCCAGAAACAGGAAAACAAATGCTACTAAGATCATTACATAGTTTCCCCATGTCAGGTTAAAGAAAGCTGTCTGATGTAGGAGGTTATTTAAAGTTTCACCTACATAACTCACTGTGTTTTCCTCCTTGGATTAGTCTAATGTAGCAAGTAATGCGCCGGACTCTACAGCATCTCCGACTGCAACATCAATACTTGCAACCGTTCCGTCTTCCGGTGCAACAACCGGTGTCTCCATCTTCATGATTTCCAGAACAAGAACGGTATCACCCTTCTTTACGGCATCTCCAACATTCTTCTCAATCTTAAATACTTTACCTGCGGCTCCAGCCTCAATCTTAATGCTGCCTGCACCCTGAGCGGTTGCCGGTTTTGCAGCCGGTGCTGCTGCAGCTGCTGCGGCACGTCTCGGTGCTGCTGTTCCTGTGCTGCTTCCGGTCTCTTCTACTGTTACATCATAAACGTTACCATTTACGGTAATTGTATAATTCTTCATGAATATGATCCTCCTAAATTTTATACTATCTTCTGTTAATGGAACGAACTACAAAATCGCTGGTAGAAGTTCCGGTATCTGCTGCGATTGCGGCTGCAATAACAGCAATAAGTTCTGTATCATCAGTCTGTACCGCCGGTGCCGGAGTAACCGGGGCTTCCGGTACTTCTGTAACCGCCTCAGGCACTGTCTGTGGGACTGCAGCTGCTTTTTTCTCTGCTTTCTTCTTTTCGAGATAAGGGAAAATATTAAAGCAGGAAATCAAAAGGCTGATTAAAATCAGGACAGCAAATACAACGGACATGGAAATCACCGTATTGAGTCCTGCCTTCTGCATCTTTTCGCCCAGTGAATAAATCGGATCTACCGAAATACCGGTAATATCCATGGAATAATAATCATAGACTACCTCGAAATTGACATCTTTTTTGGCAAATGCAATTGTCATATCTGTCGTTAATGTTTTCCCGGACTTTGTAACCTTAAAAGTATCTTCATCTATTTTTTTTACTTTACCAAACTCTTCTTGCATTTCTTCCCATTTCTGAGAAGCTTCAATCTGAGTTTCAGAAACTCCCTGCTGAATCAGAGATTCCTTTTCATAGTCCGAAAGACTACTAACAGAATCGATACCGTTCTGTGCTAACAATTCTATGAGATATTCTGTTCTTTGAACAGTGATGTCCATTTCAGACTTCAGATCCTCATAGGATTTGCCATTGTAATCCACGGTAGTCGGGTCTTTTCCGCAGGCACCAAGCAGCAGAACCATCATGATCATGCTGAGTGCCAAAGCAATTTTCTTTCTCATAAAACTTCACCTTTCTACTTGGTACCGTGTTTCTTTTCTGTCTCATGCACATATTTTGTGTAGAGCATTTCAAATGCAGCTACCAGGTATTTTCTTGTGTCTGCCGGATCGATCAGACGGTCAACATAGCCTCTGGCTGCTGCAGAAGCAGCGGAATCCTGAAGTTTTTCAAAATCAGCTGCCTTTTCTTTGATTTCCTCCGCCTTTGCATCCGGATAGAGAATCTTTGCTGCAAGGGTTGGCTCCATAGTACCAATCTTGGCATCAGACCATGCATATACCAGATCTGCACCGATAGACTTGGAATTCATAAACACATAAGAACTTCCATAAGCTTCTCCGGTAATCAGGTTTACCTTTGCACAGGTGGCATTTGCGAATGCATAAGTCATTCTTGCCAGAGCCTTTGCCAGATTCTTCTCAGAGCACATGCAGTTCTTGAATCCATTCACATTTGTAATTGTAAGTACCGGAATTGAGAATGCATCACAGAACTGTACAAAATCAGCTGCCTTATTGCATCCTCTTGCAGTAAGAGATAAGTCAAAGGTCTCTGTCTTATTTCCATCTGCATCATAAACCTCGCTGCAGTTTGCCACGGCACCAACTGTCATGCCGTTTAACTTAATCAGACCTGTCACCATATTCTTTGCATAGTCAGCCTTTGTCTCAAAGAATACGTTGTTATCGGAAATCTGGGATAACAGATATCTCGGATCTCCCTTCATATTTTCCATGCTCTCGCAGGCACGATTTAAATCATCCTCGCAGGTATCCGTATAAACGTCACCCTCACTGTTACCTGGAAGCATGCATACCAGCTCACGGATCTGTGCCATAATTTCATCCTCAGAACCAACGAAATCAACGCATCCGCTGTTTTCGCTCTGGAATGCGCCGCTTGCTGTATCACATTTCTCCACACGGTTGCCCTCAATGGCATCCGGAGGATTTACAAACATACGCCCTTTGTTTTCCTCAATAAAAGCAAAATCGCAAAGTGCCGGGACAACGGAAAGACCTCCGCCACAATTGCCAAATACACCACAAATCTGCGGAACAAGACCGGAAGCTGCAACTTCCTTTGCATAAATAGTTCCAAACCCATCCAATGCATCTACCGACTCCTGAAGTCTGATACCACCGCAATCGATAAGACCAATCACCGGTGCTCCCATCTTCATTGCCATGTCATACACAGACGCAATCTTCTTTGCATGCATCTCCCCGATTGTTCCATTTAAAACGGAAGCATCCTGGCTGTAAATAAATACCAGATTGCCGTCAATCAGACCATGACCTGTAATGACGCCATCCGAAGGGGATTTTTCAGCCGTGAGATTAAAATCTGTGCTGCGTGCTGTTACGAGAGAACCGATTTCCATAAAACTGTTCTCGTCGACCAACTTAGCAATACGCTGCATTGCCAAGTTTTCATTGTTACTACTCATTTTGTGCCCTCCATCTCTATATTGCATGTCATATGACACACTTTAAAAAATAAAAATTTCCGCTAGTTTGTATTGTATAACATTTCAGGCACCATTTCAACACAAATTGTTAAAATTTTCACTATATTTTTATGACTATTTTCCTATTTTATAGAAGAAATTCCTCCCATAATACTTTTACAAAGGACAAAAAATCCCATTTTTTCACATCTTCTCCTGCACAGATACTGCAGGAATATATTTCTCTCCCCTCAATGCAATAGGAAATCGTCCCCAGCTTCTGCCCCTTTTTTATAGGCAGATGATAAGGCAGTTCCATGGTCTTTTTCATCTCGCCATTTTCCCAGTCTGCCTTTAAAAAAGTAAGTTCTTTTACTTTCCCATCAATTGACAGAGGCAGGCTTGCATGAGTGCTCCACTCCTTTAATGTTTGTTCCCTCATGCCTCCGGCAATGGATACCGGTTCTGTTTTCAGGCTTTCCTCCGTCCCACGGTAGAGATGAAAGGAATCCATCCCGTAAGAAAAAAGATCTTTTGCATCTTCCCAGCGGTAAGTCTTATGATTTGGCCATCCGCAGGCTAAGAGTGCAATGGCATAGCGTCTGCCCCCCTCTTCCAATGCTGCCACATAGCAGTAACCGGCCTTTGCCGTAAAACCTGTTTTTCCGGTAATCACATGATCCATCATATCTAAAAATGCATTTTTATTTGATACCGCATATCCTGTTCCGGAAAGGCTGTTAAAGCTGTGGCTTCTTGTCTGGGTAAGCGTAAGAAACTGCTTACTCTGGGGCGATTTCCATGCACAGTATCCCATAATTTTACAAAGGTCATAGGCGGTTGTATGATGAGTTCCTCCACTGTCCTTATCATCCAGCCCGTTTGGAGTCACAAAATGGCTGTCTGTGCACCCAATCTCCCCGGCCTTCTCATTCATCATTTCCGCAAACTTTTCCACCGATCCTCCCACGTGTTCTGCAATGGCATAGGCACAGTCATTATAAGATTCAAGCATCAGCCCGTAAAGCAGATCCCTCATATAAAACTGCTCTCCCTCTTTTGTTCCCAGATGAACCTTGGGCTGGGCTGCCGCTTTTGCACTGAATGTCACCACTTCATCCATACTGCAGTTTTCCATGGCAAGAATACAGGTCAATATCTTTGTTGTACTGGCATTCGACAGCTTTTGAGTCTCATTCTTTCCATACAAAAGGCGATTGCTGTCGCCATCTGTCATGGCGCATGCTTTAGAATAAAAACTGCTTTCCTCCGGTTCTTTGATTTCCTCTGCTTTAACAGTATTTACCATATTTACAGCAATCAGGCAGCAGCAAAAAAACACTGCCATTTTTTCTAATAAACGATTCTTTTTTTCCATAAAAAATAACCATATACATTTTTTATTTTATGTATATGATTATTTTATCCTCTGATATTCATGAGATTAGGGACAAAAGGTATTTTTCCCTCATTTAATCCAATACAAAAGCTTTAGAGATCCAGTTTCACATGCATCTCTTCCTCTGCCTCCTGTTTAAATTCCTCCACCTGTACCGGACTCAAAACCGGAAGCTCATCAATAGACTGTACTCCGAAACTTCTTAGGAATTCCTCCGTTGTCCCAAATAAAAGCGGACGTCCCGGAGCATCCAGTCTGCCCAGTTCGCAGACCAGATTATATTCCACCAGTTTATTGACTGCATGATCCGAAGACACCCCACGTATTTTTTCAATTTCCATTTTAGTCACAGGCTGCTTGTAGGCAATGATGGATAATGTTTCTAAAAGGACATCGGTGAGCACACGTTTTTTCGGCTGTTTCGCAATCTTGATCAGGTATTCATAAATTTCCGGTCTGGTACACATCTGATAGGAACCGTCCAGTTCCATAATGGACACTCCGCGTCCCTCATCATCCCATTCCTTCCGCATCTCCTCAATCAGTGCTTTTGTCTTCTTTTTATCCAGCTCTATAACGGAAGCGATTTTTTCCAGTTCCACGGATTCTCCCATGGAAAAAAGAATTCCCTCTATAATCGCTTTATAATTTTTATCTTTCATATTATTACTTCATCACTTTCCAAAACATCAGGCTGCAATCTGGGATTCAATCTGAATATCATCAAAAATATGTTCCTGGGAAATATGAATGGTCCCCATTTTCATCAGCTCTAGGATTGCAAGAAATGTCACAATCACCTCCACCTTGGATGACTGCGCCTCCAAAAGTCCCCGGAAGCTGAAATGTCTGTGAGCAGCTGCATAATCCTTCAGATAATCCATCTTATCCTCCAGCGAAACCTCTTCTTTTTCAATCTTTCCAAACTTGGAACGAAGAGGATCTATTTTATCCTGCTGTTTTTTCATGATGCTTTGAAAAATCTCATTCAGACGGGACAGCGTCACATCCGACATCAGCTCCTCCACATCCACCGGCTGTTCGTATGCAAGAACTTCTTTTGGAATCGTGGGTTCTTTAAAGATCACACGCTGGGCATCTACCTGCCGGTCCTTAAGCTCATATGCCATACATTTATACATCTTGTACTCCAAAAGCTGCTGTACCAGTTCTGCCCGGGGATCCTCCTCTTCCTCCTCACTGTCAGGATCAGATGGAAGAAGCATCCTTGACTTAATATCCACAAGCGTTGCTGCCATCACCAGAAATTCACTGAGGACTTCCAGGTCCTGCCGCTTCATTTCCTTTATATACTCCATATACTGATCGGTAATCTCTACAATCGGTATATCATAAATATTTACTTTATTCTTCTCAAGCAGATGCAAAAGCAAATCCAGAGGACCCTCAAACACCTGCAGTTTCACTGTCAGTTCCATGTTCCATGCCTTTCCTGTGTTTTCCAGCCACAAACACTATTTTAACTTGATATTGTGGAAAAAGCAAGGACAAATTACTATATTTAGTATATTACAGCAGCGGGGCAAACAATTTTAATGCTCCCATAAAGGTTCTGACAAGAAAGTGCTTATTCTGACATTCCTCAGCCGTCACTTCATGACATTTCTTAAATGTTTCCAGTGTATCCTCCTTTACCTGCATCACCGCCTTTGTGCGGTACATAAAGACGCCACACTCAAAATGCAGACAGAGACTGCGGTAATCCAGATTGACCGTACCTACAGTGGCTGTCACATCATCTGCTACAAAACATTTGGAATGAATAAAACCCGGTGTAAATTTATAAATCCTCACTCCGTTTTTTATAAGTTCTGCAAAATTGGACTGTGTCAGCAGATAGACAAGCTTTTTATCCGGAACACCCGGTACTACAAGCCGGACATCCACTCCGCACTTTGCTGCATTGATCAGTGCTGTGCGCATCTCAGAACCAATAATCAGGTAAGGAGTAAAAATATAGACATATTTTTTTGCATGATTAATAATATTTAAATATACATTTTCTCCCACATCCTCATGATCCATTGGCGAATCCGTATAGGGTTGGATAAATCCGGTATTCGGATTTTCCCCGGGCAGCTGCTTTTCAGGAATTGAGGTTTCTCTGTAGTGTGCATAGTCATCCTCGGATTTATTGATAAAGTTCCACAATTCCAGAAACATACTGGTGAAGCTCCAGACACTCTCTCCTGTGATACGAATGCCCGCATCCTTCCAGTAACCGAATTTCTCTTTTACATTGATATACTCATCTGCCAGATTAAATCCACCGGTATAAGCCACCTTTCCATCCACTACCGTAATCTTTCTGTGGTCTCTGTTATTCTGGATTATGGACAGAAAAGGACGAAAGGGATTAAAGCAGGCACATTTGATTCCTTTTTCCTTTAACAAACGGACATACTTGTTTGGCAGTGTCTGAATACAGCCGATTCCGTCATACATCAGCCTGACATCCACCCCCTCCTTTACTTTCTGCTCCAGAATCTCTATGATTGCATCCAGCATTTCTCCCGGTTCTACAATAAAATACTCCAGGAAAATATACTCCTTCGCACTCCGCAGATCCTCTAAAAGTTTCGGAAACAAAGCCTCTCCACTGGAAAAATACTGACTGTCCTTTTCCCGGTAAAGTGGATATCCCGCATACTCCGTCAGATATCCTGCCTGCTGCCAGGCATAAAAATCCTCTTCTTTTAACTGTTCCATCGTCTTTTGTTCCTGCTGGCTGAAGGATCGTATTTTATTATTTACCTCATCCATTTTTTGTCTGGTGCGTCTGGTCAGCCCTCCCCTTCCAAACAGGAAATAAGCAGGGCAGCCGAAAAGTGGAAGTGCCAGAATCAAAAATATCCAGGAAATTTTGTAGGTGGAACGCATATCCCGGCTTGAGACATAGAGTGCCAGGACAATTGCAAGCACCGTAATCGCGATATCTGCAATGGAACTGGTCAGCGAAACGCTGTAAAGCAGATACACAAACCAGCAGAACTGCAGAATGATAATGAGTGCGCCAAGAACCAGTTTACTAAATAATTTGTTTAATATTTTCATGATTTTTTCGTTCCTCCAGTACAACATTCTATACCAAATCCAGTAATTTATCAACCTGCAGCAGGCCCCAGCCTTTCTGTAAACTTCTCTCCCTCTTTGCTGACTGGTAAAGTTTCAGTTTCAGCTCCTCGGGACGAAGATAAGGATTTTTTTCCAGTGCCAGTGCCAGTGCCGCGCTTACCACCGGTGTTGCCATTGATGTTCCGCTTTTTTTTACATAAAGGCTGCCTTTATTATCAAGACTTACAATATTCGTCCCCGGTGCATATATTTCAGGCTTTATGATACAGCACTCTGTAGGACCTTTTCCACTGTAACCACTCTGAAAAAATGCAGATTTCATGCCATCATCGCTGGCTCCCACCGTGATTACTTTTCGGGAAATTCCTGGAGCCGTAACCGTTCCCTCTTTCGGTCCATTATTTCCTGCTGCTGTCACAACAGTAACTCCCTCATCCCAGAGCTGTTCCAGCATTTCCAGAATTTTTCTCTGCTCCTCACTATGTGCCCCCGGAAGAAATCCCACAGAAAAATTAAGAATGCGGATTCTCTGTTCTCTGTGATGCTGTATCACCCATTCCAGCCCCCGGATGACATTTTTAGTCTTCCCGCCGCCATCCTTCTCTAAAACCTTTAACATGATAAGCTGTGACTGCGGTGCAATTCCTTTCAGTCTTCCGTTTCCACAGATAATTCCAGCCACATGGGTGCCATGTCCGTTATCATCATAACAGATTGTTTTCCCTGCTATAAAATCCAGAAACAATTTTACATTTCCTCTGATATCCGGATGCAGATACACACCGGTGTCCAGAGCAACAACCCGTATATTTTTTCCGGTATATCCCATACGATATGCCTTATCTGCATGTACCAGTTGGCGTACACGATTCATTTTCACATCTCCTGTATCTGTAATACTTACATCGTTTTAAAATGTAAGACAATATTTTCCTACAGTAATATATGAAAAAATCTGCCTTTAAGTTCACTTCTCAAGGTAATCCCAACGGAATTTCATATAAAGCAAAAGGGCTCCGGAGAAATCTCCGAAACCCCTTATATCATATCCCAGAACTGCTCCTTTGCTACACAAATCTATGCTTCGCTCCGGTGGGTGCAGAACATAAATCCACCGGATATATGTCCCGCAATTCTTTTAATTCTGTGGCACATCCTTAATAGAGAAGCTGATTCTTCCCATACGGTCCTTACCAAGGCATACAACTTTAACCTTGTCTCCCAGCGTAAGAACATCCTCCACATGCTCGATACGCTCCTTTGCAATTTTGGAAATGTGAACCATTCCCTCTTTTCCAGGTGCGAACTCCACAAATGCTCCAAACTCCTTGATGCTTACCACTGTACCGGTGAGAATCTGTCCTTCTTTAAAATCGGTAGTAATGATTTTTATCATTTCGATAGCCCTTGCAATGGCATCCTTATCGGTTCCGCAGACAGATACGGCACCATCATCGGTAATATCAATCTTGACCCCGGTACGTTCAATGATCTCATTAATGGTCTTACCCTTCTGGCCAACCACATCTCCAATCTTGGTGGGATCAATAGTAATCTGTTCAATCTTTGGAGCCCATTTGCTGACTTCCTTACGAGGCTCAGCAATGGCCTTGCTCATAACCTCGTCCATAATGTAAACTCTTGCCTCTCTTGCGCGGGCAATTGCCTCCTCCACGATTGGGCGGGTCAGACCATGAATCTTAATATCCATCTGGATTGCTGTGATTCCGTCATGGGTACCGGTTACCTTAAAGTCCATATCTCCGAAGAAATCCTCAAGTCCCTGAATATCCGTAAGTACCAGATAATCATCATCGGTATCTCCCGTTACCAGTCCACAGGAAATTCCTGCCACCATCTTCTTGATGGGCACACCTGCAGCCATAAGGGACATACAGGAGGCACAGGTAGATGCCATGGATGTGGAACCATTGGACTCAAAGGTCTCGGAAACCGCACGGATGGCATATGGGAATTCCTCAACTGACGGCATAACAGGGAGCAGGGCACGTTCTGCCAGTGCACCATGCCCAATCTCACGGCGTCCCGGTCCACGGCTTGGCTTGGTCTCTCCTACTGAGTAAGACGGGAAATTATAATGATGCATATATCTCTTGGTTGTCATATTATCATCCAGTCCGTCGATTTTCTGAACCTCAGAAAGCGGTGCCAGTGTAACCACATCGCAGATCTGCGTCTGTCCACGGGTAAACATCGCAGAACCGTGAACACGCGGAATCAGATCAACCTCAGCAGCCAGTGGACGAATCTGGTCAATGGCACGGCCATCCGGACGTTTGTGGTCTTTTAAGATCATCTTACGGACGGTCTTCTTCTGATACTGGTAAACTGCCTCATCCAGCACAGCCAGCCACTCTTCGTTCTCAGCAAATGCCTCAGCAAACTTGTCCGTAATCTCTCTGATATTCTCTTCTCTCTTCTGCTTCTCATCCGTAAATACTGCTTCCTCCATCTGCTCAGGAGTAACAATCTCACGCATGGCAGCAAACATCTCCTCCGGAATCGCACAGCTGGTGTACTCATGCTTTGGCTTTCCGACTTCCTCACGAATCTGATTGATAAATGCAATAATACTCTGATTTACTTCATGACACTTGTAAATGGCATCGATCATTTTTGCTTCCGGAATCTCGTTAGCACCGGCCTCAATCATGATGACCTTCGTGGCGGTGGATGCAACTGTAAGCTTTAAATCGCCCTCATCCCAGTCTTTCTGTGACGGATTTACGATAAACTCACCATTCTTCATGCCCATCTGCGTCATTGCACATGGTCCGTCAAAAGGAATGTCAGAAATCGTGGTAGCAAGTGCTGCGCCGATCATGGCAACCAGTTCAGGACGGCACTCCGGATCCACAGACATAACCATATTATTTAATGTAACATCGTTGCGGTAATCCTTCGGGAAAAGCGGTCTCATGGGACGGTCAATCACTCGGGCAGTAAGAATGGAATTCTCAGATGCCTTTCCCTCACGCTTATTGAAGCCTCCCGGAATCTTACCTACGGAATACATCTTCTCCTCAAATTCCACACTGAGTGGGAAGAAATCAATTCCGTCTCTTGGCTTGTCCGAAGCCGTTGCTGTTGATAAAACTGTTGTCTCACCGTACTTTAACAGTGCTGCTCCATTCGCCTGTGCACATACTCTTCCGATGTCAACCGTCAGCGTTCTGCCGGCCAGTTCCATTGAATAACTTTTGTACATGTTCTCTCTCCTTAAATCAAAATATACTTTAGCAGATCTCCGAAACTACTGAACAATGTGAAAACAGTCTGACTGTTTCCACCCTCTTCAGTGGTCTCGGATAAAGAATCTGCGTACAACAAAAACAAGAGCGGATAGACTCCGCTCTTGTCCACAATTATTTTCTGAGTCCTAAACGCTCGATTAAAGAACGGTATCTCTCGATATCAATGCTCTTTAAGTAAGCTAATAAACCACGTCTGCGACCGATCATCTTAAGCATACCTCTTCTGGAATGGTGATCCTTCGGGTTCTCCTTTAAATGCTCAGTAAGCTCCTGAATTCTTGCAGAAAGAACTGCAATCTGAACCTCCGGTGAACCGGTATCGTTCGGTGTTCTTCCATACTCATTGATAATTGCCTGTTTCTTTTCCTTTGCGATCATTTTGTGATCCTCCTTAAAATATTTTTACGCCTGTTACTCAGCAGAAGGTCGGAGTGTCCATCTACCGAATAAGGGTTAAACCATACTGAACTAATATAGCATAGCTTTGACCGGTTGTAAACAGATTTTTTCACTTTTATTACATTTCTGTTAATGAATGGACCGGATTCCCCTTACCAGTGCGTCAATATCTTCCGGAGTGTTGTATACGGCAAGGGTCGGACGAACTACGCCCTCCAGCCCATAATGCCGCAAAATCAGCTGTGCACAGTGATGTCCCACGCGGACTGCAATGCCAAGCTGGTCCAGATGCTGTCCCACTGCCTCAATGGGTGTCCCATCCAGCACAAAGGATAATGCACTGGATTTTTCTGCCGCCGTTCCAATCAGATGAAGCCCGTCAATTTTTCCCAGCTCCTTCATGCCATAGCTGACCAGTTCATGCTCATATTTTCCTACTGCAGCAATCCCGATATTGCTTAAATACTGTAATGCTTCTCCCAGTGCTACCGCATCCCCGATGCTTGCAGTTCCTGCCTCAAATTTATTCGGTGCCGGATTATAAATAGTCCTCTCAAAAGTGACATCTGCAATCATATTGCCGCCGCCGTGATAGGGTTTTGCCTCCTCCAGTGCATCCTTTTTCCCGTATAAAGCACCAATTCCGGTGGGTGCATACACCTTATGTCCGGAAAAAGCAAAGAAGTCTGCATCTAATGCTGTGACATTTACCGGAATATGGGCAATGGACTGTGCTCCATCAATCAGGATTCTCACACCATGTCTGTGGGCAATGGCAACAAGCTCTGCTACCGGCGTAATGGTCCCCAGCACATTGGAAACATGAGTTACGGATACAAATTTGGTACGCTTGCTGAATAACTTTTCATACTCAGACAAAATAATCTGCCCGCTCTCATCCACCGGAATCACTTTAATTACGGCACCTGTTTCCTCAGCCACTAACTGCCAGGGGACAATATTGGCATGATGCTCCAGAAGCGAAACAATAATTTCATCTCCCGGCTGAAGCAGCGGTTTCACATAGGAATGTGCTACCAGATTGATGGCCTCTGTGGTTCCACGCACGAAAATGATGTTATCCTTAGAAGGCGCCCCGATAAAGTCTGCCACAATCTGTCTTGCACCTTCGTAGGCATCTGTCGATTTAGCGGCTAACGTATGGGCTCCTCTATGTACATTGGAGTTCTCGTGCTCATAGTAATAAGAGAGTCTGTCAATAACTGCCTGGGGACGCTGTGTTGTGGCTCCGTTATCCAGCCAGATAAGCGGATTTCCGTTTACTTTTTCCCGCAGGATTGGGAAATCTTCCCGGATCTGCTCCAGTGTTTTTGTACCGACAATGATCTGTCCGTTATTTTTCTGTCCACCGACTGTATCCTGACTGTCCTTGGGTCTGTCTGCCCTGGAAATAACATTATTGTCCTCTCCCGTAGTGCGGACTTCGATGGAATTCTCCTGTTCTGCCTGTCTCTGTGATACCACCCGCGGAGAAAATCCGTCTGTTTTTTCCTCATTTGGCTGTTGTGAAACGTAAAGCTCACTTGCAATCTTTTCAAAATCAGAAACTCCAAGATCACCGAATACTCTCTGTGCTTTCTGTGCCGCCGTATCAAATACACCGGTATCTCCTGTGGTCACAAGCTTTTCAATTCCTTCCTCGCAGACCTCCGGCTCAAAAAGGCTTCCGTCAATATCCGTAAAAAGCTGATTGGCAAGACCCGTAAGTTCTGCCTCGGAGGGAAGCCCCAGATCAGCAGTCAGACCTGTAAAATCACTCGTAATCATAGTATTCACCTACCTCAACATCCTCAAGCACTGCGATGGCATCATCTGCTAAAATTGCTGCAGAGCAGTATAAGGACAAAAGGTCTGACTGCAAAGGACATCCAGAGGTGTTTCCCCTTCAACAACCTTATTAACACGGTAAATACCTGTTTCAAGTCCCTTAAATTCCAGCAGTTTTGTCAGCCACTTGGGAGTGATTGCACCATACTGTGGTTTTGTCTTGGTCACATTGGCAAGGTTATACGCTGCCTTTGCTCCCAGTGCATTGATCTTTTGTTCTTCTGTTGCCATTTTCATTTACCTCCTGATTTTAATCTATGTTATTTTCTATCAAAGTAAAAATAGAAATTATAACCAAGCCCCTTCGTTGGAGAATATTATATTCTGGGCCGATTCAATACCACCCTTCAAATTGTACATAGGACCTTTATATCCGGCCTCCCTGAGCGTATTGATGGCAAGAATGCTTCGTTTTCCCTCTCTGCAGATAAAGATGGTATCCACATCCGGGTCCAGCTCATTCATTCTTCTTGCCAGCTGACCGATTGGAATTGCCTTTGCATTCGGAAATCTGCAGATGGCCCTCTCATGGGGCTCTCTTACATCAATCAGCGTCATGGCATCTCCCCTCTCTATGCGCTCCGCCAGATCATCTGCGGAAATTCCCTCTACCGGTATTTCCGTATCCTCCTGCTTCAGCCCGCAGAAATCCTCGTAATCAAAATCCTCCACCTCAAAAATGGAAGGTGTTTTCCCACAAATTGGACATTTCTCATTCTTTTTTACATCAATAATGGAAAAGTTTAAGTTCCAGCTGTCCACCACCAGCATTTTTCCTGTCAGGCTTTCGCCCCCGCCGATAATCAGCTTCAATACCTCATTTGCCTGAATGCTTCCGATGATTCCTCCGAGAGGACTGATAGTACCGCCCTCTGCGCAGGTAGGAACCAGTCCTGCAGGCGGCGGTGCCGGAAACTGGCACCGGTAACAGGGGCCCTGATTCGCATCAAAGACGCTGACCTGCCCCTCATACTGATAGATGGCTCCAAAAACAAGCGGCTTCTTTAACAGGACACAGGCATCGCTGATCAGATATCTGGACTTGTAATTATCGGTACAATCCACAACAATATCATAGGGTTCAATCAATTCCTCTATATTATCTGCCTCAACCTTCTCATTCACCGCCTCAATCTTGATTTTCGGGTTGATGGCCTTAATCTTATCTCTGGCAGAGGCCGTTTTCGGTCTGTTAACATCTCTTGTTCCGTGAATCACCTGACTCTGCAGGTTTCCAAGGGATACCTCATCAAAATCCACAATTCCAATTGTTCCGACTCCCGCAGCCGCCAGATACTGGATGACCGGTGCGCCGAGGGAACCCAGTCCGATGACCACAACCTTTGCAGCCTTTATTCTTTTCTGTCCTTTGACACTGATTTCCCTAAGCATCAGATGACGGTTAAACCGTTCTATTTCTTTATCATCCAAAGTCACTTCTTTTCTTCTCTCATCAGAAATCACGCTTTTGGATGGTGCACCGCCTGCAATAGCCGGCAGAAGTCGTATGATGTCTCCTTCTTTTAAAACCGTTTTCTGTCTCTCATCATCGGTCACATTTTCTTCGTTCCGATAAATATTTACAAAGGGACGAATGCTTCCATCCTCCTCAAACAACGCTTTCTGCAAATCCGGATATTCATCCTTTAAAAATGTAATAATATCCTTAACCGTTTCACCCTCTGCTTCAATTTTTGCATTGCGGTTTACAAATCCGCGAAGGGTCGCGGATACATAGACAATTACCTGCATACTATTTCCTCCTGTAGAATTTCTCCAGAAACCAATTTTTTATAGCATTTCATCTTTCTGTTTTTTCCATGAACCACAGATAGAATCGGATATAAAAGCTCTGGTATCATATACCTTTCATCTTCTTTTGAAAGTACTGCCTCACAGTCCGGATGGGAATGATAAAATCCTATAATCTGTAAGTTATCTTTTTCTGCTTTTTCCTCCAGACGAATGAATTCCAAAGGATCAATCTGAAAGGAATCATCCCGGTTTCTGCGAGCATTATTTTTTTCAGGTACCACTTTTCGGACAACCTGACACCCGTCCCGGCACTTTCCCAATAAAACTCCGCAGCATTCCAGAGGATAAGCCTTTATTGCATTTTCAATAATTTTTTTTTCTTTTTTCATCTGGTAAAATTAACAAATTATCACGCTTCTTTTTTTTCAGCTGATTTAATGTAATTTAATGATACTGGTTGGACTCGAACCAACATCTTCAGCTTTGCAAGCTTATGCCATTCCAGCGGCCACAGCATCCGAAATCTCTCATCAAATCACATAATACCATTCATCACTCTGGTGAATTTCTTCGGTTTTTCTTTCCTTGCCTCCCGTCCGGTATTCCAGTTCCTGATTTTTAATGCTGACCCTTTAATCTCTTCCTTACATCCGGCAGCGGGATCTCCATCAAAGGCTGCTTCCAGATCCGTCTCCACATATTCCCTTACCTTTGGAATCTGTTCAAAGAACACATTACAAATCCGAAAACTCTCCTCTTCCCGTTCTTCCGGTGTCATAGTTCCACGTCTGCTGCAGAAATCAAGTGCCAGTGTTACCTGTTTTTTCAAATGATAAAATACATCCTCCATCACCACTGCCATACTGTTTTGGGGATTATAAATCTTAAATGCTTTATTTCCTGTCACTCCTTCTATTCCCTTGTTATATGACAACACTTTCCTCTTCACGTAGTGCCTCATTTACAGCAATTTTCACTGTCTGTCCTGCGTCATCCACCAGATACATCCGCTGCAAAAATACGTTTACATGTTCTCCCTCTGAAATCAGCTCCTGGCCAATCTGACGGTGTGCAATAAAAAGCTCATTCTGAACCCGGACCGTAAGCTCTAATACATTTCCCCGGAAGGCGACACGTTCCACCACACCCTCCTCTGTAGTAACCGGATAGGGATTAAATTCTTTTTTCCTGGTAACGGTAACAAACTCCGGACGAATCACTGCCCTGCTGCTTCCTCCCGATTCATGGAATCCCTTAAACTGTGTATAATCCCTGATAGAAACCGGTTCCCCTAAAAACTGTACCACGAAAGGAGACTGTGGATTACTGTACACGTCAACCGGTGTTCCAATCTGCTCAATTTTCCCCTGATTCATAACAATGATTTCATCCGCCACTTCGATAGCTTCGTCCTGGTCATGGGTAACAAAAATACTGGTAATCCCCATCTGGTTAATCAGCTCCCTCAGCCAGCCCCGCAGCTCTTTTCGAACCTTCGCGTCGATTGCAGCAAAAGGCTCATCCAAAAGAAGCAGATTTGGCTGCGTTGCCAGTGCCCGGGCAAAGGCCACACGCTGTCGCTGGCCGCCGGACAATTGCTTGGGATAGCGTTTTTCCAGTCCCTTTAATCCCACCAGCTCAATCAGTTCCTCCACACGATTCTTAATATCCGTCTTATTCCACTTTTGAATCTTGAGTCCGAAAGCTATATTGTCAAATACGGTCTTATACCGGAAAAGCGCATAGTTTTGAAATACAAAACCGATTCCCCTCTTGCTGGCCGGTACGTGGTTCACCTCTTTCCCATCGATATAAATGTCTCCGGAATCAGCCGTTTCAAGCCCTGCCAGTATTCTCAAAAGCGTTGTTTTTCCACTTCCGCTGGGTCCTAACAGACCAATCAGTTTTCCCTTTTCCACGGTAAAACTTACATCATCCGATGCCTTAAAATTTCCAAATGTTTTATTTATATTCTGCAGTTTCACATATGCCTGCTCATTTTCACCCATAACGATTCCTCCTATGCATCCATTTCTTTTCTGCCTCTGTATTCCAAAATATTTCTTAGCACCAGTATAATGAGTGCCATAATTACCAGTATGGATGACATGGCAAAGGCACCGGTAAAATCAAATGCCTGATACAAAAGTTCTATGTAAAGCGGCATTGTATTTGTAATGCCCCGCAGATGTCCGGACAATACCGAAACGGCTCCGAATTCTCCCATCGCCCTTGCGGAACAGAGAACCACTCCGTAAAGGAATGCCCATTTGATATGTGGAAAGGTGATCTGTGTAAAAATCTGAAATCCGTTTGCCCCCATCAGAGCCGCAGCCTCTTCTTCATCCGTTCCCTCCACAGTCAGTACCGGAATAATCTCCCTCGATATAAAAGGAAATGTGACGAAGATGGTTGCCAGTACAACCCCCGGAACAGCAAATATAATCTGAATCCCCCATTTTTCCAAAAGCGGATAAATGGCACTCTGCCGTCCAAAGGTCAGAACAAAAATCAGACCGGCAATAATCGGTGAAATCGTCAGGGGTAAATCAATCAGTGTGGAAATAATCTTTTTTCCATGAAACTGAAAACGGGTGATCAGCCACGCTGCAAATATTCCAAAAACAGAGTTGATTACCACAGTAATAATTACAACTTTAACAGTGAGAAGAATGGCTTTTACCGCATAGGTGTC
The DNA here is from genome assembly GCA_022772675.1 of Agathobacter sp. Classification (GTDB taxonomy): domain Bacteria; phylum Bacillota; class Clostridia; order Lachnospirales; family Lachnospiraceae; genus Roseburia. The sequence goes on along the minus strand of JALEZW010000046.1, from coordinate 149,625 downwards.
TGTGACCGATGCCAGATATGCCTGAAATCCTTCACGCAGTGCCGTATAAATGACATATACCAGTGGAAGAACCAGTGTCACCAGAAGAAATACGGTACACAGTCCGATTAGAAGCCACTTTACTATTCCCTTATCATTTCGAATCTGCATCTTTCTCCTCCTTCACTACTCAATTCCACTTACAATTTTCGATGTAAAGCTCTGAATCACCGCATTGACAAACAGTATTACAAAAGAGATGAGAAGCATTACCAGAGCAATGGATGTGGCACTTGCGTAGTCAAATTCCTGTAATTTTGCCATAATCATCAGGGGCGTAATTTCTGTCTTATAGGGTGTGTTTCCTGCAATAAAAACAACGCTTCCGTATTCCCCGATACTTCTGGCAAATGCCATGGTAAAACCTGCAATTAAAGCCGGACGAATCTCCGGGAAAATAACCTGAAAGAAAATCTGAACACGGGATGCGCCAAACATGGCAGCCGCTTCCTCATACTCAGCCTCAACTTTTTCCAGCACCGGCTGGACGCTTCTTACTACAAAAGGAATGCCTATAAATACCAGGGCAATGGTAATACCTATCCGCGTATAAGCAATTTTCACACCTGTTTTTGCAAAAATCTTTCCGACCCATCCCTCCGGAACCGTCAGATGGGTCAGTGCAATACCTGCAACCGCCGTCGGCAGCGCAAAAGGCAGCTCAATGATGCCATCCATGATCCGTTTTCCCGGGAATTTGTACCGTACCAGCACCCAGGCAATTGCAAGTCCCATAACCGCATTGATTACAGATGCTATGAATGCGGTCAGAATACTGACTTTATAACTGGCAAGTACCCGTGGTCTTGTTACTGTCACGATAAAATCGTGAAAGGATAACTTCATGGAAAATACCACTAAAGAACACAGTGGAATGATCACTATCAGTCCTAATATTGCCATCACAATCCCAAATGATAATCCGAATCCCGGAATAACGCTTTTCTTTTTCCTCATGGTTTCACTGCCTTTCTGTTACGGCTTTCTACATTGCTGCTATTTTTCCTCGTAGATGGAATCAAAAACTCCTCCATCTGCAAAATGTTTTTGGGTTGCCTCGCTCCAGCCACCGAAATGATCAATGTTGGTCAGATCAATATCTGTAATGATCCACTTATGGTCTACCGGCATTTCCGTAATCGTGTTCCCTTCCCCCTGAAACTTGTACTGATTTAATATTTCCTCGTTGGATGGACGGTAATACCATTCTGCTTCAAGCTTCTGTGCTTCATCGGAATACAGATAATTTAAATATTCCTCGGATACCTCTCTGGTACCTCTCTGGTCAACCACCTTGTCTACAACGGCAACTGTCGGCTGGCACAAAATTGATACAGATGGAACAACGATTTCGTACTCACCCGGATGCTCATCCAGAGAAAGAAACGCTTCATTTTCCCAGGCCAGAAGAACATCTCCCTGTCCGTTCTCTACAAAGGATGTAGTGGCACCTCTTGCTCCGGAATCCAGTACCAGCACATGCTCATATAATTTTTTCATACTTTCCCTGATTTCATCCTCGCTCTGTCCCTGCTTTTCGAAATAATACCAGGCTGCCAGATAATTCCATCTCGCACCGCCGGAAGTCTTCGGGTTAGGTGTAATCACCCCCACATCATCCCGGAGTAAATCATTCCAGTCTAATATCTTCTTGGGGTTTCCCTTTCTTACTAGAAATACAATAGAAGATGTATAGGGTGAACTATCCAGCGGAAATTCATCCACATAACCGTCATCAATCAATCCTGCATCCTTTACCGCATCCACATCACCTTCCAGTGCCAGTGTTACCACATCTGCCTGTAATCCATTGGCAACCTCCAGTGCCTGTTTTCCGGAACCGCCATGGGACTGTACAATGGAAACATCCTGTCCGGATTTTTCTTTCCAGTGTTTCTGAAATATTTTATTATATGCTTCGTAAAGCTCACGGGTCGGATCATAGGATACATTGGTAATTTCTACAGATTTACCATCTGCACTCTGGGTACCGCCTGCAGAATTACCGGAACCGCAGCCTGCCAGACTCCCCACTGTAAGTGCTGCAACTGTTAATAATGTAAGCAATCTTTTTTTCATAATCTTATCCTCCTATCTTCATTTTTCATTTCCTACTTTTTCCATAGGTTATGTTGGTATAGTACATGGTCAGACAAAAAAATACAATGGATATGTGTGAAATCGTTTTCAAAATTTTCTTGTTTTCCAATTAATTTCATATATATTTTCCTTCTATATATGAAACTTTTTATAGATTTTGGGAAATATGGTTTGAATTATGAAAACGATTACACATTGATAGGACTCATTTTGAGCAGAAAATAATTGATTTTTTTTGCAATTTCATCTATTCTAAGATTACAGCGCAGATAAATCAACTAACACCGCAAAAGGAAGGGAGAGATTACATGCCAGCCTTACAACCAGAAACAATATCCTTATTACAATATGAAAACCTGCCGGAAGAACGACGTGTAGAAGTGTTTGAAGGAATAATCTTTGACATGGCAAGTCCATCCAGAGAACACCAGCTTATTTCCATGGAGCTTTCCACAACCTTCAATAACTATATTAGAAGCAAAAATGGAAACTGCCAGATTTTTTCAGCTCCATTTGATGTTCTGCTCAGCAGAACCCCCCTTACTATTGTCCAGCCGGATCTCATGATCATATGTAATCCATCCAAACTTGACAGAAATCGTGTAAATGGAGCACCTGATTTTATAATCGAAATTGTCTCCCCCGGCAACCCTTCTGATGATTATATCCGAAAATTATATTATTACAAAAAATATGGGGTTCGTGAATACTGGATTGTGGATCCAGTTCGAAAAACCGTTACCGTAAATTATTTTGATAAAAACCAGATTAATATCCAGTATTCCTTTGATGCGGTCATTAAAGTGAATATTTATGATGACTTACTGATAGATTTTTCTGAGATCAACCGAATGTTATAAATCATAATAAAACTCCACCAGCTGAATCTAAATCAGTTAGTGGAGTTTCTATTATTCACTGCGATTCTTATTTCAAGTACTAAAGATAACTTACTACGCAGATTGGTGTACGGTAATAAGCACTGGAAATCTTAATACCGGTTCTTGGATTGCTGGCATGCACGATCTGTCCGTTTCCGATATAGATACCGACGTGACCGATGCTGCTTCCGCTTCCGTAGAAGAACAAATCTCCCGGACGAGCCTCTGAAGCGCTTATCCTTCTTCCGTATCCTGGCTGGCTTGCTGCATGGTGCGGCAGGGAGATTCCATAGCGGGCATATACCTGCATGGTAAATCCGGAACAGTCAATTCCGTTTGTCAGGCTTGTCCCACCCCATACATAAGGGTTACCCACAAACTGGAGTGCATACTGTACTAATGAAACACGGGTATCTGAAACCCCCTCTCCCTTTTCCAGTTCCTTAACGGACTCAGCGGTTGGAAGCTTTTCAGACACATCCACATAATCACCGGAAATATATCCCTTCTGGTCATCGACTTCAACTTTATACCAGCCGTCCTTAACAGATTCAACAACCAAATCTTCCCCTTCGCCTACCAGAGAAAGAATGGAAGAATCTTCCGATGCCTTTTCTCTCACGCGAAGTGTCGTGGTATTAACAGTAACAACTTTTATAATCTCTTTTTTTGCAGCCTTGACAGCTTCTTCACCGGTCAAAAGATATTCACTCTTTACATATCCTTCTACCTTACCGGATTTAATCTTTACCCAGTCGCCCTTTGTCTTTACAATTTCACAGGCATCATGGTTTGTCATCTTTCCTACAATACTGCTGTCTGTGGTGGCTTTTTTTCTTACATTCAAATTGCCCTCAACCTGAGCGATTCCAAGATTTTTGTATCCGCAGACGGATTCAAGGGTATTCTCCTGTTTTTCTTCCTTATTCTCAGAAGAATCTTCACTATCCAGTCCCTGTCCGACTTTATCAAGACCATTATTCTTTACTGCAACATAAGTGGTGTCATATAAAATATCTGTAATACCAGCTGTCACATTCAGTCCCTCAATATTTCCCGGATTTAATGCAGACGCAACACCTGCCGTCAAACCTTCTGTATTTTTCCCGGGTAATACACGATTCTCACCATCCGCCTGAACTCCGGTATAAGCCGCAGTTCCTGTCAATGCCAGCGAAAAAGCAAGTATCATGCCAACTCTTCTTTTTGTCAGATAATCAAATTTCATAGATTCCTCCCTGTCCATTTGATTTTAATTCCTCTCTCACAGACATGAGTATATCAATATTCCGTCATAATGTCAATACTTTTGTAACATTTCTGTAATATCTTATATTCCCTGCTTGTCTTGATATTCCGCTCAATCTCTGCCTTCAGTTCCTCCAGTGAATCAAACTTCTTCTCCGGGCGCACAAAATGATAAAAGAAAATATTTAATGTCAGTCCATATAAATCGCCGGAATAATCCAGAATATAGGTTTCTACGTTGACCTTATTGGAATGGTTTACCGTAGGCTTACAGCCTACATTGGTTACACCCCGGTATCGTTCTTCTCCAATCAGGACCTCCGTAACATAGACCCCCTTGGGAGGCAGCAGTTTTTCCGCCGGAAGTTCCATATTGATGGTGGGAATGCCGATTGTTCTGCCAAGCTGTTTTCCATGGATGACCTCACTTCTTATAAAAAAAGGATAGCCCAGCAGCTCATTCGCAGTTTCCAGATTTCCCTTTACAATTTCCTCCCGCACATAGCTGCTGCTGATGTCTCTTCCCCTGTATTGAAGTTTGTCCACAACCCGAAGGGAATAGCCATACTGATCTGCCAGCTTCTGCAGGAGTACATAATCTCCCCTTCGGTTATGGCCAAACCTGAAATCCGCACCCACCACAATGCTTTTCACATGCAGGCTTGTAACAATCCAGTCTACAAAATCCTCCGGCTCCATGCACATCACATCTCTGGTAAAGGGGCACTGAATCATATAGTCAATGCCACGCTCCGCTAAAATATACTGTTTTTCCTCATTTGTGGAAAGTACACGGTAATTATTATTTTCTGTCAGCTTTTTCGGGGGAATATCAAAAGTAAATACCACTGCTTTCATCCCCTCTTTTTTCTTCTCCAGAAGGTAGGAAAGAAGTTCCTCATGCCCCCTGTGCACACCATCAAACTTTCCGAGAGAAAGCGCAGTCTCTTCCTCAATATGAAATTCTTTTATCTCATTCCAGCAAATCATAAACAAGCACCAAACATCTTCCGGACCTTAAAGTCCCCAGTCTTTTTCTCGTACTGATATACGGCATAAAAATTGCCTGAGGAATCATAGACAAGCACCTGCTGTCCATCCTCACACACTATCTTTGTCTCAAAATTCCCGAAATTTAACCGGTTTCCATTCTGTAAAAGTTTAAAAGACTCTGCCCTTACTGTGAGTTTTTTGTACCCCTCAAACACAGAGTCCACAGGGATAATAATCTGATCCAGTTCTCCTCTGTCACGGACTTCCTCTATCTCTTCAAGGGTCAATGCTTTTTCAATGGGAAAAACACTGACCCTTGTCCTTACAAGAGACTCCATGCAGCCGCCTACACCAAGTTTTTTCCCGATATCTGCACACAATGTCCGGATATAGGTTCCTTTGGAACATTGTACCTTCATGGTCACAAAGGGCAGCCTGATATCTTCTATCTGAATAGAAAAAATATGTACCATCCTTGCCTTTCGCTCCACGGAAACTCCGGCCCGCGCCAGATCACAGAGTTTTTTTCCTCCCACCTTAAGGGCTGAATACATCGGCGGAACCTGTGCATAGTCACCCACAAAACTTCCTATTACAGATCTTACTGTTTCTTCCGAAAGGGCCAGTACTTCCTCTTTTTGCTCTGTCAAAATGGTTCCGGTAATATCCTCCGTATCTGTCGTCATGCCAAGGTGCAGCACAGCACGGTAAACCTTATCCTTATCTGTTAAAAGTTCGCACACCTTCGTTGCATTCCCGATACAGACCGGAAGCACCCCGGTGGCATCCGGGTCCAGAGTCCCGGTGTGCCCGATTTTTCTTTCCCGTAAAATACCGCGGAGCTTTGCCACCACATCAAAGGAAGTAAAGCCCCGCTCCTTATAAACATTCAGTATCCCGTTTATCATCTTATAACCTTTTTTCAATCTCGGAAACGATTTTTTCCGTAATTTCTTCCGGTGTTCCTTCCAGCGTACAGCCGGCAGCCTTCACATGTCCGCCCCCGCCAAAGTGCATGGCAAGGGATGCTGCATCAAAATCACCATTTACCCGGAAGCTGACCTTAAAAGTCCCATCATCATTCTCATAAAAAAACACAGCAACCTGAATTCCTCTGGTCACCCGCAGCTGGCTTACAATGCCCTCCATATGCTTCGGAAGGACCTGAAGCACATTCATCTGTTCCTTTGTCAGATAAGAGACAATAACCTGATCATCCAGATACAGCTTACTATTGTAAAGAGCCTCTCCCAGAGCGCGGTTTTGATTATAGGTCTTGATGTTAAAGGTTTCATCCACAATCCAGCTGTAATCAATTCCCTTATCCATCAGCACCCCGGCAACGTTCATCGTTTTGGAAGAAGTGCAGGAATACTGGAAAATTCCGGTATCATGCACAATTCCGGTATACAGACATTCCGCAATTTCCTTTGTGATCTTATCCACATCCAAAAGCTCATAGACCAGCTCACAGGTTGAGCTGGCATCCGGAAAGATATAATTTTCCTCTGCAAAGCTTTTATTGCTGACATGGTGGTCGATACACGCCGTATGTGCCGCCTCATGAAAATAGCGTACAGCCTTTCCCAGTCTTCCCTCATCTCCGCAATCCAGAGCAATAAACAAATCAAAGGAAACATCCTCCTCGTAATCACTGCTTACCGCAGCTGCGTTGGTAAGGAATTTAAAAATATTTGGAATCGGCTCTAAATACAGATGCACATCCACCTCCGGATAATAAGTCACAATATAGTTATATACTGCCAGGGTGGAACCGACGCAATCCCCATCCGGTCGTACATGTCCTGCCATTCCTACCGTTTTTTTTCCTGCCAGAATTTCATCAAGCTTCTTCATCCGGTTTCTCCTTCGCATCCTTCTTTGTCACTTCATCAATCATACGGGACATATGAATGCCATATTCAATTGACTGATCCAGAATAAACGTAATCTCCGGGGTATTGCGCAGATTGATGGTCTTCGCCAGACTTCTTCGGATGAAGCCCTCTGCGGAACGTAATCCCGCAATGGTTTCTTTCTGGGATTTTTCATCTCCCAGGACACTGATATAAGCCTTTGCCGTTTTCAAATCCGGTGCGACCTCAACTGCAACCACGGATGTCATGGGATTGATCCGCGGGTCTTTAATCTCCCCGCGGATAATATTGGAAAGCTCACGCATCACTTCCTCATTGATCCGGATATTCTTAATACTGTTTTTTCTCATTCTCTTATTTCCTATCTTGGTACTTCTACCATCTTATAAGCTTCTACCTGATCAAACTCCTGAATGTCATTAAATCCATCAAATACAAGACCACACTCATAGCCAGCCTTTACTTCCTTTACATCGTCCTTGAAACGCTTTAAGGAAGCCAGGTCTCCATCGAACAGCTGCTCACCCTCACGGGAAATACGAATCTTGCAGCCTCTCTCAATCAAACCATCCAGCACATAGGAACCTGCAATATTTCCAACTCCGGAGGCCTTGAAAATCTGACGGATTTCCGCATGGCCCAATACCTTTTCCTCGAAAATCGGGTCCAGCATTCCCTTCATGGCAGCCTCTACATCCTCAATCGCATTGTAAATGACCTTGTACAGGCGGATATCTACGCCTTCATTTTCAGCAGTCTGCTTTGCAATCGGGTCCGGTCTGACATTAAATCCAATGATAATCGCATTGGATGCAGATGCAAGAATGACATCGGATTCATTGATGGCACCGACACCGCCATGGATTACCTTGACAACAACTTCCTCATTAGAGAGCTTCACAAGGGACTGCTTCACAGCCTCAACGGATCCCTGTACATCAGCCTTTACAATAATATCCAGCTCCTTCATATTTCCGGACTGAATCTGTGAGAACAAATCATCTAAGGACATTTTGGACTTGGTATCCTCAATCAGGCGGTTCTTCTCCTCGGAAATATAGGTATCTGCAAAGGCCTTTGCCTCCTTATCGGAATCACAGACTACAAAAGTCTCTCCGGCAGCCGGTACACTGTTAAGTCCCAGAATCTCAACAGGCGTAGAAGGAATTGCCTTTTTTACTCTCTGCCCCTTATCATCGATCATGGCACGTACCTTGCCATAGCTGCTTCCACAGGCAATGGAATCCCCCACATGCAGGGTTCCCTTCTGTACCAGAACCGTTGCAACGGCACCGCGTCCTTTATCCAGCTGTGCCTCAATGACAAGTCCTCTCGCATTACGGTTGGGATTTGCCTTAAGCTCCAGGACCTCAGCTGTCAGCAGAATCATTTCCAGAAGATTATCGATACCTTCTTTAGTATGTGCAGAAACCGGACAGAATATTGTGCTTCCACCCCAGTCTTCCGGAATCAGCTCATACTCAGAAAGCTCCTGCTTCACCTTTTCAATATTTGCGCTTGGTTTATCGATCTTATTAACAGCAACAATAATCTCAACTCCGGCAGCTTTTGCATGGTTGATTGCCTCAACGGTCTGGGGCATAACACCATCATCTGCAGCTACAACAAGGATTGCAATATCCGTTGCATTGGCACCACGCATACGCATAGCGGTAAATGCCTCATGTCCCGGTGTATCCAGGAAGGTAATATTCTGTCCGTTGATGGAAACAACGGAAGCACCGATATGCTGAGTTATACCTCCAGCTTCACGGTCTGTCACACGAGTGGAACGGATAGCATCCAGAAGAGATGTTTTTCCATGGTCAACGTGCCCCATAACACAGACAACAGGCGGACGGGCAACCATATCCTCCGGATTCTCCTCATCCTCCTTTAAAAGCTCTGCTATAACATCAACCTTTTCCTCCGGCTCACAGATAAAGTTGAATTCCAGTGCGATTTCCTCTGCCGCATCAAAATCAATCTCCTGATTTACCGTTACCATCTCACCCTTTAAGAAAAGCTTCTTAACAATGGCAGATGGCTGTACCTTCATAGCATCTGCCAACTCCCGGATTGTCATCTTCTCCGGAAGGGTAATGGTCTTGATTACATTCTCATCTTCCTTTGGCTTCGGCGGCTGCTGTGGTTTCTTCTTTCCGCCGTGCTTCTCTAAGTTGATATAATTCTCCTGCTTCTTTCCACCCAGCTTATCATGATCCTTACGGTGATTATTATTGTTATTTCTTCTATCGTTGTTACTGCGGCTCTCTTTTCCACGGATTTCTTCCGTTACCACAACAGTATCTCTGCTGAAACGATTATTGTCCTTTTCAAAGCGGGGTTTTGTTCCCTTACGGTCATTATTCCCCTGCGGACGGTTTCCGTTTCTATCGTTTGCCCCTCTTGCAGGCCGATCCCCGTTTCTGTCGTTTGCCCCTCTTGCAGGTCGATCTCCGTTTCTGTTTCTGTCAACTGCCGTTTTACCGAAACGCTCTGCAGCAGGACGATTTCCACGGCTTCCCTGTCCATTCTGATTCTTGGCATTCTCAGCCGGCTTATTATTCGGTCTGTTCTCCTCTAAATCTGCAGTAGGTGACGGTGTCCGTTCACTGATTGGGCGCATCGCACGCTCTCCCACTGGACGTGGACGAATAATACTGTGCTGTTCCGGACGTTCCTTTGTCTCACGCTTTGGTCCTCTGCTTCCACGCCCGTTTCCATTTCCGTTTCCACCCTGTTTTCTTGACTGCTTGCTGTACTGTGCATTGAAAACAGCTGTAATACTGGATTTCTTCTTCGGACGTTCTTTCACATCCTTTGTCTCCGTCTTTCCCTCTTCTGTTTTCTTTACTGCATCCTGATTCTCTTTCGGTGCGTTTTCTTTCATTGTATTTTCCTTTTTATTTTCTTTCGTCACAGTTTCCCTGGGAGCTTCTTCCTTTTTACCGGAAAAAGCCCTGCGTATCAGTTCCTGAACATCTTCCCCGATACTGTTGGAGGATGTTTTCACCTCATATGCAGTTCCCTTTAATTTTTCCATAATTTCCTGTGGTTTTATATTTAACTCTTTTGCGAGTTCATGAACTCTCATTTTTGCCATAAATACATTTACCTCCGTTATTCAGTTTTCAATTTATTTTCCACCGCTTTTGCCAGATTCTCATCTGTCACTGCAATGGACGCACGGAATTGTTTGCCAATATATCTGCCCAGATCCTCTTTACTTCCGTAGCAGTAATACGGCACATGGTAAAATTCAGTCATATTACGAAAATTCTTTTTCGTGCTCTCCGATGCCTCATCAGAAACAATCACAAGATATGCATGCCCTGATTTTACCGCTTTTTCCGTAGCAAATTCACCGCTTACCACATGCCCTGATTTTGCTGCAATACCAAGCATGGATAATACTCTGTCATTGTGCAAGGGAACTCATCTCCTTTTCCAGTCCGTCATAAACTTTCTCCGGTATTGAAATCTTAAGGGAACGCTCCAGTCCCTTTGATTTCCTTGCAGCACGAAGGCATTCCGGATTCATACAGATATACGCCCCACGTCCGTTTTTCCGGCCGGTGGCATCCAGTACCACCTCATCCTCCGGAGTTTTAATTACGCGGATCATCTCTCTTTTTTCCTTCAGACTGCCACATCCGACACACTTCCGCAATGGTATCTTTTTTGCCATAATTACTCCTCAGACGGGATTTCTTCCTCCGGCTCTTCTGCATCCGGATTCTTGTAATATCCCTCTTCGTCAAATTCAATATCATCATCATAATTTTCGTAATCGTCATCCTCGTAGTCATTCTCATAATCGAGGAAATCACCGGACTCTCTGGCCTGAGTCTCGCTCTTGATATCAATCTTAAATCCGGTGAGACGTGCTGCAAGACGTGCGTTCTGCCCCTCTTTACCAATAGCAAGGGAAAGCTGGTAATCCGGCACAACAACCTTTGCCGCCTTCTCATCTGCATCTGCGATAACGGAAATAACTTTCGCCGGGCTAAGGGCATTCTGAATCAGAATTGCAGGATTCTCATCCCATGTTATAATATCAATCTTCTCGCCCCGCAGCTCATTTACAATCGCATTGACACGTGCACCATTTAAACCGACGCAGGCACCCACCGGATCCACATCCGGGTCATTGGACCATACTGCAAGCTTGGTACGGCTTCCGGCCTCACGGGAAATGGCTTTGATTTCCACAATCCCCTCACGGACTTCAGAAACCTCAGACTCAAACAGTCTCTTAACCAGCTCCGGATGGGTTCTGGAAACAAGAATCTTTGGTCCCTTGGAAGTGGCCTTCACCTCTAAGATATAAACCTTGATTCGTTCAGTAGGCTGAAATGTTTCACCCTTAATCTGTTCACTCTCTGTAAGAAGGGCATCTGCCTTTCCCAAATTGATGCTTACATTGCGTCCCACATAGCGCTGAACCACACCGGTCACAACTTCCTTTTCCATGCTGAAATACTCATCATAGATGACCTTACGCTCTTCCTCACGGATTTTCTGCAAAATCACGTTCTTTGCATTCTGTGTTGCAATACGTCCAAACTCTTTGGATTTCACCTCAATCTGAACAATATCCCCCAGCTCATACTTGCTGTTAATCATCTGTGCCTGGGGAAGAGAAATCTGCTCTACCGGATCTTCCACTTCCTCTACCACTGTTTTCTCCTGCCAACAATGATATTCACAAGTATCCGGATCAATGTTTACTTTTACATTATCTGCTTTGCCAAAATGATTCTTGCAGGCTGTGAGAAGAGAATTCTCGATTGCCTCAAGCAGCGTCTCTTTACTGATATTTTTCTCCTTTTCCAGTATTGTTAACGCTTCCAATAACTCATTATTCATGATTTTTTATCCTCCTACATATCTCGTATATTCTCTAAGTCATTGTATCAATCATCATTACTGTTCACACTTAAAAATCAATTGCCTGCCGGATCAAAGCGATATCCGGCTTTGAAAAGGTGGTTTTTTTGCCGTCTTCATCTGAAATGGTAACAGAATCCCCATCATATCCTTCCAGAATTCCTGTAAACTCCTTACAGTGATCAATGGCCCGATAGGTCCGGATTTCAATTTTCTTTCCCATATTACGGACATAATCCTTTTCTTTTTTTAACGGTCTTCCCAGCCCCGGAGAGCTTACCTCAAAGGTATAGGAATCCGGAATAAAATCTTCTCTGTCCAGGAGTTCGTTCATCTCCCGGGCAACAGCCTCACAGTCATTGATTGTAATGCCGCCTTCCTTGTCAATATAAGCACGCAGATAATAGGTGCTGCCTTCCTTCACATACTCCACATCCACAAGTTCAAAATTCATTCGTTCCAGAATCGGAAGAATCAAAGCCTCTGTTTTTGCCTCATAGATACCTGCCTTTGACATATTTCCACCTCTTTTCCCGATATACATAAATTGAGAGAGGACATCTGCCCTCTCTCAACCTTAGTTACCGTGTTACAACATTCATCATATCACGCTTATACCTTTATTTCAAGAATTTTTTGACAAAAATCAAAAACTTCCATCAAAATGATGGAAGTTTTAGCAGTCCGTACGGGAATCGAACCCGTGTTTCCGCCGTGAGAGGGCGGCGTCTTAACCGCTTGACCAACGAACCGTGTATTATGATATCATGTGGCAATTCATTTGTCAAGCGTTTATTTCATTTTATTTACATGAGTAAAAAAGAAGCCTTGTTTCATCACTGTCTGCCAGTGATGAAACAAGGCTTTCTTCCGGGTTGGGCTATTATATAAATAATAGAGCAGTCCGTACGGGAATCGAACCCGTGTTTCCGCCGTGAGAGGGCGGCGTCTTAACCGCTTGACCAACGAACCATGTATTATGTTACCATAGACCCGGTTGTCCGTCAAGGGTTTTTTCTAAATTATATAAAATCTTTTTATTTTTAAAAAAATTTAAAAATTTCACGCATTTTAAGTAAAATATTTCCCATTAATCCTCATATCCGTTGGGATTATTCTTCTGCCATCTCCAGGAATCTGCACACATCTCTTTAATGCCATACTGTGCTTTCCAGCCCAGCTCTCTCTCCGCCTTACCCGGGTCGCAATAACAGGTAGCAATATCTCCCGCACGGCGCGGCTTGATGCTGTATGGAATCTTAATGCCATTTGCCTCTTCAAAATTCTTCACGATATCCAGAACACTGTAGCCATGTCCGGTACCCAGATTATAGATGCAAAGACCTGCCTTCTCCTCGATTTTCTTCAGTGCCTTCACATGACCAGCTGCCAGATCCACAACATGGATATAATCACGCACGCCGGTTCCATCCGGAGTATCGTAGTCATCCCCGAATACCCCAAGTTCCTTTAATTTGCCTACTGCCACCTGGGTAATGTAAGGCATCAGATTATTTGGAATTCCATTGGGGTTCTCTCCCATGGTTCCGCTTGGATGCGCTCCAATGGGATTAAAGTAACGAAGCAGAATCACATTCCACTCGTTATCTGCCTTGTAAATATCCGATAAGATCTGCTCCAGCATGGACTTGGTCCAGCCGTAGGGGTTTGTACACTGTCCCTTCGGGCAGTTCTCGGTAATCGGAATCTCTGCCGGATCTCCGTATACGGTTGCAGAGGAAGAAAAGATAATGTTCTTACAGTTGTTCTGGCGCATCACATCCACTAAGGTAAGTGTCCCTGCAATATTATTATTATAATACTCCCAAGGCTTCTCTACTGACTCGCCAACAGCCTTAAGTCCCGCAAAATGAATGCAGCTGTCAATCTTCTGCTCTGAAAAAATCCTGTTTAAAATATCACGATCAAGAATATCTCCCTTGTAAAAAGCCAGATTCTTTCCTGTCAGTGCCTTAACACGGTCAAGAGACTTTTCGGATGCATTGGACAAATTGTCAAGAACAACTACCTCATATCCGGCATTCAAAAGCTCTACACATGTGTGACTTCCAATATAACCTGCTCCTCCAGTAACTAAAATTGCCATAATACCACTCTCCCTTTCCTTTGTACTTGTTTTGTTATCTTAATTTTATCCCTCTTTTTCCTCTTTGTATAGAACAAAATGTAGAAAAAATATGTAAAAATGTTGTATAACTTCTTTAAATAGAGATATACTATTTTAAGCAGCAGAAACTTACCACATATTCTATGGAGGTTTCAACATACCAAAAGCAAAGCCATGAGGAGAACCCACTATGAATGACCAATATAAAAATTCCTACAAAGCCGACGCAAAAGATCTCGTATCCCTGTCTGTTTACAACGTTGGCTGCCAGCGGTGTGACTCCGGCTACCAGTGGGGACCGGGAATTCGCGATCATTATCTGATCCACTATATCATTTCCGGACAGGGAAGCTACACGCTGAACCGTAAGACGCATACATTAAATGCCGGTGATGCCTTTCTTGTCTACCCCAACACCGAGGTCATCTACCAGGCAGATGTGAACGATCCCTGGGAATATGCCTGGGTAGGTTTTACCGGAAGTGATGCCGCAGCCATCCTTCAGGCAACCGATTTTTCCAGAGAAAAGCCCTATATCCATGCAGTCCCAAACGGGGATGAAGTAAAGCGGCAGCTCCTGCACATCTATGACGCACGGGGGAACAGTTTCGAACACGCCGTGGAAATGACCGGGCGGCTTTACACAACACTTGCCCTGTTTCTGCAGTCAGCCAAAAGGAAGGATACACAACTTACCGCCGCTGCCTATGTCCAGAAAAGTGTTGAATATATCAATGCCAACTACTCCTACCCCATCACGGTGGAAGATATTGCAGGCTATGTCGGCCTAAGCCGCAGTCATCTGTTCCGTTCCTTTGAGCTCGTTATGCAGAAATCCCCGAAGGAATATCTAACGGAATTCCGAATGAAGCAGGCCTGTTATCTGCTGGAACATTCCGGTCTTTCCATCACTGCCATTGCAAACTCTGTGGGCTTCGATAACGGACTGTATTTTTCCAAAACCTTTCGAAAGAATAAAGGAATGTCTCCAAAAGAATATCGAAGTTCAAAAAAACCCGGACCATAACCTGTCCGGGTTTTTTATAAAACATTATAAATTATGCCAATGCGTTCTTTGCAACTTCTGCAAGCTTTGCAAAACCTTCTGCATCGGTAACAGCCATATCTGCTAATACCTTACGGTTTAAATCAGCTCCTGCAAGCTTCAGGCCATGCATAAACTGGCTGTAAGAAAGTCCGTTCAAACGGGCTGCTGCGTTGATACGGGCAATCCATAACTGACGGAACTGTCTCTTTCTCTCTTTACGTCCTGCATAAGAACTTGTTAAGGCTCTCATAACGGACTGCTTAGCTACACGGTACTGCTTAGATCTTGCTCCTCTGTAACCCTTTGCTAATTTTAACGTTCTGTTATGTTTCTTTTTAGCGCCTAATCCGCCTTTAACTCTTGCCATTTCCTATATCCTCCTTAACAAATCCTAGATGTATGGTAAAATCTTCTTCATATTCTTAACGTTTGTTGAATCAACAATTTCCGGCTTTCTAAGATTTCTCTTAGTCTTACGGGTCTTCTTTGTTAAGATATGTCTTCTGTAAGCTTTGCCTCTCTTTAATTTTCCGGTTCCGGTTGCTTTGAAGCGCTTTGCAGCTGCTCTGTTTGTCTTAATTTTTGGCATTGTGTATTCCTCCTTAATAAATGTTATCTTTTCTCTGCCAACACCATACCGATGCTTCTGCCCTCGACCTTCGGTGCTTTCTCCACTACTGCTATATCGGAAAGCGACTCAGCGATGTCATCAAGAATATGCTTGCTGCTGTTCATGTGAGCCATCTCACGTCCGCGGAAACGAAGCGTAATCTTAACCTTGTTCCCCTTAGATAAAAACTTTCTTGCAGCATTCATCTTAGTATTCAAATCATTGGTGTCAATGTTCGGTGACAGGCGGATTTCCTTAAGTTCTACAATCTTCTGCTTCTTCTTGGCATCTTTTTCCTTGCGGGCAAGCTCATAACGGTATTTCCCATAATCAATCACCTTACATACCGGCGGCTTGGCATTCGGAGCAATCTTGACAAGGTCAAGTCCTGCTTCATCTGCAATTTTCTGGGCTTCCCGGGATGAAACGATACCTACCTGTTCTCCATCCGGTCCGATCAGACGAACCTCTCTGTCCCTGATCTGTTCGTTAATCATTAATTCGCTAATGGTTTTGTACCTCCAATAAAAATAGTGGATAGGCAGACTATCCACTATTACATCTAACATTCATAAAACCATGCTAAAAGTATGAACACTAAGTCGCGCCATTGCGCTTAGGTGAGAGTGGATACTCTACTTGTTTCTTAACAACTTCTATACTATATCATGTGCTGACGGTATTGTCAACTACTTTTTCACTAATGGCTTCCATTCTTAATCCATGTCTTATTCGGCTGGCTCAGCCGGTACAAAGATCCGCTGATTTCCACCCGGATTGACACTTGGAACGGCTTCCTCTGCTTCCCTGCAGAACTGCTCCTGGGAATTGACAAGCACCTTGCCCCGTTTGTCAACCTTTTCATACTCTCCGTCAGGCTGCAGCACCCGTGCCTTGACATTGTCCTCCAGCTCCACCTGTAAGATATGGATTGCCTTTTCCTTAAGCTCATCTTCAAGTACCGGGAACACGATTTCTACACGGCGGTCCAGATTACGGGGCATCCAGTCCGCACTTCCCATGTACACCTCCGTATTTCCATCGTTCCAGAAATAGAAAATACGGCTGTGCTCCAAAAAGTTTCCTACGATGGAACGAACACTGATATTTTCACTGACTCCCGAAATACCCACACGCAGACAGCAGATTCCCCGGACGATCAGATCAATCTTAACGCCACAGGAGGATGCCTCATACAGTGCTGCAATGATTTCCGGATCACAGAGGGAATTCATCTTGGCAACAATTCTTGCTTCTTTGCCCTGTTTTGCATTTTTCATCTCTCTGCGAATCAGACGAAGGAATTTGTCACGCAGCCAGTACGGTGCAAGTGCCAGTTCATTCCATGCTAACGGCTCAGAATAACCGGATAACATGTTAAATACGGCTGTGGCATCCTCGCCAATGGACTCCTTGCAGGTAAAGATTCCACAGTCGGTATAGAGCTTTGCAGTGGAATCATTATAATTTCCAGTGCCCAGATGAACATAACGGCGGATACCATCCTCCTCCCTGCGGACAACCAGCGCAATCTTACTGTGGGTCTTAAGACCTACCAGACCATAGATAACATGGCAGCCGGCCTGCTCTAACTTTTTCGCCCAGACGATATTGTGCTCCTCGTCAAAACGTGCCTTTAATTCCACGAGAACCGTTACCTGCTTGCCGTTTTCCGCTGCCTGGGCAAGACTGCTGATGATAGGCGAATTACCACTGACACGGTACAGGGTCTGTTTGATGGCAAGCACATCCGGATCCTTTGATGCCTGACGGATAAAATCCACAACCGGATCAAAGGTTTCATAAGGATGATGTAAAAAGATATCCCCTTTCCGGATTGCTTCAAAAATATTGCTGCCCGGCTCAATCTCCGGAACGCGCTGTGGCGTATATGGCTTATATCTGAGATGATCATATCCTTCAATCCCATACAGCTTCATTAAAAATGTCAGGTCGATTGGTCCGCCAATCTCAAAAACATCTTCTTCCGCCACTTTAAGTTCGGACTTTAAGAATTTTAAAAGCTTTTTATCTGCCTTTTCCTCAATTTCCAGCCTGATAACTTCGCCCCACTGGCGCATCTTAAGCTTGCTCTCAATCTCCTTTAACAGATCGGAAGCCTCATCCTCATCAATGGTCAGATCTGCATTTCTCATAATCCGGTACGGATATGCACACAATACTTTATAATTGGAGAACAGCACTCCGATATTACGCTCAATAATCTGCTCTAAAAGAATAAAGCTGGTAGTTCCCTCATCACTTGGAATCTGCACCAGACGCGGAAGTACACTGGGTACCTGAACTGTTGCAAATACGGTCTCCTCGTCCTTCTGCTTTCCTGTCAGAAGTGCTGCAATATTTAATGTCTTATTCCTGATAAGTGGAAACGGACGGGATGCATCCACCGCCATCGGCGTCAGTACCGGATATACATTTTCCATAAAATACCGGTCTACGAATTTTTCCTGTTCCTCATTTAAATCCTCATAAGCATCAATAAGATAGATGCCTTCTTTGTTTAAAAGTGGAACCAGTGACCGGCTGTATGTACTGTACTGGGTATTCACAAGTTCTCTTGTAGCCTTATTGATGGCAGCAAGCTGCTCGGTTGCTGTCATTCCTGCAATATCGCGTTTCTTATAATCTGCATGCACCATATCCAGAAGAGATGCCACACGTACCATAAAAAACTCATCCAGATTCGAAGAGGTAATACTGATAAATTTAAGCCGCTCCAGAAGAGGAATCGTCTTATCCCTTGCCTCGCTTAATACACGCTGGTCAAACTTGATCCAGCTCAACTCCCTGTTCTCATAATATTCCGGATTGGTAAAATCTATTTTTGCGTCCATAATATTCTCCTTCAAAAATTAATCAGTACCGCTTAATAAACATAGATACGTTTTTCTTTTAAAACCGGTTTCATACTGTAAACATTTTCAAAATAAGAGGTCTTTGCCTCAAAAAGTGCCTGCTCTAAGGAAATATCCTCAAAGGCCTCCACGGTGATCACGAGATTTCTGTCACGCATGGCGATCTTGATATTCTTAAATTTCTGCTTATGGCTCTGATCCAGTGCATTTGCCACCCGAAGAATTGCAGAAAGTTTTGCCACACACAGGTAATCCTCCTCGCTCAGCACATCGGACACTTTCTCATAGGGATCCAGAGGTACTGTATTATACCTCACTACCTGAGCCACAATTTCCCGCTCCTGATGGGTCAGACCTATAATTTCCGATGACATAATGATATGATAAGTACTGTCCGGTGCTTCCGTAAAACTTACAAATTTACCGCAGTCATGTAAAATTGTGGCAACCTCCAGCAAAAGTCTTTCTCTTTTACCAAGTCCGTGCACCTTCTTCATCGCATCAAAAATCTTGATGGAAAGTTTAGAAAGTGTTTTAATATGTGGCGAATAACTGTTATAATGCTCCGAAAGAAACGTCGCTGCGGAAATAACATCCGCATCAAAATCATGGGTTGCAGGTAAAAGCTTATTTCTCTGGGCATAATCATATGCAATACCATCCAGAATATTCACTCCCGGAACCCATACCTCCTGTGGACTGATACTCATAGCCATGGTTTTAAACAGAATAATGGCCGGGATAATAAGCGGTTCTCTCTCATCGGATAGATTTAACTCTGCCGTAATTTCCTCCAGTGTCTTTTTCTGCAGCTTATCAATAAATTTCGTAAATTTCTCCAGCTTCACCTGTCGGCTCTTCGAATTCTTTTCCTCAATCTTTTTTACAAGTCCTCCGGCATAATCGCTGATCAATATCAGGTAATCCACCGGCTCATTCATGTACATGGCACGGAAGCCTTCCAGTTTCTTGTTTAAGAATTCCTCAATCTGGTTCTCATACATCTTAAGGGAATGGCCTCTGTCCCCCAGCAGATTACGCAGCCGCATAATTCCCGCCTCGATATGCTGGGTTGTAATCAGTTTTCCATCCCTGAAAATGGTAATCTGCACGCTGGCGCCACCCACATCCACAACAGCCGCACTTGTTTTAATCATTTCTTCAAAAACAGGACTTCCTGCTACCGCCTTATAGCTGATAAAGCGGTGCTCAGAGTTGCTTAATACTTTCACATGAAAGCCGGTGCGAAGATAAATCTGGTCCAGCACAAAAACCTCATTGGATGCATCCCGGAGAACAGATGCCGCATAGACCTCATAGTTATCCACCCGATAGCTCTCCATGATTTCCTTAAACTGTACCAGTGTCTCGCATAAGGCATCCACCTTCTCATAGCCGATACCCCCCGTACCATATGCAGCTTTTCCCAGCTCCAGTCTGGACCGGATATGATCCACCTCATGAAATTTTTTCTTGCCTGTAAATTCAAATACCTTCAGACTTACATCATAGGTTCCGATGTAAATGGCACCAAATGTGTGAATCGCCATAATTTCACCCCTTTTTCTCTTTAATATGTACCTAAAATCCTAAAGGAAATTGTTTCCTCCTTAAGTCCGCGAAGTGCGTTCTGTACTGCATTATCCTCGAAACGCCCTTCAAAATCCACAAAGAACCGATACTCCCAGTTTTTGTTCTGGAGAGGACGGGACTGAATATTTGTCATATTGATTCCATTGTAGATAAAATGGGACAGGGCATGGTATAACGCTCCGCTCTCGTGGTTAATCTCAAAACAGATGCTGATGCGTTTTGCCTGTCCGGTATAAATTTTCTTCCCGGTTACAACAATGAACCGTGTAGAATTATTTTTATTGTTCTGGATGGAATTTCTAAGCACCTTCAAACCGTAAATCTGTGCATTCTTCGCACTGGCAATTGCGGCTTTGGAAATATCCCTATCCTCTTTTACCTTTTTGGCTGCCACTGCATTGTTGCTCACACTGAATTTTTCCCAGTCTGCATGGCTGTCCAGAAAATCACTGCACTGCATCAGAGACTGCTTGTGGGAATACACGCTCTTAATATCACGCTCATCCGCATCCTCAAGTCCTAAAAGTGCATGGTCAATCTTAATAATCTGCTCTCCCACAATATAATTATCATATTCCACCAAAAGGTCATAATTTTCTGAAACAATTCCTGCAGAGGAATTCTCAATGGGAAGTACGGCGTAGTCCGCATCGCCATTTTTAATTGCCTCCATGGCATCCTTCCAGCTCTCTACATGAAAGTTATCACAATTCTTTCCGAAAAATTCCTCCATGGCCAGCTGGCTGTAAGCCCCCTCAAGCCCCTGAAATACAATTCTTGCATGAGAATAGTCAAGGCTGTCTACCGGAATAAATTCCTGCTTCTGCACTATCCCATGTTCCGTCAGAAGCTTATACTGCTTCTTCCTGCTCATTGCCATAATCTGCTCAAACAGTTCTCTGATTCCATGCCTGGTGAAATCACTTTCTGCCTTTTTCTGAAGCGTGGCCAGCTTGGACTCCTCTCTCTCCTTGTCAAATACCTGCTTTCCGGTATTGATCTTATATTCTGCCACTTCGGAGGTCAGCTTCATCCGCTCCTCATACAGTTCAACGATCTGATCATCAATCCGGTCGATGTCTTTCCGGATATCCTGTAAATCTTTCATATGGAACTCCTTCGTATTTTATGATAAAATCATATAACACAAAGACCTAAAAGGCAAGTGCACCTTGCCCAAATTGGTCATAAAGTTCTATTTTTTACGTAGATTATACATAAGTTACACAGGAGGATTACAAACCATGAAAAAACATCTGCCATTTATTATTCTGGGAGTATTTGCACTGCTATTAATCAGCGGCGGAATCTACTCTCACTTTCAGGGAAGGATGAGATATAACGAAACCTTTGTAAACGGAAACAGTGCCGGTAATCTCTACAATGCCGGTCTGTTCTGTGAAAACAGCGGCACCGTCTATTTCGCCAACCCCGATGACAATTACAGTCTCTACTCTATGGACTTGGAAGGGAATCATCTAAAGAAGCTTAGTCCCGACACGGTAATGTACATCAATGCAGATGACAACTATGTCTACTATGTCAGAAACAATGAGGGGAAAAGTGCAAGCTTCGCTTTCTTCTCCTTTGACCGCAACAGTCTCTGCCGGATTGATAAAAATGGAGAACATTTAACGGTATTAGACCCGGATCCGTGTCTGTATGCAACACTGATTGGAAATTATATCTACTATCTGCACTATGATGATGAGCGGGCCACAACTCTTTATAAAGTTGGTATTGACGGAAAAGACAGACAGAAAGTTTATGAGCCGTACCTCTTTACCTGCAGTGCCTTAGGACAGTATTTCTACTCCAGCGGCACCGAGTCCGATGGCGGCATTTACCAGTTTGACACCACCAATGATTCCATCAGTAAAGTGTATGACTGTAACAGTTACAAGCCCATCGTTACAAGCGACAATAATGTCTACTATCTGGATGTGGATCAGAACAATGCACTGGTGCACACGAATATGCAGTCTGGCAATCCCGTCACGCTTACAAAGGACAGTGTTGATCTCTATAATGTTTACGGAAGCTATATTTACTATCAGAGATATTCTAAGGATTCGCCGGCTCTCTGCATGATCAAAAATGACGGCAGCGACTATAAAGAACTGGCCCAGGGGAATTTCTCCAATATCAATATTACGTCACGATATATTTATTTTACAGATTTTAAAACAAGGGATGTATTCTGTACTCCCACTGATCACCCGGGAGAATTACAGCCATTCCATCCGGGTGTGGTAAAAGAAAACTGAGAATAGAACAATAACCGTTCTATGCGCCGAAATCAAACAGTGACAGCTGGTTTGATTCCGGCATATCTCCCAGCAGACCCAGATCACTCATCAGCTCAATGGTTGTTTTCGAAACCTTGGTTCTCTCCCGGAAATCATCCTTTGATAAGAAAACTCCATCCTTTGCTGCCTCGGCAATGGCAACCGCCGCATTATCTCCCAGACCGTCAATCGTGTTGAGTGCCGGCAGCAGTTTTCCGTCAATAATCTGGAAATGGTGGGGCTTGGATTTATAGATATCCAACGGCAGAAATTCAAACCCGCGGGCATACATTTCCTGCACTAACCGCATATCTTTATAGGTATCCTGCTCCTTCTTGGAAAGGCTGTCCTTTCTGGCCTCATAATCATGCATATAGGCTTCCAGCTTGTCCTTTCCCTGACACATAAGCTCATAGTTAAAGGATGTGGCACGGATTGAAAAATAAGCTGCATAATAGGCAAGAGGATAAAAAACCTTACAATAGGCAATGCGCCATGCCATCATAACGTAAGCAGCCGCATGTGCCTTCGGGAACATGTACTTAATTTTCTCACAGGACCAGATGTACCAGTCCGGTACCCCATGGTCAATCATATCCTGCTTCCACTCCGGCCATTTGTCACATTTGCCTTTGGCAACGATACCCTTTCGTACATTCTCCATGATTTTAAAGGACTCCTCGGAATCCAGTCCCATACTGATCAGATAGATCATAATGTCATCACGGGTACAGATTGCCGTGGAAATAGTCGCCTTTTTCTCCTGTATCAGAGTCTGGGCATTGCCAAGCCATACATCGGTTCCATGGGAAAGACCGGCAATACGGATCAAATCCGAAAACTCCTTCGGCTGGGTATCAATCAACATCCCCATGGCAAAATCCGTACCAAACTCCGGGATACCAAGGGCACCCAGTTTACAGTTTACCAGGTCATCCGGCGTAATTCCCAGGGCTTGAGTATCCTGAAACAATGACATGACTGCCTTATCATCAAGGGGAATCTGTGTCGGATCCACTCCGGTCAGATCCTGAAGCATACGAATCATGGTAGGATCATCGTGTCCCAGAATATCAAGCTTTAACAGGTTATGGTCAATACTGTGATAGTCAAAATGTGTCGTTGTGATATCCACCGTCATATCATTGGCCGGATGCTGAATTGGAGTAAAGGTATAAATCTGCTCCCCCATGGGAAGCACAACAATCCCTCCCGGATGCTGTCCGGTTGTCCGTCGAACCCCCACACACCCGGTCACAATCCGGTCAATCTCACAGTTTCTTTTATGTACGCCCCGCTCCTCATAATAGTTTTTCACATATCCAAAAGCCGTCTTGTCCGCAAGGGTACCAATCGTGCCTGCCTTAAAGGTCTGTCCCTCTCCAAAAATAACCTCTGTATATTTATGGGCCTTACTCTGATACTCTCCGGAGAAATTCAAGTCAATATCCGGCTCCTTGTTTCCCTTAAATCCAAGGAACGTTTCAAAAGGAATATCAAATCCTTCCTTGGATAACGGCTTCCCACAGCGCGGGCACAATTTATCCGGCATGTCACAGCCGCTTCGGCCGGAAAAGGATTTTACCAGATCTGAATCAAAATCGCTGTACTGACAGTGTTTGCAGAGATAGTGGGCATGGAGCGGATTTACCTCTGTGATTCCGGACATGGTTGCAACAAAAGAACTTCCCACAGAGCCACGGGATCCCACCAGATAACCATCCTCATTGGACTTCCACACCAGCTTCTGGGCGATAATATACATCACCGCATAACCGTTGCTGATAATAGAGTTCAGCTCCCGGTCCAGTCTTTCCTGCACAATTTCCGGAAGGGGGTTTCCATACATTTTATGGGCCTTATTATAACAGATATCTCGGAGCATCTGGTCAGAGTTTTCAATAACCGGCGGACATTTATCCGGACGAACCGGGGAAATTTTCTCGCACATATCCGCAATCCGGTTGGTATTAGTG
The DNA here is from genome assembly GCA_022772675.1 of Agathobacter sp. GTDB lineage: Bacteria > Bacillota > Clostridia > Lachnospirales > Lachnospiraceae > Roseburia. The sequence continues at coordinate 125,075 of JALEZW010000046.1, read as the reverse complement.
ATAACAACCTCTTCTGCCTTCTCACTTCCCAGATATTCAAATTCCTTTAGCATTTCCTCCGTTGTGCGGAGGAACAGCGGTGCCTGATTATCACAGTCCTTAAAGCCCTGTCCCGCCATAATAATCCTGCGGTAAATTTCATCCTCCGGGTCTAAGAAATGTACATCACAGGTTGCCACAACCGGCTTATGAAATTGTTCACCCAGCCTTACAATCTTTTTGTTAATCTCAATCAGATCCTCATTGGATGCAATGGGAGATTCCTCATCCCGCACAAGAAACGCATTGTTTCCCAGAGGCTGAATTTCCAGATAGTCATAAAACTCTACCAGACGGGAAATCTCTTCCTCCGGTCTTCCGTTTAATATCGCACGGTACAGTTCTCCCGCTTCACAGGCCGAGCCAATCAGCAGTCCATCCCGGTATTTGATAAATTCACTCTTTGGAATACGCGGTCTCTTATGATAATACTTAATGTGAGCCAGTGACACCAGCTTATAGAGATTGGTTCTCCCCTGATCACAGGTCGCAAGGATAATGGCATGATAGGTTGGCATCTTCTGCACATTTTCCACAGAAGAAGCTCCAAGCTTATTTACCTCATCAAGGGTTGTAACACCTCTATCCTTAAGCATCTCAATAAACTTTACAAAAATTTCTGCCGTACACCCCGCATCATCCACAGCACGGTGATGATTATCCAGAGAAACACCCAGTGCCTTCGCAACCGTATCCAGCTTAAATCGGTTCAGATTCGGCAAAAGCACACGGGCAAGAGCCACGGTATCAACTATGGTGGGATTGCAGGGAATGTCAAGAAGCTGACAGTTCTTTTTAATAAAGCTCATATCAAAATCCGCATTGTGGGCTACCATGACACAACCCTCGCAGAATTTCATAAATTCCGGCAGAATATCCTCTATAACTGGGGCATCCATTACCATGGAATCATTGATGGAAGTCAGCTGCTCAATCCGAAAGGGAATCGGCACCTTAGGGTTAACAAAAGTGGAAAATTTATCCACTATGGAACCTTTCTGTACTTTGACTGCACCAATCTCAATAATTTTACAGCTTTCCGGGCTGAATCCCGTAGTCTCCAGATCGAATACCACATAGTCTGCATCCAGACTCTGGTTTCTGCTGTCCGTCACCAGTCCCTTGATATCGTCTACCAGATACGCTTCACACCCGTAGATTACTTTAAAATCCGAATCCGAAGGCACTGTATGGTTGGCATCCGGGAAGGCCTGTACATTTCCGTGGTCTGTAATGGCAATCGCTTTATGCCCCCATTTCATGGCACGCTTTACAATATCCTTCACATCCGAGACCCCGTCCATATCACTCATCTTGGTATGGCAGTGCAGCTCCACACGTTTTTCCGCACTGGTATCCATGCGGACTGTGGTAAAATCCGGACACTTCTTAATTCCCACGATGGAGCCGATTGTCAGGTCACTGTCAAACTTATCAATGATTGCCATTCCCTTTACACGGACAAATTTCCCCGGTGCGATTTCTCCCAGCAGTTCCTTCACATCATCATTTCTGGCAAAAATCTTAACAACAATCGTATCCGTGAAATCTGTCACCGTAAACATGATAATGGTCTTCTCATTCCGAATTTCACGGGTATCTACTGAGAGGATTTTTCCACGGATTACGACTTCTCCGATAGGTCCGTCAATTTTCTCAATATCCATGCTGTCTTCTTCAAAATCACGACCATAGATTACATCCGGATTCATGGATTTCTTTTTATTTTCTGCATCAAATTTTCGGCGGAAATCCCCTTTCTTTTCAAACCTTGTCTTCTGCTTTCCAAAAGTACCGGAGGTTTTGGGCATATCCACTGTTTTAACCGCAGAATTTCCTTTATTCTCAGCTGCCACACTCTCTGTTACACTTCTGGCACCGGATTCCTCTGTTTTTTCCGGTACTGGCTCATGTTTTCCCTCCAGAACCAGTTTTGTCCGGGCAACAATACCGGCAACTTCCTGCCGGATCTGCTCCTCAGAGTTTTTGCGGTATTTGCTCTCTATCGGTTTCCGGTACATGGGCTGGATAATCAGATCCATGCCACACCGTTCACAAATCACCTTCTCCAGAAACTGCAGAATCTCCTCTGTACGGGTCTTTGCGATAATGGTCTCATCCATCGTCAGAATCATATGGTTTGGTGTATCAAACTCCATATCCGCCGTGCGGAGCAGATTATATTCCAATACACTGTATGCATTTAATTCATCCAGTATACTGTCAAAATATACATCCATAAGTGACTGTGGCGTATACTGTTCCGACAATTCATAGGACTCGATAATATTGACCTGCATCTCCTGATTTTGAAAAATCTGAGATGCAATCATTTCCTCCAGTTTCCATATATTCTTTTTAAATATCAGTCTCTGAGCCTTCAGATAGACACGAACCCTTGTATGCTCACGGTTTGTGCTGATTTTTGTCACCTCTGCGGTATCTAAAAGTCCCTCCAGCTCTTCATCTAATTTTAAAGTCGGAAATGTTTCCCGAAATGCCTTTCCCATTTATTCTCCCCAGTGCTCCAGTTCATAGCGCAGTGCCGGAAGAAGCTCATTTTCCGGTACTTTTTTATAGACCTCACCATGTTTAATGATAAGACCCTCGCCGATTCCTCCGGCAATTCCAATATCAGCCTCTTTTGCCTCTCCCGGACCGTTCACAACACAGCCCATTACAGCCACCTTAATATCCAGCGGAAATTCCGAAACCATCGTCTCCACCTGATTGGCAAGTCCGATCAGATCAATCTTAGTCCTGCCACAGGTGGGACAGGAAACCACTTCAATTCCGCCCTTTCTAAGTCCCAAGGTGCGCAGAATCAGTTTTGCAGATTTAATTTCTTCCACCGGATCCCCAGTCAGGGAAACACGAATTGTATCGCCGATTCCCTGATTTAAGATAAGCCCAAGTCCAATGGAAGACTTTATGTTTCCACTGATAAGTGTGCCGGCTTCCGTGATTCCCACATGAAGAGGGTAATCCGTTTTTTCTGCAATAATCTCATGTGCTTTGACACACATCATGACATCCGAGGATTTAATGCTGATCACCAGATTGTCATAGCCCATATCCTCAATCATTTTTACTTTATCTAATGCGCTCTCCACAATTCCTTCAGCCGTTACCCCATGGTATTTTTCCACCAGATTTTTTTCCAGGGAACCGCTGTTGACCCCCACACGGATTGGAATATTCCGCTCCTTTGCTGCCTTAACAACAGCACGAACCCTGTCACTGCTTCCGATATTTCCCGGATTGATCCGGATTTTATCTGCCCCATGCTCCATGGCAGCAATGGCAAGCTTATAATCAAAATGGATGTCTGCAACAAGAGGAATCGTAATCTGCTTTTTTATTTCCGAAAGTGACTCCGCTGCCTCCATTGTAGGAACTGCACACCGGATAATTTCACAGCCTGCTTGGGTAAGCTTTCTGATCTGTTCAACCGTTGCTGCAACATCCTCTGTTTTTGTATTGGTCATGGACTGGATTGCTATCGGCTGGTTTCCTCCGATAATCCGGTCTCCTATCTGTACTTCCTTTGTTTTATGACGTGGTAACATATGCGCTCCTGTCCTTCTTAGAATAATTTTCTGATATCGTTAAACATGACAATAAACATCAGGCCAAACAACAAAACCATCCCCACAAGATTGACCATTCCCTCTTTTTCCGGATCGATTCTCTTTCTCCTGACAGCCTCAATAATGAGAAATACCAGTCTTCCGCCGTCTAATGCCGGGAATGGAATAAGATTCATAACACCAAGGTTTGCCGACAACAGAATCGTCCAGTTTAACATATTAAGGAATGCATAGTAGAGTCCGTCCGTACTCATGGATTTCTGATAAGTATCTCCAATCGTCTTAACGATTCCCACCGGTCCATTTAAATCATTGACAGACAGCTTCCTCGTAACCAGAAGTTTTACGCTCTGAACGGTGGAGTAAATCCAGTAGCGTACCTCATAAAAGCTGTTTTTTATATTTGTCAGTATATTTCCCCTTACCCGCTCATTTCCTGCTGTCTCAAGGCCATACAGATATCTGCCGGATTCCTTATCCAGCTTTGGAGTTAACTCGGCCGTATTCTTTTTTCCATCACGGATATAGGTAATCTTTACTTTTTCCCCGGAATGAAAAGTAGAATATGCCGTAATCTCCCGGCTGAAATGGATAGAGAGATTGTTCATGCGAACAATCTCATCTCCTGCTTTCAGTCCGGCCTCCTCTGCCGCATATCCATCAATCACTCCTGATAACACCGGCTTATCATAGCCGATACAGCTAATCAGAATAAATGCGAATACAAATGCCAGAATAAAGTTAAAAAATGGACCCGCAAATACTATGCTCATCCTGGCCCAGACAGATTTTTTACCAAAAGCCCGCTCATCCGGGGATTCCTCATCCTCCCCCTCCATCATGCAGGCCCCGCCAAATGGAAAGAGCTTAATGGAATACTTGGTCTCGCCCTTTTGGATTCCGCAGATTGTGGGTCCGAGACCGAAACAGAATTCGTTTACACGCACCCCGTTGGCTTTCGCCAGCAGGAAATGCCCCAGTTCATGAAATAAAATTACTACACTGAATATTAAAAATGCTATAAGAAACGATACGATCTTCATACTAATTTCCACCTGTTTTCTATAAATTCATAGGTTTCCTGCTCGGTTTCCAGGATTTCATCCAGATTCGGATTCCTTATAAACCTGCAGTTATCCATAGCTGCCCCAATCATTTCCGTAATTTCAAGATAGGAAATCTGATGGTTCAAAAAAAGTGCTACAGCCTTTTCATTGGCCGCATTAAATACCGTGGGAATATTTCCTCCACGGTTCATTGCCTCATAAGCAAGTGCCAGCCCCCGGAAGGTATCTGTATCCGGTTTTTCAAAAGTAAGATCATGTAACGCACACAGATCCAGCCTTTTCCCGGAAAGATGTTTCCTTTTGGGATAATACAGTGCGTACTGGATTGGAAGCCTCATATCCGGTGTTCCCAGCTGTGCAATCACTGCCCCATCCTCATACTCCACTGCAGAATGTATAATACTCTGTGGGTGTACCACTACTTCTATCTGCTCCGGCTTAACATGAAACAGCCACTTTGCCTCCATCACCTCAAGTCCTTTATTGACCAATGTGGAGGAATCGATGGTTACCTTATTACCCATGGACCAGTTTGGATGGTTCAATGCATCCTCCACCCGGATTTTTTCCAGGTCCTTCCTCTTTTTCCCGCGAAAGGGACCACCGGATGCTGTCAGAAGGATTTTATGAACGATATTCCCCTCATTTCCCTGCAGAGACTGGAAAATAGCTGAATGCTCGCTGTCCACCGGGAGAATGGATACCCCATTCTCAGCTGCCATAGGAATAATCAGATGCCCTGCTGTCACTAATGTTTCCTTATTTGCCAGAGCTATGTTTTTTTTCGCCTGAATGGCTGCAATGGTGGGGCGGATGCCCATCATACCTACAATTGCCGTCACAAGAAGCTCCGATTCCTCACAGACTGCCACAGCAATCAATCCCTCCATCCCGCTAAGTACAGGGATATTTAAATCTGCCGTAGAAATCCGAAGTTCCTTTGCATCCTCCTCACTCCAGACGGAAACAAGCTTCGGATGAAATCTTCTCATCTGTTTTTCCATCAAATGGATGTTGCGACCACATGCCAGCGCAACAACTGTAAAATCTTCCTGATGCTCCAAAACAACAGAAAGTGTCTGGGTTCCGATAGAACCTGTGGAACCTAAAATTGCTATTTTTTTCATGGCTGACTCCTTATTAATTGATATGAGGGTCAAAAGGTATTTTACCCGTCATATCCTGTGTGACAGGATTTTTCTGTGACAAAATCCATGGGATGATATCACAGCATGTGTACTGCCAGAAAATAGATAATCGGTGCTGTAATGATCATACTGTCGAACCGGTCTAAGATTCCGCCATGTCCCGGAATCAGTTTACCGTAATCCTTAATATCATAATTTCTCTTGATTGCTGATGCTGTCAGATCTCCCACCATGGAGATCAGTCCCGCAATTGCCGCAATTACTGCAAGAATCCCGATTTCACCGCTTACCAGATGCATTTTTTCACGGAAAATAAAACAATACAATGCCGTAAGTCCCGCAGCTCCCAAAACTCCGCCTACAGCCCCTTCCACAGACTTCTTTGGACTTAACCTTGGTGACATTTTATGCTTTCCAATCAGTTTCCCAACACAGTAAGCGCAGGTATCGCAGCCCCAGGAACACAAAAATACCAAAAAGGCAAGATAAACACCACGCTCCAGTGTCCGGATCTGATATACATACGAGAGCATCACCGCAACATAAAAGAATCCGAAAAATACCGCCATTACCTGATCTGCCCGAAATTTCGGGTAGGCAAAAACAAATACAAACATCAGCAGAATCATAAATGCCATAAATAAGATCATGAGTTCCGGCAGAAAATCCCATTCTAAATTACAGTAAAATACAACGGCAGCAAGATATCCCACCACTGCAAGAACGGATTTTTCCATTTTAAATACACGGTACAGTTCAAACATTCCGATGCATGAAATGGCAAGAGTTGAAAAAAGAAGCACCTCGTGGCCGGAAATAATCAGTACTAGCGCCAAGGCAACCAGTACAATTCCACTTAATAATCTTGTCTTAAACATTCTTTGTTCCTCCCTCATCCTTTATACCGCCAAACCGCCTGTCACGTTTATTATACGCTTCCACAGCTAATTCCAATTCTTTTTTATGGAAATCCGGCCATGGAACATCGGTAAAATAGAACTCACTATACGCCAGCTGCCACAGCAAATAATTGGAAAGTCTCTGCTCCCCGCTCGTCCGGATCAAAAGATCCGGATCCGGAAGATCTGCAGTATCAAGATAAGATGAGAAAGTCTTTTCTGTAATATCATTTTCCGAAAGCTTTCCCTCTTTCAAATCCATATACATATGTTTCATGGCACGGATCATTTCATCTCTGCTTCCATAGTTAATGGCAATGGTAAGATTCAGACCGGTATTCGCGGCAGAAATCTCCTGAAGGTTTCGTATCTTCTCCTGAAAATTTGGGGAAAGTCTTCCAATTTCTCCAATCACCCTGACACGCATATTATTTTTATTCGCTGTGCGGATACAGTTCTTAAGATAACTTTCCAGAAGTTTCATTAGAGCCTCTACTTCTCCTTCCGGACGATTCCAGTTTTCTGTAGAAAATGCATACAGTGTAAGATACCGGATTCCCAGTTCATCTGCTGCTTTACATACCGTCTCCACATTTTTTGCTCCCACAGTATGCCCATAATTTCTTGGCATTCCTTTACTCTCTGCCCAGCGGCCGTTTCCATCAAGAATAATGGCTACATGCTCCGGAACTTTCATCATCTTTTCTCCTCTCCCAAACGGATATAGTAGCATAAAGGGACATATACCATAAGCACATGTCCCTTTTTATTTCTATTTTCTTAACTATCAAAGCTTTTCTTATACTGTGAGAATTTCGGCTGTCTTTGCCTCTACAGCTTTATCAATCTTTGCCACATACTTGTCTGTAAGCTTCTGGATTCCATCCTCAAGATCCTTAATCTCATCTTCCGAGATATCCTCCTCTTTTCCCACTTTCTTGAAATGGTCAATTCCATCTCTTCGGATATTTCTTACAGCAACCTTGGCATTCTCACCCTTTTTCTTGATATCCTTTGCAAGCTCCTTACGCCGCTCCTCAGTCAGCTCCGGGAAAACAAGCCGAATGACTTTTCCATCATTTGTCGGATTAATTCCAAGATCCGAGCTTAAAATTGCCTTCTCAATCTCTTTTACCATGGAAGCCTCCCATGGCTGAATCTGAATCATCCGTGGCTCCGGTACACTGACATTTGCAACGCTCTGGATTGGGGAAGGTGTTCCGTAATAATCCACACGAAGCTTATCCAGCACATGGGGATTTGCCCGTCCTGCACGGATGCCGGCAAACTCTTCATCCAGATTGGCAAGGGATTTCTCCATTTTTTCTTCAAATACTGATAATCTCTTATCCATACAACATCCTCCTAGTCAACAGTTACAACGGTTCCATTAAATTTACCGTTTACTGCATTTACAATACTGTTCTCCTGTCCCAGACCAAATACATACATTGGAATCTTGTTCTCCATGCACATAACAGAAGCGGTCAGATCAACTACAGCAAGTTTCTTATCTATAACTTCCTGAATGGATACCTGATCGTACTTCTTTGCCTCCGGATTGGTTTTGGGATCACTGTCATATACACCATCAATAGCCTTGGCCAGATAAATACCATCTGCCTCAATTTCAATTGCACGAAGTACTGTTGCAGTATCTGTTGAAAAATACGGATGACCGGTTCCTCCTGCGAAAAATACCACCATATTATGTGCAAAATATTTATTGGCACGATCCTTGGAAAACAGCTTTGTCATGGAACCGCATTCAAAAGGTGTGAGCACTGATGTCATCATCCCGACAGATCGGAAAATCTCTGATACATAAATACAATTCATGACAGTTGCAAGCATTCCAATCTGATCCGCTTTTGTACGATCAATTGTCTCACTGGTTCTGCCACGCCAGAAGTTACCACCACCAATTACAATTCCAACCTGAACTCCGGAATCCACGAGTTCCTTTACCTGCTTTGCCACAACTGTAACAGTGGGCTCATCAAATCCATGGTGTTTATCGCCCGCCAATGCTTCGCCACTTAATTTTAATAAAATACGTTTCATCGTATCTATCTCCCAAATTCTATTTACCGTCAAATAATCCCTGTACGTCGATATCTGCATAGCACTGAGAACAGAATCCCTCGATGACAGCCCCGTTATTAATCTGTACAGAACGTGACTTAATATTTCCCATAACAACAGCAGATGTATCAACCACAACAGGTCCCTGTACATCAATATCACCCTTGATTGCTCCGGCAATTACTGCAGAAGCGGCTGAGATATTTCCAATAATGACAGATCCTGCACCAATCTTAACTGTACCTGAGCTGACAACCTCACCCTCAACCTTAGCTACATCTGCAAAGAACTCAGATGCTGCACTGTTTCCATTGATAGTTCCTGTAACAACCAGTTTTCCGTTACAGGTAACATTTCCGTTAATGGTTCCCTGAATATCAAAAGATCCGTCTGATGCAAGATCACCTGTTAATACAGTACCCGCTGTAATAATAGATGTCTCATCAGAAATAGTTCCTGTTGGATTTACCTTATTTTCTGTTACCGGTGTAATTTTTGGAATGTCAAAAGTTGCTTCACTCATTGTTATTTTCTCCTCGTCTTTGTTAATTATTGGTGCCGGAACTGGTTCCGGTGTTGGTTCTGGTGCAATCACCGGTGAAATCTCCGGCTCCGGTTTTTTATCTGCAACACCATGAATTGGTGGAAGTTCTTTTTCAATAGGCTTCTCGCTGATGTCATCCTCATTTTTCACCTGTTCTAAAAGACCATCCAGTTTCGAAAGTTCCGACTTAACATCAACATCTTCACCAAGGGTGTTAACTACAAGATCCTCTGCCTTATTTTCCTGAACATTGGAACCCGGCATCATCTCATTCACTGCCTGAGAAAAATCTTCCTTAAAATCTTTAAATAATCCCATTTTTTTACATCCTCCATTTCATATTTATTCAACGCTGTCCGCCTTGATATACTGTATTACTTCTGTTTTCTGATCAATTGGCAGAATCTCTGCTTTCATCTTTTTCAGAGAATCAATCAGAGGTCCAAGTGCCTCCGCCGTTGTCCCATTTTCATTACTGTCATGCAGTAAAACAACAGATGTTTTATATTTCTTAACCCCATCTGTGACATTTTTCACCACATCATCCACTGTACAATCCGATGAAGTGTCTCCGGAAGAAACATTCCAGTCAAAATAGGTAATCCCTTTCTCATTCAAAATATGTACAAACTCTGTCATATCCACGTTACTGATTCCATTGCTGCTTCCACCCGGAAAACGGTAATAGATACTTTTCTTTCCCGTAACTTTCTCAAGATATTCCGAAAGCTTGTCAAAATCCTTTTCAAAAGCTTCCACTGAGCCATACACCGTACTATACTGATTGGAGTAGGAATGCATTCCTAAGGTATGTCCATCCTTTACAATGCGCTTGTAAACTTTTTTCATATCTTCTGCATCATTTCCTGAAACAAAGAAAGTTGCCTTCACGTCATACTGTTCTAAAACATCCAGAATTTTGTCTGTGTTTTCATCCGGTCCCCCGTCAAAGGTCAGATAAACTTTATGCGTATCTCCCTCTTTTGCCATATTTTCTGCAGAATCAAGTCCTGTTACGGTCTCACTGCTTCCTGACTGTATATCTGTCTCTGTCTCTTTCACTTCCTCCGACGATATCTCCGTCTCCGGAATTCCCATATTTCTTTCCGGTGTACCAGATGAATATTCTCTCTCCGTCAGTAAATGCTCTACCTGATAACTCAGTCTGACAACCTGAACGGTCAGAATAACGATAGCGAGAATGGAAACCATCATCCAAATCGTAACTGCAAGAATAATTCCCGATTTAATACGACTGATGTGATTCCGCCTCTGGCGCTGCTGCTCCAAAGCATCTATATCATTTGTACTCATTTTATCCCTCCGTCGGGAAATATCCTTTTCTATTTTAACATATTTTGATAACTTGTAAAGAATTAATTGTCAGATTCACACAAAAAAACCCCAAAAATCTTATATGTCCGCTTTTAACAGTACCAATAAGATTTTCAGGGTTTTCATCAAATCAATTATGCGTTCATCTGTGCAGCAACTTCTGCAGCAAAATCCTCATTCTTCTTTTCCAGTCCCTCGCCGGTCTCGAAACGAACAAAACGCTTAACAGAAACAGTTGTTCCGACTTCCTTGGATACCTGCTCTAAGTATTTAGCAACGCTCTGCTTTCCATCTTCAGCCTTTACGTAAACCTGATCTACCAGACAGATTTCCTTTAATTCCTTGCTGACACGTCCCTCAATGATTCCGTTGATTACCTTCTCAGGCTTTTGAGACTCCTTCGGATCATTCTGAATCTGAGCAAGAAGAATTTCTTTCTCATGTGCAATGTACTCAGCACTTACTTCATCACGGCTGACATACTTCGGATTTAATGCAGCAATCTGCATAGCAATGTTTGTCATAGCCTCTTTAACGGTGTCATTTACCACATCGGTCTCAGCCTCAACGATAACACCGATTCTTCCGCCACCGTGTACATAAGATACAACACATCCGTTCTCAGCAGTTACCTTCTGGAAGCGGCGGATCTTTAAGTTTTCACCGATAACAGCGACCTTCTCAACTAAAGCATCCTGAACTGTCTTGGAATCATCCTCATTCCATTTTTCAGCCATAAATGCATCCATATCTGCAGCATCGGATGCAACTGCCTGATTTGCCACAGCGTCAACAAATGCCTTAAATGTATCATTCTTTGCAACGAAATCTGTCTCAGAGTTAACCTCTACAACAGCAGCCTCCGTATCATTTTTCACAACAACTGCACAGAGACCTTCTGCTGCGATACGATTAGCCTTCTTCTCAGCCTTAGCCTGTCCATTCTTTCTTAAGAATTCAACGGCCTCATCCATATTTCCGTTTGTCTCGTTTAAAGCTTTCTTACAATCCATCATTCCTGCGCCGGTCATTTCACGCAGTTCCTTTACCATAGCAGCTGTAATTGCCATTTTATAATCCTCCAAATTTAACCTGTGATATCTTATGCCTCTGCCTCTTCTGCAGTTTCCTCGGTTTCTTCAGCAACAGTATTTTCTGCTCCCTGCTTTGCCTCAATAACAGCATCTGCCATTTTAGAAACAATCAGCTTAACAGCTCTGATTGCATCATCATTTCCCGGAATTACATAATCCAGCTCATCCGGATCACAGTTTGTATCAGCAATACCAATCAGAGTGATTCCAAGAGCCTGTGCTTCCTGTACACAAATCTTTTCTTTCTTCGGATCTACAACGAAGATAGCATCCGGAATTCTCTTCATATCCTTGATTCCGCCAAGGTTCTTCTCCAACTTATCCCACTCTTTCTTCAGTGCGATAACTTCCTTTTTTGGCAGAACATCAAATGTTCCATCCTCAGACATAGTCTCAATTTCCTTAAGACGTTCAATACGGCTCTGGATGGTTCTGAAGTTTGTAAGCATTCCACCTAACCATCTCTCATTTACATAATACATTCCGCAACGCTCAGCCTCGGTCTTGATTGCATCCTGTGCCTGCTTCTTGGTACCAACAAAAAGGATTGTACCACCCTGTGCAGTAATATCAGAAATCGCATCATATGCCTCATCCACCTTACCTACAGACTTCTGTAAGTCAATGATATAGATTCCGTTACGCTCTGTGTAGATATACGGAGCCATCTTAGGATTCCATCTTCTTGTCTGATGTCCGAAATGAACACCTGCCTCCAGTAACTGTTTCATAGAAATTACGCTCATTTTAATACCTCCATTTGGTTGTGTTCTTCCATGTACTTCCTATTGGTCTGCCACCGGAAAGCGTAAATCCGGCACCGGCATCCTCCATACATGTGATTGATAAAATTAAAACCTTTGGCATTATATCATACCAAAGGTCTCTTTGCAAGGATTTCCTGCGATTTTTTAAATTTTCTGTTACAATTTTTTAACAAGCTTTTAATTTGGTCTCGTTGTAAGAATTTTTGCGATTTCCTTATAATCCATTCCTTTTTTTAGCTGGTAGGTCCCCACACGGATCAGATTATCATAATCATGCTCCTGCATATACTTTCGAAACTCTTCTGCATCCTCCACCAGACCCTTGTCATAAAGGTTTTGGGCAATTTTTCTGCAGTATTCACCGCCTCGGATTGTAAAAGTTATTGTCTCCTCTTCCGAATCAGAATCTGTCTTTTTTGTAGAGGTCCCGTTTTTCTTAGCCACGTCCGTCTTTTCGGAATCCTGTTTCTGGGAATCCTGCTTCTCGGAATTGTTTTTTTCTGATTCCTTCTTTTCTGATTCCTTCTCCGTTCCTTTTATCTCAGATGTTTTATTTTTATTATCTGCGTCATCTTTTTTTTCAGATTCCGAAGATTTCTGCAGAGTATTCGGGATTTTCTGAGTTACCTGACCGGAATGTTTTTCCGTATCCGGTGATGTGGTTTCCTTTATCGGAAGTTCCGTCGCCTGTGTTTCTTTTTCCGTATTCTCCGGCATGATCATACCAAGTTCCGATGCCCGCTCCATCGCCCTATCATCCGTCATAAGTCCTCCATGGGAATGGATGGCAGCAATCATAACAACTACAGCAACCACAATGCCAAGTCCGCACCCACGTAAATAATATTTAAATCTCACTGACATCTTCCCCTTTGTACAAACCTAATACCAGTTTCACCTCGCCCAGTCCCCGGCCAAGCTGACGCGCTATTTCCACATCAGATGCTCCATTTTGATGAAGGTAAAGTACCTGATCATTAAAACTGCTCACATCCTGTACCGGCGTTCTCTTTCGGCCCGATGGTGTTTTCCCGGTTTCTGCTTCACCCTCTGCGGAAGTCTTCTGCACCGCAGCTGTTCTTTGTACAGATGCATACTCCGGAACAGTGGTTTCCTTTTTCCTCGGTACATCATTTACCGCATCGGAAATCCGGTCTACAATTTCCCGTTCTGTTTTCTTTACCTGTTCCATAAACTGCTGAAGCTGTGAAACAAGACCTGTCAACTCGGTATGCTTGTCATTTAACATATTGTAAAGAAAAAGGATCTCGTTATGGGTTTTATTCATGGACTCAATCACCGTATTGGCGTATTCATTAATTGCCATGATTTTTTCATTGGTTTCCTTCTCCATAGCACGTTTTGCAATTTCCATGGATTCATCCATCATCTCATCAATGGACGCTTCTACCTCATCATTGGCTCTCTTTAACTGCCTCTCCACAATAATTTTCAATTCTTTTTCACTTAACCTGGTAATTTCGTCCACATCTCTTGGCGAAAGCTTTTCCTGTACAAAAAAACTTCCAAGTATCAGAAAGATTCCTGCCAGAATTAACGTAATCTCTACACCTGTCATGTTTTATCCTCAAATTTTCACATCAAATCCACCACGGAAAGCATTGGAAGAAACATCTTTCTCCCCTTTTGCCTTCTTTTTGACGGTTCCCTGTTTTTTATACTTGTTCTTTCCCTCTTCCCTGGCATCCATATGATTGTCAGGTTTATCATTTTTTTCTGGATTTAATACCTGATTTCGCAGTGCATCCTCCCGGTGCTCCACCTGCACCTGGATATTCTGCTGGTCAACAGCAGGCTTTGCATCCTGCTGCATTTTTACGTTTTCAATATCTGCAGTTCTTTGAATTGTTGCATAGTTAATTGGTGCTATCGGCATATGTAACTCCTACTCTACCAAAATATTCATATATGGTCCCATTTTCTTTTTCATCTTATTCAGTGCCTTTGTATGAAGCTGGGAAATACGTGACTCCGACACCCCAAGAATTTTACTGATTTCCTTTAATGTCATATCTTCGTAATAATAGAGTTCAATCACCCGTCGTTCCTTCTCAGTCAGGACATCCAAAGATTCCCTCAGCTTTTCTTTAAGTTCTGCAGCTGCCACAACATCCTCCGGCTGGGCAAAACGTTCCGGATGAGAAGAATCCAAAATCGGATCCGGACCATCATTATCCTCGAATTCATTCAAAGAGACAACATTTGTCACCTTAAGTTCCGTCTGCCAGCTGCAAAGCTCATCTGTGGTAATTTCAAGCTGCCGGGCAATTTCTTCATCAGTAACCGTCTTTCCGGTACGAAGTTCCACCTGTTTCATGGCATCTTCTATTTTTCGCTGACGCTGTCTGACGCTTCGCGGTATCCAGTCCATTTTACGGATCTGATCCAGTATCGCTCCTCGAATCCTAAGGCTTGCATAGGTTTCAAACTTTACATTTTTGTCTGCATCAAATTTATCGATTGCATCAATGAGCCCAAAAATCCCATAGCTTACCAGATCATCATACTCCACGTTATGTCCCAGATACATGCTTAAACGTCCTGCAACCAGCTTGACGAGCTGTGAATATTCAATTATGAGCTGCTCCCTGATTTCCTGCGTATGTTTCTTACGATACGCTTCCCATAGTTTATCTCTTTCCGCAGTTTTCATCTACATCAACCCGCCCAGTTACTCACTGTCCTGTTCCTTTGGTTCATCCGAAGCATCTGCCTCTGACTCTTCTTTATTGTCCTGTTCTTCCTCTGCAGCATCAAGACCCTTTTCTTCTTCCAGTTCATTCTCGTTTTCGTTTTTATCATCCATAACTTTAAAACTATGATCTAAAATTATTTTCACAACACAGCCGATGACATAAAACACCAGCAGAACCAGAAAAAGCCTTTTTGTAAATGTCCACAAATCCAAATGCCGGTAAATGGAAAGCACACAGTCAATCAATCCCGCTGTCAGCATAATAACAGCCGGTACACCATTGGTTTTCATTTTGTTTTCCCCTATATTACCTTCGAAGATTTTCCTACTGATTTAATAAGAAAATCTCCGGTATTACAATCCAATTCTACAGTTCTACCGTAATTTAAACCGGTATCCTCTGCAACTAACGGAATTCCAAGCTGCTTTAACACAAGCTTTGCCTGCTCTGCATTCCGCGCTCCTACATTTCCAATCGAAGATAAACCGCTGGTTTCAAACATGCATGCACCACCTGCAATCTTGGATACAAGTCTGCGCTGGTTTGCCCCAATGGCAAGTATCTGTTTCAGTAATTCACGAATTCCTGTATCCCCGAATTTGGCAATGTTTGTATTATTTTTCAGTTTTGTGCTGTCCGGCAGCATGTAATGTACCAATCCGCCAACCTTTTTTACCGGATCATACAATGTCAATCCAATACATGACCCAAGCCCGAGCGTTGTCAGCGTGTCAGGAGCCTTGGCGACTTTCAGATCTGCCATTCCAACCTTAATCAATTCGCCCATACTTTCTTTCTCCTATAGCTGAATTCCCAGGGATGATAATATTTTTTCATATGAGTTTTCTTCCGGCATCAGAATGAAATAACCATTGATCATTCTGTCATCTCCAAATTCTGTTTCGATCAAAAGTGCATTATTTCCAAGCTGTCCAAACTGAATCGCCGGTACACTCAAAATTGCCCCTGCCATATCTACTGCGATATATGGAATGGATGGCATAATGGTAAGTCCTGTCATACTGGAAAGTGCTGACAGATAGGAGGCTGCAATGATATTTCCAATTTCCTTCATTGCTGAAAGATCCATCTCATCAAAATCATTCTGACAGTCCGGGTCACGCCCCATCAACCGGTTTACAAGGTAATGGGCGGAACCCATGCGCATCAGGAACATCATGCTTCCTGTAATATCATGCATAACCTCAAGAAAAATCCCCACAATAATCTCATCCTCCGGACAGATTGCGGAACTAAGCTTAGATGCCTCCATCAGTTCCACCTTCGGGACATTCATATTAATCTGTTCATTAATCATGCTTGCCAGAGATGTTGTTGCATTCCCTGCACCAATATTTCCTATTTCCCGCAGAACATCAATATACATCTCATTAACATGGTCCAGTGTAAATTCACTCATCCTATTCCTCCCAATAACCATGGATAGTGAGGCATAGCCTCACTATCCATCATGTTATGCATTATCTTTTTCGTCTACAATCGCCCCAAGTTCCAGGAGCGAAATGAGCTGTTCTCCATTAGATCCGATTCCATTGATAAAGGAATCTTTTCCGTGGCTGGATGAGATATTATTATTCTCAATCTGATCATCTGACAGATTTACAACCTCACAAACTTCATCCACGATTACGCCAAGAGATCCCTTATCTTCAAATTTAAGAATAATAATGCGGGAAGCCGAGGTAAAATTATCATCCTCCAGTCCCATTTTAAGACGTAAACTCATAACCGGTACGATTTCACCGCGCAGGTTGATAATTCCTTTAAAATATACCTGTGCCTTAGGCACACGGGTTATCTTCTGCATGCGGACAATATTGTCCACATAGCTGATATCAATTCCGTATTTTTCAGAACCAATCTGTACAACAATGTACTGCTTGACCTCTTTCTCTGAATTCTGACTTTCTTTCTCCGCAATCTGATTATTTGACATAGCCATTGTACTCCACCCCCATTACATTAATGTATTAACATCCAGAATCAGAGCGACCTCACCATCACCAAGGATGGTTGCACCACTGATCAGCTTATTTCCATTGATGTATTTACCGAGAGACTTAATTACGATTTCCTGCTGTCCCATCAGATCATCCACAACAAGACCCACCTGACTGTCTCCCCGTTTTACAATAACAACGGTAAGGTTTTCCGGATCTTCTTCATGAGGCGGCAAATCTAAAAGCTTGTCCAGACGAATAAGAGGAATTACACTTCCACGCAGATGAATGACCTCTTTTGCCTCTACATACTTAATATCCTTTGCCGGAACACTCTCAATATTTGCAATAGACCCAAGGGCAATGGCATACTTTTCATCACGGACTTCTACCATAAGGGCCTGAATAATCGCAAGTGTAAGCGGCAGGCGAACGGTAAAGGTTGTCCCCTCCCCGAGTTTTGTCTTAACCTCCACATCACCGCCTAACTGTTCAATATTGGACTTCACAACATCCAGTCCAACACCTCGTCCGGAAATATCGGTAATCTTCTTTGCCATAGAAAAGCTTGGCATAAACAGAAGATTAATGATTTCCTTTTCAGACATTGCCTCAGCCTGCTCAGGTGTAATGATATTCCGCTCAATTGCTTTACCCTTGACGGCTTCAATATCAATTCCGTTACCGTCATCTCCTACCTGAATGATGACATTATTGCCTTCCTGGTAAGCATTAAGGAAAATGGTACCAACTTCCGGCTTTCCTCTCTGCAGACGAACCTCTGTATCCTCAAGACCATGGTCTGCCGAATTTCTAAGTAAATGTTGAAGTGGATCTCCAATCTGATCTACTACTGTACGATCCAGTTCCGTATCTTCACCGGTCATCACCAGTTCCATCTTTTTGTTAAGTGTTCTGGACAGATCACGGATCATTCTCGGGAACTTATTGACAACACTCTCAATTGGAACCATTCGTACTTTCATAACGGATTCATGCAGACTTGTGGTAATCCGCTCCAGATATTCAATCTGTTCATGGAATCCCTGATTGTTAAAACCGCCCTCTTCCGTCGAACTGATGGAAACAAGGCTGTTCTTTGCGATAATAAGCTCAGAAACCTGATTCATCAGGGCATCCAGCTTCTCAATATCCACACGTACTGTGCGGCTCGTCGCTGGCTTTCCTGCACTGGCTTTCTTTACCGGTGCACTCTTCTTTTCCGGTGCTTTCGGTGCCGGCTTTGTCTCCGGTTTGGTTTCAGCCGGCTTTGCCTCCGGTTCCTCTTTTTTTTCTTCTTCTACAACCTTCGGAGCGAAATCGGTTAGTTCCTCGCCCACAACATCCTCAATTTCAGAAACATTTTTTGCTGCCTTCTGTATCTTCTCAAAACTTTCGGATGAACTGATATAAAAGCTGAACTCCAGATCAAATTTTTCATCCTCTACATCCTGTGAACTGGGACGATATACTAAAATCTCACCAAACGCTTCAACCTCGCGAAATACGAGGAAAGCCCTTGCTGCCTTCAACAGGCAGTCTTTCTGAATCAGAACTGTCACACCATAAATATGCATGCCGCTGTCTTTTGCTGCCACAACAGCTTCCCTTTCCTGATCTGTCAGCTCGATTTCCTTATAAAGTCTGTGGTTTCCATCATCCGCCACTTCCTCTTTTGCCGGTTCTGCCGGTGCAGCTGGTTCTGCCGGTGCTTCACCATTTGCCTTTGCAAGGAAATTATTCAGTTCCTTAATGATAACCTCGTTATCTTCTTCTCCCTCGTCTGAGGATGCCTTGATATTTTCGAGATAGCCATCAATTGCATCCAGACATTTAAACAGCAGATCGATCATCTGACTGTCCACATGGATTTTCTCGCTTCTGACCTCCTGAAATACGTTCTCCATATCATGAGTCAGATGCTGCATTCTCTTAAATCCCATTGTACCGGCCATTCCCTTTAAGGAGTGGGCAGCACGGAAAATCTCGTTAATGACATCCTTGTTATCCGGCTCTTTTTCCAGTTCCATAATGCAGTCACTTAGAGTCTGCAAATGTTCGCCGCTTTCATCAATAAAAATTTCCAGATACTGACTTACATCCATGTTATTTTACCCCCACATTCTTTGTGATTGTCCGGGCAACTTCTTCTAACGGTACAACTTCATCCACCATGCCTGCTTCATAGATGGCTTTTGGCATTCCGTATACAACACAGGTCTCTGCATTCTGTGCAATGACATGAATCGGTTTCAGACGTCCAAGGCTCATAATTCCTTTGGTTCCGTCAGCTCCCATTCCGGTCAGCACAACACAGATAATCTCGTCATATCCGGTTTTTGTCAGAGAATCATATGTAATATTTGCACATGGCTTTAATCCTCCGACTGCCGGAGTTTTATCATCGAGGCTAATATGATGGGTTCCGTCCGCCGCCCTGGTGACAAGCATGTGCTTTCCCCCGGGTGCAACATAGACATGCCCCTTTTCCAGCTTATCCCCATCTGCTCCTTCCTGCACAGTAATCTCACTCAGGTCATTCAGCCGTTCTGCCATGGATTTGGTAAATCCTGCGGGCATATGCTGAACCAATACCATCGGTGCATCCAGATTCTTCGGAAGCTTTGGAATCACACTCTGCAGTGCCTTCGGTCCTCCGGTGGAACAGGCCAGCGCAACCAGCTTATTCTTCCCGGTGGATTTCAGTCTCTTTGGTGCTTCCTCCCTTGCAGCAGGTTTTGCTGTGGAATTCATTCTCCGTACCAGGGAATTTGATGAAAAGACAGCATTCAAAACCCCCAGCAGGTTTTTTTTAAATTCCTCACCCTTTGCCTCGATAATGTTCGTCGGCTTTGTCACAAAATCAATCGCTCCACGCTCCATTGCAAGTATCGTAACATCTGCATCTTTACTCGTAAGCGAGCTTACCATTACAACATTTGCGCGAATCTTTTCCTTTTGTAACCGCTCCAGCAATTGCAGACCATCCATACGGGGCATATTGACATCTAAAATAACCCCGTCATAGCTTTTTTCTTTCAGCCTTTCATATGCCTCAAGTCCATCTCTGCAATAATCCGTTGCCTGAAATTTATTATCTGAGTTGATTATATCACACATAACCCTTCTCATGAGTGCAGAATCATCAACTACTAAAATGTTTTTTTTCATTTTATCACCCAATTTCTTTTCTGCGGATTCGTCTCTCTTCCTCAAACACAAAACGTACGATTTTTTCACGGTCCTTCAGATCCCGGAATAAAAATTTCACCCGGTAAATAAACATCTCCGGGCGATCCGGATGCTGTTCTGCTGCTATAATCTGTCCCGGTAAATGGAAAGTATCATCATATTTATCATTGGTCAGTCTCAGTGAAAGAAAAATAAATTGTCCTCTTTCCAGGGCAATATCTGATATAAGGCGGACTCCACCTCCACTTATATCCTGTGTGATACCGGTGCATGCAGCATCCATATACTCAATCTTCTGAACGGCTTCAAATAATTTTTCTGTTGTATCAAGTTTTGCCGTTTCCTCTGTCAAATGATAAAATTTCACGGACGTATTATAGGAAATTCTAAAAAACTCTCTTCTCTGGAATTTTTCAAGCTTGGAAGTAATTAAAATCCGAAGCAGATAGAGATTATCCTTTTTATACCGGTTCTTTATTACGGCCTGGCAGCGATACATTCCCGCCTTTGTATAAAATACAAAATCACACTCCAGATCAGCCTGAAAGAGAATCATTTTACCGCCGTAAGTCGGCATCGCAATCTCAAGCTCCAGATTGGAAAAAATATCCGTAACAAGACTACGGTAAACCTTTGCAATCTCTCCACCGTTTTCCTCCTGGTTCACCTGATGAGTTATTTTGATATCAATTTTATCTCCTGGCTTAATAACATCTGACAGCTCCATACTCTAATCTCCTATTTTCTGTTCGACAAAAAACTGGAAAACATCTGTACAATGCCCCATCGCTCTCTTATTTCTTCCTGTGTTCCATTCAGCAGATTCTCTGCAAGATTTTCAATTGCATGTGATGATTTCGCATTCGGATAGCTAAGTGCCACTGTTTTCTGCTGGCGAACTGCTTTCTCCAATGCCAAATCCTGCGGAATCATCCCCAGAAAATTTAAACTTCCATGTAAAAACTGAGACACCACAGAGTTGACCTTCTCATAAAGTGCCTGCCCCTCTTCTCTGGAATTCACCCGGTTCGCGACAATATGTATCTTTGTATCCGCATCAGAAAATCCCGGATTCCTGTATAATACCTTAAGCAGGGAATAGGAATCTGTAAGGGAACTCGGCTCCGGTGTTGTAACAAGAAGCACTTCGGGACTTGCCATAACAAATTCAAGTACCTGATCGTTAATTCCGGCACCCGTGTCAATTAAAATATAATCTGCCATATCATTTAGTTCATTGATTGATGTGACCAGATATAAAATCTGTTCTCTGGTCAGATTATTTAACCCGATGATTCCTGAGCCGCCGGAAATAAAACCGATGTCCATAGGTCCCGGTGTAATTACATCCTTAATGTTTTTTCCTCTGTATATAAAGTCTGCAAGACTGAATTTGGGAATTGCCCCAAACATTACTTCCACATTTGCAAGTCCGAAATCTGCATCAAAAATAATAACCCTCTTTCCTGCCTTGCGAAGGCAGACAGCAAGATTTACTGTAAGACTGGATTTCCCTACTCCTCCTTTTCCACTGGTAACTGTGACAATCCGTGCAACATTCTGTTGATTCTGATTATGCAGTTTTATAACATTGCGCAGTTGCTCTGCCTGATCCATTACGAATTGCCTCCCAACAGTTTTTTTACGATTTTCTGCGAATCAAACAATTCAATATCGTCCGGCACATTCTGCCCATTTGTGGTATAGGAAAGATCAGCACCGGAATAGAGCTTGATATTAAGCATATTCCCGTAAGTAGTTGTTTCATCCAGTTTTGTAAAAATAAGTTTAAAATCAGAAATTGTACGATAGGTATCTACAATTTCCAGCAAATCTCTGTATTTCGTGGTGGCACTGAGGACAAGAAATACTTCCTTTGTATAGTCCTCACTAAGCCCCCCGATCAAAGTTTTGATATCTCCCTTTTGTTCTTCATTTCTATGTGAAAATCCTGCCGTATCAACGAAAATAAGATCGTCCTCGCAATACTTTTCCACCTCGGCATTCAGTTCATCTTTAGAATACACGATAGACATAGGCGCGTCAAGAATATTTGCATATACCTGAAGCTGCTCGGTAGCCGCAATTCTGTAAGTATCAGCCGTAATAAAAGCAACTTTTTTCTCATAATCCACCTTGTATTTCGAAGCTATTTTTGCAATCGTTGTTGTTTTTCCAACTCCTGTAGGTCCGATAAAAAAGAGAACATGAGGCTTTCCTTTCTCCAGTTCCAGCGACTTTGGCTGTCCAAAACGAAGAATCAGTTTCTGGTATACATTGGAAAGAATGGTATCCACACTGTGTCCCGGGCGAATAAACTTTTCAATCTCCCCAAGTATCTGATTTACATACTGTTCGCACACCTCATTTTTTAAAAGAGTGGAATAAAGAATGCGTACAAAGTTAAGTTCCTCGGACGTGGGTTCCTTCACCGGCTCCGGTTCCTTCGGAAGTCTGTCTCCTAATGTCTTTGCCAGCCGGTCTGACAAATCATCCAGTCTCTCCTCAAGCTTTTTTTCTTCGGTTTCCTGTGCTGACATTTGTGGTTTTTGCATCGCAACCGCCTCCAGTCTGTCTGCCTGTGAATACTCCGGTCTTGGGATTGTAATTTTCTCATCCGCAGCAAGATTTATCATATCATGAAGTTTCTTTGTCTCCTGCGAAGCATTCTGCATCACCCCCGCAAATTGTTCCTTTTCCTCAACCGCGGCAGTTACTTCAAAGGTAGAATCTTTAAACGCACGGAAAAGTCCCTTCGGCTTAATCTCTCTGATATTCATGATTACCGCGTGTTCACCCAGTTCTTCCTTCGCCTTTTCGATTGCTTCTTCCTGTGTTTTTCCCTGAAATTTATTGATTGTCATTTTACGCCGTCACCATCCCTACTGATTGCAGCTCTACATCAGACTCCACTTCGTTGTAAGAAACCACGATCAGATCTTTAAAGTAATCTTCTGTAAGCTTTTTAAAATACATCCGCACAATGGGCGATGTAATAATAATCGGATTCTTTCCCATATTTTCCAGTTTTTCCGTTTCTGTACGGACAGAATCCATAATTGCTTTTGTCCGCTCCGGATCCAGAGTCAGATATGCTCCCTGCTCCGTCTGTTTTACAGAGGACATAATTTCCTGCTCAATCTTCGGGTCAAGCGTGACAACCGATGTGGCCTCGTTTGACGGAAAATATTTGCTGGAAATAGCACGCTTTAAGCTCTGCCGTACATATTCGGTAAGTACATCCGTATCCCTCGTTGCCTGTGCATGGTCTGCAAGAGACTCAAAAATCGAAAGAAGATCCCGGATGGAAATTCCCTCCTCCAAAAGATTCTGGAGCACTTTTTGAATCTCACCAAGACCAAGCAGCTTGGGAATCAATTCGTCCACAAGAACCGGATTGGTCTCTTTTAAATTGTTAACCAGATTCTGCACATCCTGACGGGTAAGAAGCTCTGCAATATGCGAACGAATTACTTCCGTCAGATGCGTTGCAATAATGGATGGTGCATCTACTACGGTATAACCAAGACTCTCTGCCCGTTCCCTCTGTGCCTCTGTAATCCAGATTGCCGGCAAATGAAAAGAAGGCTCAAAGGTGGGGATTCCTGTAATTTCCTCCTCCACATATCCCGGGTTCATTGCCATATAGTGGTCAAAAAGGATCTCTCCCTCCGTCACCTGAACACCCTTTATTTTAATAATATACTGGTTCGGATTCAACTGGATATTATCCCGAAGACGGATAATTGGAACTACTGTGCCAAGTTCAAGAGCAATCTGCCGTCTGATCATAACCACACGATCCAGTAAATCTCCCCCCTGATTGACATCTGCAAGTGGAATAATACCATAACCGAATTCCAGTTCAATGGGATCAACCTGCAGAAGCGAGACCACATTTTCCGGCTTTCTGATTTCCTCCGCCTCAGTCTCTGCCTGCTGTACTTCCTCCTCGATACTCTCCTCGCCGATATTCTTATCAATATTTCTGCCGGCAATCAGGAATGCAGCTCCAAGACCGAGAAACAGAAATGGATTAAGCGGTGTCGCCACACCAAGGAAAGCAATCACTGCACCGACTATGTAAAGAACTCTCGGAATACCAAACAGCTGTTTCACAAGTACTCCTGAGAAATCTGCCTCATTTGATCCCTTCGTTACCAGAATACCGGTTGCCAGGGAAATCAGAAGAGAAGGAATCTGGGATACCAGTCCATCACCGATAGTTAACAATCCATATTGCTGAATGGCATCGGCAAATCCCAGGCCCTGATTCATGACACCCATAATGGTTCCACCGATTAAATTGATAAATGTAATGATAAGACCTGCAGTTGCATCTCCTTTTACATATTTGGTAGCACCATCCATGGCTCCGAAGAAGCTGGACTCTTTCTGAATCTTTTCACGCCGTTCCTTGGCCTCAGCGTCAGTAATTGCGCCGGTATTTAAATCCGCATCAATTGCCATCTGCTTACCAGGCATCGCATCCAGTGTAAATCGTGCTGTTACCTCGGATACACGCTCAGAACCTTTATTGATGACAATAAACTGAATTAAAATCAGCACGATGAAAACAATCGTACCAACCACCATATCACCACCGCCGACAAAAGAACCAAAGGTCCGGACAACGTTTCCAGGATCCCCGGTTTTTAGAATCAGACGTGTGGATGATACATTTAAGGAAATACGAAAAATCGTCGTAAACAAAAGTAAAGTGGGGAAGAATGACATATCCAGAACTTCCCGCACAAATAAAACATTGAACAGAATAATTAACGCAATGGAAATGTTGATTGCAAGCATTACATCCAAAAGCACCGAAGGAATCGGAACGATAAAAAACACAATTGCAAATAAAAGATATAATCCAACACCAATGTCTGCTTTCTTCAGCATCTTAACAACCTCCTTTCACTCTGCTATAAATTTCAATTCTATTGTGGATTCTTTGCTGTATATACGGCAGCAAGTACCTCTGCAACTGCCTGATAAAGCTCCGGCGGAATTTCTGCTCCCACATCCACATTGTGGTACAGCATACGCGCCAAAGGCTTATTTTCAACAATCTCAATATTATTTTCCCGCGCAGCCTCTTTAATCTTCTGCGCCAGATAATCTGCACCCTTTGCAATAACAACAGGAGCCTGACTCACCCCCGCATCATATCTGAGTGCGACTGCAAAATGAGTCGGATTCGTGATAACCACGTCCGCTTTCGGCACATCCTGCATCATACGCCTTTGGGAAACTTCCTGCATCTTTCGGCGCTGTCGCCCTTTTATCTGCGGATCTCCCTCGGTGTTTTTATACTCATCCTTGACCTCCTGTTTGGTCATCTTCATATCTTCATTGAACTTATGTTTCTGATAGATCAAATCTGCAAAACCAATGATCAGATAGACTGCACTGATTTTGATTCCTGTGTCAATGATCAGGGAGCCAACCAGGCCAACTGCCTGTTTAATATCCAGATCATACAGTAGAAACAGCTCATTGTCATGCTTTTTCACCTCAGATATGGCTATGTAAACGATAATGCCGACTTTAAAAATGGACTTTACCAGCTCAAACAGAGAATCCTTGGAAAAAATTCTCTTAAACCCATTGATTGGGTTTAACTTGGATAACTCCGGCTTCATGGGCTTTGTGGAAATCTTCCATCCTACCTGTACAATACTGACAAGAAAAGTAACTGTAAATCCAAAGGCCATAAAAGGCAGCATAATAATAAGACTCTTAATCAAAACAGACGTTATCATTACCGCTACGGAATGAGTGGAAAGGCTTCCCTCATTTATTCTAACAAAATCCGGCATATTTTCATAGGCATAGGAGAAAATATCTAAAAATTTTTCTCCCACAAAGGAGACAAAAATTTTAAGGCACAGAAATAAAACCAGCAGATCAAAGGCGGAATTTAACTCCCGGCTTTTTGCTACCTTGCCCTCTTTTCTTGCATCCTGCAGTTTTTTTGCCGTTGCAGGTTCAGTCTTTTCCCCGCCTTCGCCATCCTTGGCAAACCACTGCAGATTATATCGCAATATTTGATTATTTCGGTATACATCAGTACATACTCTCTGCAAAAAGTCTCACCATCGTCTTAATTTCTTTAAATATAAAATCCGCCACACTGGGCAGAAGAAATACCATAAGCATTAAAACCACAAATCCCACAAGAATTTTCATCTGCATGCCCACAGAAAACATGTTCATCTGTGGAGCTACCCGTGCCATAATTCCAAGCACACAGTTTAAAATCATGATGCAGGCAAAAAAAGGCAGAAAAATCCGGAAACCTATCTGAAACAAATCCACCATATACTGTGAAAAGGCAGACAGCAGATGATTCCATTCAAACTTCTGGTGTGCAATCGGAATCACAGCAAAGGAATCCGAAAGTGCCCGGATCAGATAGGTATATAAATTGGAGCTTACCATGAGAAGAAGCACCAGATAATAATACAGATTTCCTGTCAAAGTGGATTCTGTACCGGTGTCCTGATTAAACTCCGTTGCCATGGACAGTCCAATATCCATATCAATGATATTTCCCGCAAACAAAACAATAGAATTACAGATGCTTGCGGCAAAGCCGATCAGCAATCCCGTAATTCCCTCTTTCACAACAACCACTGCATATCCGACCACGCTTGCATAGGTAAGCTCCGGCCGTTCAACAACGGGATACAACAATAGTGAAATCACCAGTGCAAACCCAATTTTAATCCGGCCCGGAATTCCCTGCTGACCTAAAAGCGGTGCTGTAAATACAAAACAGGATACCCTTACCAGAATAAGGAGAAAATACTCAAAATTTTCAATCGAAAACGTATAATTAATCATATCGTCACATGCTCAGATAGGTACTGAAATTGGACCACAGCCTGTCGATAAAACCGGTAAGATTGTCCATCATCCAGGATCCGCATATCATCAAGGCAACAAAAACAGCAATAATCTTTGGAACAAAGGTAAGTGTCTGCTCCTGAATGGATGTTACCGTCTGAAATATACTGATAATCAGACCAACAACCAGAGAAACAATCAAAAGGGGAGCCGACGTAATAATAATTGTGTAAATTGCATCTCTTGCAATATCTAATATTGCTTCCTGTGAAATCATACCGATGCCTCCTAGTAAAAGGTCTGGACAAGGGAACCTATTACAAGATTCCATCCATCAGCCAGAACAAATAATAAAATTTTAAAGGGCAGCGAAATGGTTGTAGGCGGCAGCATCATCATACCCATTGACATGAGAACCGATGCTACTACCATATCTATCACAATAAACGGAATATAAATTAAAAATCCCATGATAAAGGCTTTCCGAAGTTCGCTTAAAATAAAAGCCGGAACCAGTGTCATAAAGGGGACATCAGAAAGTTCCTCGGTATCCTTATAGGACTGTCCGGAAATCTCCATAAATAAATTGACATCCCTCATCTGAATCTTGGCATCCTTAATCATAAACTCCCGTATTGGCTGCTCCGCCGCCTTAAAAAACTGCTCCTGGGTAATCTCTCCACGGTCCAGCGGTTGAATTGCATTCTTATTAATCTGCTGAAAGGTTGGCCACATTATGAAAAATGTCAGAAACAGTGCAAGTCCGATCAATACCTGGTTCGGAGGTGCTGTCTGTGTTCCAATAGCGGTTCTTATAAAATGGAGCACAATAATGATTCTTGTAAAAGATGTCAGCATAATCAGAATCGATGGTGCTAACGTCAGAATCGTAAGTACCAAAAGCATCTTAATTGGAGTTGAGACGGAACCGTTTTTATTATTATAGACAATAGACAATCCGTCTGTGCTGTCCGTGTTATGGTCAGCACCTTCCGTATCCTTCGGTGTCATTTCCGTGATACTGTCCGGATCCATGGATGCCGCAAAAACAGCCTTTGGTCTTACCGCACATAATGTAATTGTAAGTATTAGAACTGCACAGGCAAACAGAAAACTTAATGTGCAGTATATTTTTTTCCTTTTACTCATTTCCATCCTGCTTCTTTGGTAGCTTATCTTTTATTTTCTTCAGGATTTCCGAGAAGGACTCCTGGGGTTCTCCCTGATTTTCCTGCTCAAAGGAATAATCCTTAAGCTGCTCTCTCGTCAGCTGTGCCAGCAGATGTACTTCATCCTTTCCCACGGAAACAACAAGATAAACAGTCCCCGCTTCCACGATACTGATCATCTTGTTATTTCCGATCCCCATTGTTTCCACAATCCGAAGATTTTTATTATGGCTGCGAACCTTTTGAAATCCCGCTATCCATCTGGTAGTAAGGTAGGTGAGAAGTATTACAAATGCAAAAATCAGTAAAGCTCCCAGCAGCTGAAAAAAGCTTTCCATACGCTTCTACTACTTTCCGCCCGGTCTTGAAGCATTCACAATTTCCGTGATACGTACTCCAAAACTTTCCTCAATCACTACAACTTCGCCTTTTGCAACATACTTGCCATTGACAAGTACATCAATCGGTTCTCCTGCAAGTTTATTAAGTTCAATAATTTTGCCAGGTCCAAAATCCAAAATGTCGGAAATTGATTTTGTTGTTCTTCCCAGCTCAACAGTAACTTCGAGCGGTACATCCATAATCAAACCAATATTTTCCGGCTGGTAGGTTCCCACATTACCTCCGGCAAATGCACTGAATTGTGCCGGCTGAACATTTACCGGCTGTCCCATATTCTGATTCATCATAGCCCCCATCATAGGTTGTCCCATCATCGGCTGCATTGGCTGCCCCATCATAGGCTGTCCCATCTGTGCTGCGTTCTGCGAAGCTGCCGGCTGCGATGCCGGTGCCTCCTGTTGCGGATTAGCTGCTGTCGGTGCAGAATCGGAAACAACACTCTGGTTGTCAATCTCCATGGTCTTGGTAACTCCTGCACACATTTCCCTTGCAAAAGAAATCGGATACAGCTGCATAATCTCACTATCCACAAGATTTCCAATCTCCATTCGAAAAGAAATCTTAACAAATTGTCCCGAGAGAAATGAATCAATCATTGATTCATCAATATCCTCTGTCAGATCAATCACTGTTGCTGTTGGCGGACTGATATCTATCTTTCGGCTTAACATAGAGGAAAGTGAGGTAGCCGCTGACCCCATCATCTGGTTCATGGCCTCACTGATTGCACTTAAATGCAACTCCCCCAGTTCTCCTTCTGTGGCATTGGTTCCGTCACCACCCATCATCAGATCCGTAATAATCTTAACATCATTTTCTTTCAGCACCAGAAGATTGCTTCCATCCAGTCCCACAGTATATGCAATACGGATAAAAACACACGGGCGTTCATACTGCTGAACAATATCATCCCATGTCGCATAGGATACTACCGGTGTAGAAATCTCCACCTTCCGGTTAACCAGTGAGAACAGAGTAGTGGCCGCTGTTCCCATGCTGATATTGGCAATCTCGCCAATGGCATCCTTTTCCGCATCGGAAAGCTCGCTCTCTGTACCACCATTCCCCGCACCTGCACCCGGGTCATTCAGCAGTGCATTGATTTCCTCCTGCGATAATACTCCATCCATACTTTATTGCTCCTCTCTAATCACCGAAGTGATCCTAACTGCATATTTATCTCCCGATGATCCGGGAAGCGCAGTAAATTTACGAATATTTCCCACATAAATATCCAGCTCATCTTCCACCTTACGGTCAAGCCTGATAATATCGCCTGGCTGCAGCATAGAAAAATCGCTGACAGAAACTATACTGTTTCCAAGCACTGCTTTCACCGGAACCTGAGCCCTCTGAATCAGTGACTCAATGGCCTCCGTGTAATCATGCTCATCCTGATCCTGCATATTAGAATACCAGTACTTGGTATTCAGTTTATCAATAACATCCTCCAGTGTCAAATATGGAAGACAGATGTTCATCAGTCCCTCAACTTCTCCGATTTTTAAATTAATCGTAACAATGGCAATCATCTCACTGGGAGAAATAATCTGCGCATACTGGGAATTTGTCTCAATCCTTTCCAGACGTGGATGAATCTCAAGGACATTCTCCCAGGGTTCCTGTAACAGATTGACACATACGATCATAATCCTTTCAATGATCAAAAGTTCTATCTCTGAGAAATCACGCACCTTATCCATCGGGTCTCCCCGTCCTCCCAGCATACGGTCAACAACAGTATATCCCAGATTGGAAGCCATCTC
Organism: Agathobacter sp.; assembly: GCA_022772675.1. GTDB lineage: Bacteria > Bacillota > Clostridia > Lachnospirales > Lachnospiraceae > Roseburia. The sequence continues at coordinate 94,448 of JALEZW010000046.1, read as the reverse complement.
AATAATGATATTCCCCTGAAGCGGAGCAAAATTCACAATTCCCAAAAGCACCGGATTGGACAGTGCATTGGAAAACTCTGAATAGGTAACCGCCTCGGAATTCATCACTTCCACCTGAACATTCTTCCTTAAGTAAACCGGAAGATTCGTGGAAAGAAGTCTGCCATAATGTTCAAAAATAATCTCCAAAGTACGAAGATGCTCTTTCGAAAACTTGGAAGGACGGGCAAAATCGTAATTTTTAACCTGCTTTTCTTTATTATCTTTTATATCATCTACGTCCAGCTCACCGGTGCTTAATGCTGCCAGTAAGTTGTCTATCTCATTTTGAGATAATACGTCACCCATCTGTCTTTCACCACCTGTATATCCTATTGTGCAGTCAGCTTAGAAAAGTTAACTCCAATCACATAGTCCTTTCCGAATAACTTCTGCATATCTGAAAGAATTGTTTTTTTGATATCGTCTGACTTATGATTAAATTCATCAAATGTATATCCGCTGACCACCTTTATAATATCATTTTTAATGGTATCATCCTGATTTGTGAGAAATTCCTGATTATACTTCTTATAGTTATCACTCTTTGTATTCAGGACAAGTGATACATTTAAGACTGCATAATGGGTTTTTCCATCAGAGCCATCTGCAAGATTGGTTGTTAAATCCTCTCCTGCACTTACCTTATAGATTTCCTGCTGATCAATCGGGACATTGCTGGTTCCTGTTGCAGCACCACTGTTTAAATCCAGATCAATAGCGGAACACACCTTCTCAATCAATGTATTCGCCTTCTTGGTCTCCGGTAATACGGAAAACATTAAAATAGCTGTCAATACAAAATTTGCAAAAACAAGTGCAAGAATAATAACAGAAATTAAATTTTTCTTCATGGCTTACTCCCTCTAATCTTCCTTCACATCTGAATTGTACGAGTTATAAATCTTAATTTCAACCCTTCGGTTCTGTGCACGTCCCTCTGCAGTACTGTTATCTGCCACTGGTACATAATCCCCCCGTCCGGCAAACTTGATATACTTCGGATCCAGCTTTTCATTCTTTCTCAGACGGTTCGTCACAGAAAGGGCACGGTAAACGGATAGTACTTCATTGCTCTCATACTTTGCAGAATGGATTGGAACATTGTCCGTATGTCCTTCTACCTCGATGATATTTTTGTTGTACTTTTCCAAAATATGTCCTATCTTGTCCACAATGGGAACGGCTTTCTTAACCAGATCCGATTTTCCTGAGGCAAAAAGGATAGAACCGTTTAAATTCAGTTTTACATATTCGGCATTAAAATCCACATCTACTTTTCCGGACAACTGGGAATTATCAATCTCCTTTTGAATTTCCTCTGCCATCTTCTCCGACTCTGCAAGTTCCTGCTTCTCATACTCCTCAGAAACGTTTTTGGAACCTCCATTGTTGTCTCCATCCTCCGATTTGGAATTTGCCATCTCATTATAATAGGAATCCAGAAATTCCAGCTGACGGACACCGGCGGAAATCATCTCTCCCTCACCAATACTTGCTCCACCTGAGGGAAGAATACTGATACTGCTCTGCAATGATGCAACCACTGCCTGCAGCTTTTCCGTATCAACGGTTGACATGGAGAAAAGCAATACGAAAAAGCAAAGTAAAAGATTCATAAGATCCGAGAAGGTACTCATCCACGCCGGAGAACCTTTTGGCGGATCCTCCTGTCTCTTTTTCGGCACTACTCTTCACCTCCAGTGCTGTCTGTCATACCGGCACGTACAGTAGGTGACAGGAATGACTTGAGCTTTTCCTCAATGACACGGGGGTTCTCTCCTGCCTGAATAGACAAAAGCCCCTCAATCGTGATCTGTCTGTTTGTTACTTCAAGATCGTTATTGGTATTTAATTTTCCCACAATCGGCGCACACAGCCAGTTGGCAATCAGTGAACCATATAATGTGGTAATAAGTGCGACAGACATCTGCGGTCCGATAGCTGACGGATCATTCAGTTTATTCAACATGGCAATGAGTCCCAACAGGGTACCGATCATACCCCAGGCAGGACCCATCTCCGCCCATTTTTCCCAGAATTTGATTACATTCTTGTGTCTTGTCTCCACGCACATGAGGTCTGTCTCCAGAATTCCCCGAACCAGTTCCGGATCCGTACCATCCACGACAAGCATAATTCCTTTCTTAAGAAATTCATCCTCAATTCCGTTTGCCGCCTCCTCTAATGCCAGAAGACCTTCTTTACGACCGACATTGGAGAGATCAATAATTGTATGTATCGTAGCTGACGGATCATAGGCTTTGTCTTTAAATGGCAGGGAAATCGACTTTAAAGAGTTGATATCATCTGCAAGCTTAAAACACCCCAGTGTACTACAGATGGAACCACCGAATGTGATGATAAGCGATGGATAATCAATATACATATCTGTAATAGCTGAAAAAGCGAAACTATTACTGGACAAAATACCAAATATAACCATGACCAGACCGAGTACAATTGAAATCAATGACGCTATATCCATGAATAACACCTTCCACTTTCTTTATATTAGGACTCAGCAGACATACTCGACAAACTCCTGCAAAAAACCCTTTTATATGATTTTACTAAACTTTCTCGTTCTTGTCTACTTCCTTTTTGTTAAAAAGAGTCTAAAACTGCAAAAAAATGTTGGGAGATAGCCAAAAATGCTATTTCCCAACGTTTTTATTTTTGTAATTACCTATCTCTTCAGATTGATCAGTTCCTCAAGAAGCGTATCTGAAACAGTGATTACACGGGAGTTTGCCTGAAATCCTCTCTGCGTAATGATCATATCCGTAAACTGGCCGGATAAATCCACATTTGACATTTCCAACTGACCGGACTCTATCTTGCTTCCGTCTGCATCCACAGCAACACCAACTCCATCAAACTCACCGGAGTTTAAAGTTGTCTGATAGCAGTTATTACCAACCTTCTCAAGACCGGATGCATTGGCAAACTGCGCAACGGCAATCTGCCCTAACAGTTCCGTATTACCATTGTCATAGCTTCCGTAAATCTTACCACTCTGGTCAACGGTCAGACCAATCATGGCACCAAGTCTTTTTCCGGTGTCCTGTCCTTTGGTTGTACCATTTTCCATCTTTAAGGATGATTTTCCGCCGTTGCTTAAATTCTTTGCTGCGGAAAAATCAATCTCTATATTTTTAAAGTTCGATTTTACATTTGCTGTCGGATCTGTTGTGGCAGTTCCACCTGTGGTGGTATTTCCACCTGTGGTACCATTTGAGTTAACAACACCGTTTTGAAATACTGCTTTCAGGTTCAGCATCTGGGATAAGATTTCGTTTTGTGCTGTTCCTGTTGTAGTTCCACCTGTTGTAGTATTTCCACCTGTGGTTCCCGCTGCTGCGGTTCCATCAAGCTTATCAGATACTCTGACAAATGTTCCCTTATTTGCATCAAACACCATAACATAGCCAAGCGGATCCGCTGTTCCTGTTGTAGTTCCGGTCGTACCTCCAGTCCCCGTTGTCCCTCCGGTTCCTGTTGTACTTTGATTCATGGAAACTTTGCCCCATATCTTATTTAAGTTATCCCTTTTGCTTTTTTCAATATCTGCATCAGAAGTCCCTGTGGTGGGAATAATAGATTTTCCCTTGGAGTCCTGAATATCAGTCAGACTAATAAAAAACCGGTTTGTCTTGTCTGTGGTTGTTGTAGTTCCTGTACCGCCTCCCGTTGTTCCGGAACCGGACTGCTGGCTGTCCTCAATCTTTTTTACAGCGAACTTTGCAGTATAGTTATATCCTAAATCATCAAAGAATCCCAGTGTCATCACATATCCATCATCACTGGTGACATTGGTATCCTCTTTATCCAGTATCCCGCTGACATGAGCTTTTGTGGTTGCCTCCGGTGAAGATGTTGTATTATCCGGAGCCATTACCTGCAGTGGAGTGACTGTATCCTTACGGATTTCACCGGTTGTCTTATCTACCTGCCAGCCCTGTACCGTATATCCGGTAGAGCTCATGCACAGAAATCCGTTTCCATCCACATAGAAAGAACCGGCACGGGTAAACATGGTATTTGTACCATCACTGACAATAAAGAAATTTGTTGTCTGACTGTCTGTAAGTTTTAAATCGAAAGGGTTTCCGGTTGTTTCAGAAGAACCGGCACCTGTAATGTTGATGGTGGTTGATGCCGTATTGACACCAAGACCAATCTGCTTGGCATTCACTCCACCTGTTCCTAATGCACCATCTCCGCCGGAAGCAGTAGAAAGTGTCTGATACATCAACTCACTGAATCTTACGCTGGAAGCTTTAAATGCTTCTGTATTTACGTTTGCAATATTGTTACCAATTACATCCATTCTCGTCTGGTGTGTCTTAAGACCCGACACAGCAGAGAACAATGATCTCATCATAGTACATTGACCTCCCAAGATGGCATTCTTTGCTGGATTCCTCTGTCAGTCAGAATCCATATAACCTCCGTTAAGGTCCGGTTACATAATTACTGCGCCATCTATATTTGTGAAAATATTTGATTGTGTTTCCGTCTGATCCATTGCCGTAACAACGGTCTTACTCGGTACATTTACGATAAAGGCAAGGGAATCGATTAGTACCAGGGAATCCTTGATTCCTTTCGCGCCTGCCTGTTCCACCCCATCTGCAAGACGTGCATTCTGCTCATCTGACAGACTGATATTTCTGCTTTCCAGCCGTTTTTCCGCATGTTTGGAAAATTTAAGCTGCTGTTTCTGACGTAAGACTTCTTCAAAGGATACATCCCCTGTCTTTGACTTACTGCTTACGTTATTTTGATTTAAATACTGACCGGTTACCTGCTCAATGGACGAAAACTGGTTTCTGATTGGATTCATAATCTCCCCTCCTGTTTTCTATGCAGTGACCTCCTGATCATCTGTTGCAGTATTATCTGCAGTATCCTCGGTTTTGTCTGAAGCTTCATCTTCACCAGATACAGCATCCGCCCTGTCAGCAAATTCTTTTACTTTCTGCTCATACTGCTGAAGTTTTAAAAGACTCTTATCACTGACGAATCCTTTCTGGTAATCTGTTAACCCATCATACAGATCACGGATCTGCTTAATGGCAGTCTCATAGCTTCCCGTGATATTTTCAAGATCCGGAAGCTGATCCAACATATTTTCAATGGACTTGGCATATCCCATAGCCTCATAGTAGTCACTGTCTGCAACGGTATCCAGCGTGTCCAGATTATAAAGCTTATCATTGACGCTTAACATCACGGAACCGTCTTCCTGATACATGACATAGTCAACCTTTCCATCCACGTAGGTGGTTTTTCCGGTTGTTGCATCTGTGGGTTTTAGGATGACATACTTTCCCACAAGCCCATTCGCCATCTCATTCTTCTGAGTATCCTGCATACCAAGCATTGCCTCTAACTGTGAGAATGTTGCAAGCTGTGCCACATATTCTGTATTACTGGTAGGCTCTAAAGGATCCTGATACTGCATTTCAGCACATAACAGAGTAAGGAACTGGTCATAGCCCATATTGGAGCCACCGGTTTCTTCTTTCTTTTTTGTGTACGCATTTACAAGCTTTCCATCTTCAACGGTTGCGGTTATAGATCCTGTTGTATCTGCCATATTGCTTCTCGTCCTCCTTTCTACTAAATCAATCTGCAGGTTTCCTATGCCTTATGCGGTTAGATCCACGGAATTCCCGTTATCCCGCATAATCTGTGCTGCAAGAGTTTCCTCTTCTGTCATAAGCCCGGATAATTCATCCAGCGAATCGGAATTCAAATTTCTCCGGTGGGAAACTTTTTCCTCCTGCCGTTCTCCCTGCTGTTTTTCACTTTCTCCATTCTGTTCCAGGTTTCTCTCAAACTCGTGGGAAGCAACTGTTACTTCAATTGCATCCACCTTCACACCTGCCTGGGTCAGATTCTGCCTTAAGTCTGCCACCTGAGTCTCTAATGCTGCTCGAACTGATTCGTTAGATGCAGCAAGCTGAGCATGAATGGTACCTTCCCTGGAATAGACATTCACATACACTTTTCCAAGATTTTCCGGATTCAGCTGCATTTCCATGGATGTTGTCCCCTCGGAAATATGAACTCTTACCTGTTCTGCCACCTGTTCAATCAAATCCATCGTATCAATGGAAAGATAAGTCTGACTTACCGGCTGATTCACTTCCGGCTGGCTCTGTGCCACAGCCTCATTTAGCTGAAATACCGTAGATGTATGATTTTCCGGATGAATCTGTGAATGACCGTGTTCTGAATCTGACGGCTGAAGCAGTGTCTCCTCTGACTGGCTGCCTGTATTCTGACCAGATTCTTTTGACTGGCCATCTGTTTCCTGTTTTACAGGCTGTTGTGTACGGATTTCATCTGCCTGAGGTTCCTGCTCCTTTTGCACATCTGCTTCTGACACTTTCCCATTCGTAAGTGTTTCAGAAACATTTGTATCTGCTGTACTTACCTGCGCTTCTTCACCGTCTCCCATATTGATTCCCGTATCCGTTTCCACATAGACTTCTGCGTTGTTTTTCCCAACAGGCTCTGTTCCCATTGTTTGAATCATACTCTCCGTCTCTGTTTCTCCTGAAGTATTTGCTTCTGACTCCTGACCGGTTACCTGCAGCGGTGCTTCAAGGATATCCATCTGTGCCACAAGTTCATCCATCTGATCCGATGTGAACCCAAGCTGTGATGCTAAGTCACTGCCAATTTCCTGCATATTCTGCATCAGATTCTGAAACTGTGCATTTACCAGAAGATTCATTGGTGATGTCTCCTCTGTCAGCTGCATCGCAAGCTGTGCCAGATTTTCCGGGTTTAAAAGGTCAAAGACTGTCAGCCCCAATGACGCAGCTGCTTCTTCCACAGCCTCCTCAGAAACACCAAGTTCATCGGCAACTGTCTGTACCACATCCTTTTGAAACTGTGTCAGTTCCTTTGCGGAATCCTTAATCTTATCCGCAACCGATGTCTGTACCGCCGGTTCTATGCTGTTATCCCGACGTTCAAACCGGTAACTTCCTTCTGCACCGGATTTCTGTACATTCTTTACATTCACAGATGAATTTATATCGTCAGCATTTACAACCGGCTTACCTGTAGAGTAGTTTCCATTCATAAGTGATGCAAAAACAGCAGCAGCCTTCTGGTTTTGTTCCTTTGTCCTGCCCTTTGCAGCATTTGCATTTAATACCTGACCCTGCTTCACAGAATTCAAATTAAATACATTTGCACTCGTCAAACATGTTCCTCCTTTCTGTTTTCTTTTACAGATTCCTAGTTTTTGGTCGGTTCCATGATTTCTGTCAGCTTCGCCGCAGTGCCCGCATCCATCTTGCCAAGAATATCCCCTCTCTGCTGTGCTCCCATGCTCATGAGAATGTCAGCAACCAGCCCCAGATTATCTGTCATCGTATTAAAAATGGCAGCTGCCTCCTTCGGTTTCATCTGGGAATACGTCTTTGCATAATCTTTAACCTGATCATCATAGGTAATCTGCTCTACAACCTGTTTATATAAGACTTCCGCATTTTCCGGTTCTATGCTTTCATAGTAAGCCTTATATTGTTCTATATCGGGTGCCTGATCAGAAAAAACAACCTCTTCATAGTATTTTTCCTTTTCTTTCTCAAAGGCAGCCTCATCCTCTTTATACTTGGAAAGATCATTAACCTTTGCTTTCAGGTCCTTGATCTTTTTCTGGTCTTTTTTATTCTTACTGTTTGCTGCATCCAGCTGCATCTCCAGTTCCTTAATTCTGTCAACTGCTTCATCCAGTGAGCCATACTGTGACTGGGTGTTTTCTGCAGTAACACCACTTTCCGGCTTTGGAAGAATCTTATTTACATATGGAACATCCTTTAACACCGGATATAAAACCGATGAGCCGAATCCTCCCACATCCGTCTTAATTAATAGGGCAATAATCCCAAGCCAGATTGCAATGATGAGAAGTGTAACAAGAAATAATACGATTTTACCGCTTCCCTTTTCTTCTTCCTCCTCCTCATCTACGGAATTTTCCTTTTCCGCCTTCTTTTTTTCTTTCGCGGCTTTCTTTTCCCGTTTTCTTTTTTCTTTTTTACTTTCCTTGTCATCTTTCTCCAGGTTTTCATCGTCCTGGACAAGATTCTTATCATCCGCCATATTTTTCTCCCTGTTTAACCCTTGTTATGCGTGTAGCTGACCAGCTCATCAATTTCCTTGGTTTCCTCATGCGCCAGCTCCTGCTTAAAATCCTCAAATGCTTTATCCCGCAATTTTTCCTGAATTTTTCGTTCCTGCATCACAGTATTTAATTTTTCCCTGGCATCCTCCAGCTCTTTTTCCGCCTTATGGACTTCCATCATCTGGCGGCGCACAATGGTTTTCATTGTATTGGCATCCTCTCTGGCATGCTGCACGGATGCAAGGTCAATATTTCCTTTCATCTGTTCCTTCCAGTGCTTTTCATACTGCATCCTTCGAATCATATACCCATTAAGGATTTCCTGCTGCTCTCTATAATTCTGGTTTGCATCACTGTATTCCATTTTTGCCTGTGTCTCCAGCTTCTGCTTGATATTTAAAATATTCTGCATTCGGTAGACAAATTTTGCCATCTGTTAGTCCTCAAATACCTGTTCCAGTAATGAAATCTCTTCCTCAAAAGAAAACCTTTCCTCTGTGTCCTGACATAAATAGGTATTTACCTCTTTCATCTTTTTGATTGCGTAATCAATTTCCGGATTTGATCCGTTTTTGTAGGCTCCGATATTGATCAGATCCTCTGCCTCGCTATAGGTTGCCAGTACACTTTTTAATTTTCCCGCCAGCATCTTATGTTCCTTTGTGACAATGGAATTCATGACACGGGAAATACTCTGTAAAATATCAATGGCCGGGTAATGATTTTTATGTCCCAGTTTGCGGTCCAGCACGATATGTCCATCCAGAATACCTCTTGCAGTATCCGTGATTGGTTCATTAAAATCATCCCCATCCACAAGGACCGTATAAAGTCCCGTAATAGACCCCTTTTCATTGGTTCCTGCCCGCTCTAACAGCTTTGGCATTTCCGCATAGACACTTGGCGGATAGCCCCTTGTTACCGGGGGTTCTCCGGATGCTAGTCCGATTTCACGCTGTGCCTGCGAAAAACGGGTCATGGAATCCATCATGAGAAGCACATCCTTCCCCTGATCCCTGAAATACTCGGCAACAGCGGTGGCAGTCTTCGCACACTTATTACGAATGAGGGCCGGTTTATCCGAAGTTGCAACAACTACCACAGACCTTGCCATTCCCTCCGGACCTAAGTCACGCTCAATAAACTCACGCACCTCACGACCACGCTCTCCAATCAATGCGATCACATTGATATCAGCCTTTGTGTTTCTGGCAAACATGCCGAGAAGTGTACTTTTTCCAACACCGGAACCGGCAAATACACCGATACGCTGTCCTTTTCCAACGGTAATCAGTCCGTCTACCGCTTTCACTCCAAGGGGCAGCACCTCACTGATAATTCTTCGTTCCATAGGATCCGGCGGAGTATTTTCAAGGGGGTAATAAGTTCCATGAATCTCCACGTCGGAATCCGTCACCCGGCCAATTCCATCCAGTGTATGACCCAGCAGTTCCTCACCAACCAGTACAGAGAGCGGATGACCGGTATTCTCCACAATGCATCCGGTTCCTACACCCTCCACACTGTCAACAGGCATCAGAATCAGTCTGGAATCCTGAAACCCCACAACCTCTGCAATCACGTAATCCTCCATTTCCTCATTGGGATAAATTTTACAGAGGTCTCCCATTCTCGCTTTCGGTCCTATTGATTCAATTGTAAGGCCAACCACTTTTACCACTTTTCCATAGCTCTTGTAAAAGCGGTGTTCCTTTAACTGTAAATACTTTTCTGCTTCCTTAACCACAAGCTGTACTCCGTCTGTTCCTGTACGTTTCTGACCTGTTACCTGCAAAGAGACCGGATGTCTTTCAGCAGAGAGGAAAGCTGTGTATCAATCCCGCAGTCCACTACTCCATAATCCGTCTCAATTTTACACTGTCCGTCTGACAGCTTCTGATCCTTTACAAATTCAATGGCAACATCTTTGCCTGTTATTTCCTGTATCTCATCTATATGCCCAGAAAGCATCTTCTGGTCTTCAAAATTAACATGAATCCGGATTTTTTCTCCCGGGTCAATATCCATTAGCGTTCCGTTTACCAGTGCTAAAAGGAGTTCTCTCTTGTCCTCAAACTGAATTTGAAAAACTTTATCAAATACTGAAATCACAGCATCTACAATATCACTTTCCATTGTAGAAAAACGGGACTTAAAAGTTTCTTCCAGTTCCTGCTGTCTTAAGGCAAGAGACTGTTCCCTTTCCTCCATCTGCCGGTTTAATGCTTCCTCTTTTTCCCGGACACCTTCCTCATATCCCAGTCTTTTCTGTTCTGCAAACTCTGCCTCGGCCTGGCTCTTTGCATCCTCTATAATACGGTTTGCATCCTCTTTGGCTGCTGAAAGAATCTGCTGTGCCTCTTCACCGGCCTGGTCTAACACCTGCCTTTTTATGGCAGCCGTATCAATCTCTACAGCAGAAGCCTCAATCCCCTCCGCAAAGTCTCCTTCCGCCCGGGCAGCGGCTCCAGCCTGCTCTTCTTTCAGTCTCTCAGCACTGATTTCCTCCATTCTCTGGCTGACCCGTGCATTGGAATTTATGATTCTGGCACCCTTATCAGAATTAACGATAAAGCATTGCTTAAGTAAATTAGACAACGATATCGTCACCTCCACCACGTGAAATTACAATCTCACCTGCATCCTCCAGCTTACGGATTACAGCAACAATCTTCTGCTGTGCCTCCTCAACATCCTTCATACGAACAGGTCCCATGAAATCCATATCCTCTTTGATCATAGCAGCCAGACGCTTGGACAGGTTCTTAAATACAACATTCTGCACTTCTTCGGTTGTATTCTTAAGCGCAAGCTCCAGGTCGGAATTCTCCACATCACGCAGCACACGCTGAATCGCACGGTCGTCCAGAAGAAGAATATCTTCGAAGACGAACATCTTCTTTCTGATCTCGTCTGCCAGCTCCGGCTCTTCGATTTCCAGAGATTCCATAATATGCTTTTCTGTGCCACGGTCTACATTGTTCAAAATACCAACAATGGCATCGATACCGCCCACAATGGTGTAATCCTGATTTACAAGAGAAGCAAGTTTTCTCTCCAATACGCGCTCAACCTCCTTCACCACATCCGGCGAAGTGCGATCCATGGTGGCAATACGTTTTGCCACATCTGCCTGTTTTTCCGGCGGTAACGCCCCCAGCACCATCGAAGCCTGTGCCGGTGACAAATAAGACAAAATCATGGCAATGGTCTGCGGATGCTCATCCTGTATAAAGTTAAGCAGCTGGCTTGGTTCTGTCTTTCTGACAAACTCAAAGGGCCGTACCTGAAGAGAAGCCGTAAGTTTTGCAATAACCCCCTGCGCCTTGTCTGTTCCAAGGGCTTTCTCCAACAGTTCCTTTGCATATCCAATACCGCCCTCAGCAATATACTGCTGTGCCAGACATACCTGATAAAATTCTTCCAGCACTTCCTCTTTCGTCTGGGGAGATACACTTCTGGTATTAGCAATCTCCAATGTCAGTTCTTCAATTTCCTCTTCCTTCAGGTGTTTAAAAATGGCGGCTGCCTTTTCAGGTCCCAGTGTAATTAATAAAATTGCCGCTTTTTGCACCCCTGTGTATGTCTCAGCCATAAATTACTCCCAATCCTCATTCAGCCAGTTACGGAGCAAAAGTGCTGCCGCATCCGGATTCTCATCCACAAATTTTTCAATGAGCAGTCTTGTCTCAGATTTCTCAGTATAGCCAATATCCTCAAGATTCTCTTCAGACTGCGTACCGGTAGCTGCCAGTAATGCATCCACGGAAAGTTCCGGTTCCGGTTCCTCTGTCTTCTCTTTTCTCGTACTGCGGAATACCACATATCCAAGCAGTGCGAAAATAAGAACAGCCAGTACAATCTGTAAAATATCCGTAACGGAAATCTTTTTCTTTTCAATATCCACAAACTGTGGTCTCTCTGTCACAACCAGTTTAATGGAATTGGGATCGATTCCCGTTGCCTTTGCAATCAAATCAATCTCATCCTGTGTGGCAGCCACCTGAACCGGATCGCTGTGGGCTGCTTTAAATTCGTCAAAGGTCGTACCCTTAAGCTGTCCACTTGCTTTTAACTGTTTCTCATCATATACCACCCAGCGCGTAGCGGCTACTGCAATAGAACTGTTGGCATATTTAATTCCGCCGCCATTGGAAATGGTTTTAATAATTTCCTCATTGGGGCTGTACTTGGTATCCACATCTGAAACAGAAGAACTGGAGGTTTCTCCATCCTGTGTCAGATACGTCGGGGTATCATCATTGGCATCCGTCCCCGGAACCGCAGCCTGTCCACCAGTCGCCTCTGAGTAATACTCGGATTTTTCCGTAATTTCTCCATTGTCCTGTCCCTCATTATGAGAGAAATTATGTACTGCTTTCTCCACCTTATCAAAATCAATATCCAGATTCGGTGCAACCTGTACATCGGAATAGATGCCGGATTTTACCATCACATCCTTGATAGCATCTGTCATCATATTGGAAACACGTTCCTTTAAATCAAGATTCGTGGAAACAATGGCAGACTCCGAATCCTGATCCGCTCCGGAATACAGGATCTTTGATGTTTTCTGATCCAGAATGGTAATCTTCTCGGTGGAATTATTTCCAAGTGCCGTTGCCACAAAGCGGGCAACGGAGTAAGCCTGATCCGAATCCATATCCCCGGTCAGCGCCAGAGAAACGCTTGCGGAACTCTCCTGGGTTCTGGAAAGAAGCGTCCCGTCATCATTCGGAATGTCCAGAGATACCTTTGCTGAATCAATAAGCTCATTCGAAGCAAGATCCTCTGCAATCTTCGTTTCTAAATATTCCTTATACAGTTTCTGCTTGTCTGCCTCCGTCGTGGCAAAGCTTCCATTAACCACCTTGGAAAGGTCAGCCTTCGACATGTCATATCCAAGAGTTGAAATGTCATTGGAGCCCAGCAGCCAGTTGGCTTTATTCTCATCCTTTGTACTCACTTCAAAATGTGTTGTATTGCTGACCTTATAATGGATGCTTCCATCACTCTCCAAAAGTTCCCGTACCTGACTGGCCTCTTTTGCATTTTCACAGTCAATTAATGTAGTATAAGTCGGTCTGGAAACTACAACACTTAAAATTACCAGTGCCAAGATAACAACTGCGGTGATACTGATCATCAGCATCCGCTGTTTATTTGTAAACTTCTTCCACCACTCCATAAGGCGGTTCAAAACTTTTTGTAACTGTTCCGGCATTTTCCTCGTCCTCGCTTACTATACCGACATCTGCATGATTTCTTTATATCCGTCCACAAGCTTGTCCCGCACTGCCACGGTATACTGCAGTGCCACATTAGCCTTTGTCTCAGCCACAAGCATGTCATGGGGATTTTCAGACTCTCCAAGAGCGAACCTGATTTCCTCTGATTCTGCAGTATTCTGCAGATTATTCGTCTCGTTGACGGAATTCATGGCAGCTGCCAGCACAGAACTGAAACTGTCGTCCTCTCCCGGAACAAGTGATTCCTCTTTTGCAAATACATTCAAATAATCCGATGCTACTCCGGACAATTGCATAATATCCATTTTCTATCCCTCACCCACTAATTATTATCAATCTACTGCTGTCCGATGGAAAGACCGGTTAGTGCCATATTTTTGCTGGCATCAAAAGCAGTGGCATTTGCCTCATAAGCCCTTGTAGCATCAATCAGATTGGTCATCTCCGTAACCGTATTTACATTCGGGTAGGAAACGTAACCATTCTCATCTGCATCCGGATTTGCAGGATCGTACTCCATTACAAAATCTGTTTCCGTGTCTTCTCTTACGGAAGTCACCTTCACACCGTTGCCGATTGCAGCATTCTTAGATGCAGAATAATACTGGGAAAAAGGTGTCACCGGTCTTTCCTCAAAGGTAACTATCTTTCTCCTGTAAGGCTTTCCATCCTCCGTCTTTGTGGTATTTACATTTGCAATATTCTCCGCAATGATATCTGTACGGAAACGCTCTGCTGTCATTCCTGACGCACTGATATTAAATGCCTGAAATAATCCCATTCTTTCTTCCCCCTGTCTTACTTAATCACTGCACGCATCCGGCTGAACTGTCCATTGATTCCGGCTGCAATGCCCTGATACCTGATCTGCTCCGATGCCAGTTCTGCTTCCTCAGAATCGATATCCACATTATTCTTGTCAAGACGGTAAGAATAATTAGACAAATCGGTATACACAGACGGGTTCAATTCGGAGAGATCCAAATCTTTCATCTTTCCATCCAGTGACTCGTGTTTACAACGCCCTAATTCATCCTTTAATTTACTCTCAAAATCCAGATCCTTACGCTTATAATACGGTGTATCTACATTTGCGATATTATTTGTAAGGATATTTTCTCTCTGCCAGCTTGCGTCAGCAGCTTTATCCAATACGTTGACATAGTTGAATGCATCTGTACTCAGCATATATTTGCTCCCTTTATCTAGTATTCCTAATTACCATATCATACTAATTATAGTATACTTATGTCAAATTACAAGTATTTTTTGTAAAAAACGACAAAAGGACCTATATTTTACATATAAGTCCCTTTAATCCGCCCATCCATGGTCTTATTTATTTTGCATTGTTCTTTTTAATTTTTTCCAGTTCATCAAATACCACATCATTGATGACCTTGATATAGGTTCCCTTCATTCCTGAGGATCTGGATTCAATCACCCCGGCACTCTCGAACTTGCGGAGTGCATTTACAATAACGGAACGGGTGATTCCAACCCGGTCTGCAATCCTGCTGGCCACAAGGATTCCCTCATTTCCATCCAGTTCATCAAATATGTGAATGATTGCCTCAAGTTCAGAAAATGAAAGGGTGCTGATTGCCGATTTCACAATGGCAACCTTTCTTGCTTCCTCTGCATTTTCTTCATTCACCGAACGCATCATTTCCAGCCCCACTACCGTAGTTCCGTACTCTGTCAGAATAATATCATCGATATCGTATTCTTTATCACAGCGGTACTCAAACAAGGTGCCAAGCCGCTCTCCCGCAATGTCGATGGGAGTGATGATTGCCCGGTACTGTTTGGATTCCTCTCCAAATCCCAATGTCTCAAGGTTTACATTTTCCTTGGTGGACAGGATTCCCAGGAGTCTCTCATTCAGTTCTGTGTCTATGAATCCTCCAACCTCATCTACAATCAGCTCCTTGAGTTCCTCCACTCCCCTGCAGACGCTTGACCCCAGCACCTTGCCCTTTTTACTGATGACAAGGATATTAGAATCCAGAATGCCTGTCAGGACATCACAGATATCGTTGAATACAACCTTCGATGAATTGTTGTTATGAAGCAGTTTATTTATTTTTCTCGTTTTGTCCAAAAGCTGAACACTCATGCCATGCCTCCTGCCCCGAATGATTGATGAAATCAATCTTCTTAATGCAATTTCATTTACAGCTATCATGAGTTTAGCACTATTTTTCTGACAATTCAAGATTTTTCACAAAATATACAACTATTCTGCATCTTTCGGCTTTACTTCCGTATATCCGCAATGCTCATCCGCGCAGGCCAGCTTACTGCCTTTCTCCACCATATATCCGCCACAGCGGGGACATTTTTTCTCTACCGGCCGTCCCCAGCTCATGAAATCACAGTCCGGATAATCAATACAGCCATAGTAGCGTCTGCCTTTCTTCGTCATCTTAATCACCACGTCCTTGCCGCATTTCGGACAGTTAACTCCGATTTTTTCATAATAGGGCTTGGTGTTCCGGCAGTCCGGGAATCCGGGACATGCAAGGAATTTCCCGTGTGGTCCGTACTTTACAACCATATTCCGGCCGCAGACCTCACAGATTTCATCTGTCACTTCATCCTCAATCGTCACCTTCTCCAGATCCTTTTCTGCTGCAGCCACAGCATTCTCCAAATCCGGATAAAAATTTTCCACAACCGTCTTCCAGTGTACCTTTCCCTCTGCAACACTGTCTAACAGGGATTCCATATTTGCGGTAAAATGCTCATCCACAATGGTAGGAAAAGACTCCTTCATGATGGAATTGACAACCGAACCAATCTCTGTCACATAAAGATTTTTATTTTCTTTTGTGATATATCGCCTTGCTATAATTGTCGTAATGGTGGGTGAGTAGGTACTTGGGCGGCCGATTCCAAGCTCCTCAAGGGTTTTTACAAGGGAAGCCTCGGTGTAATGAGCCGGCGGCTGGGTAAAATGCTGCTTTGGCTCAAACTCTACCAGCTGCAAATCCGTATCCTTATCAATGGATTTAAGCAGCACCTGTTTTTCCTGTTTCTCATCATCAGCCTCCGTATAGGCAAGCATAAATCCATCAAATGCAACTTTTGATGTGGAAACACGGAATGTATACTCTCCTGCCCCGATATTCACTGCTGTTGTCTCATATTTTGCATTAGCCATACGGCTTGCCGCAAAACGCTTCCAGATCAGCTGGTATAAGCGAAACTGATCTCTACTTAAAGAATCCTTAATTTCCGATGGTATCCGGTTAATATCAGTGGGACGGATTGCCTCATGGGCATCCTGAATCTTTGCACTGCTCTTTTTGCTTCCATCCCCTGCTGAGAGATATTCCTCCCCATAGTTTTCCTGTATAAAGGTACGGGCTGCAGCATCCGCTTCCTCGGAAATACGGACAGAATCCGTACGAAGGTAAGTGATAATACCCACCGTTCCCTGTCCCTTAATATCCACGCCCTCATAAAGCTGCTGTGCGATACGCATGGTCTTTGAAATTGGGAAATTGAGTGCCTTGGAAGCCTCCTGCTGCAAGGTGCTTGTGGTAAAGGGAAGCGGTGCCTTCTTGGTACGTTCTCCCTTTTTAATGTCCTTAACCTGAAACTTCTGATCCTTTAACTCTGCAAGCACCTGATTCATCTGTTCCTGTGAAGTAATCTCAAATTTCTCCCCGCCACGGTCTGAAAGCTTTGCCACAATCGGCTTTTTTTCTCCCGCCGGCAGCAGACTTGCCTCTAAAGACCAGTATTCCTCCGGAATAAAGGCATCAATCTCTTCTTCCCTGTCGCAGACAATGCGAAGGGCTACCGACTGAACACGGCCGGCACTTAAGCCGCGCTTTACCTTTGCCCATAAAAGAGGACTTATTTTGTAACCCACCATACGGTCTACCATTCGTCTTGCCTGCTGTGCATCCACCAGGTCCATGTCAATTTCCCGCGGATTTTTAAGGGATGCCTTCACAGCTGTCTTTGTAATCTCATTAAAGGTAATTCTGCAGACTTTTTTGTCCTCCAGCTTTAATGCCTTCGTCAAATGCCAGGAGATTGCCTCTCCCTCCCGGTCAGGGTCCGTTGCAAGATAAATCACATCGGCTTTTTTCACTTCTTTCCGAAGTTTTGCCAAAATCTCACCTTTTCCCCGGATGGTAATATATTTCGGTTCAAAATCATTCTCCGGAGAAAAACCAAGCTGGCTCTTCGGCAAATCCCTCACATGACCGTTGCTTGCCATTACCTCATAATTTTTTCCAAGAAATTTTTTGATTGTCTTCACCTTTGCCGGTGACTCCACAATTACCAGATACTTTGCCATTTGCTGCTCCTTATATGAACCATTAGATTGTTTTCACAAAATAATTCGGCAGGTTTTCCCGGATAAACCCTTTCTGTTTCAGCCGCTCCAGAATGGGCAGCAGTTCGCCCAGCCCAAAGGGCGTTTTTTCTACCAGGGTCCCCAGTCCCACCGGATAAAAATCTAGTAAAGCATACACCAATGATTCGTCTTTTTCAAGAAGATTTTTTCGAAAGTCCAATTGCGAAGCAATGTTTGAAGTATCTAACTGTATTTCTTTCAGGAAATCCTCCACACCCGTAACCACCCCTGCCCCCTGCTGAATCAAGTGGTTACAGCCCTGACTGAGCTCATCTGTCACCCTGCCTGGAAGTGCATATACCTCCCGTCCCTGTTCCATGGCATAATCAGCAGTAATCAAAGAACCGCTTTTCAATCTTGCCTCTATCACAACCGTGTAGTCCGACAGTCCTGCAATCAGCCGGTTTCTCTGGGGAAAATAGGCGGCAAGGGGCGGTGTTTCCGGTGCATACTCGGACAAAACTCCTCCTTTTTCCGGAATCTTATCATACAGATAGCGGTTCTGCCGGGGATAACACCGGTCTGCCCCACAGCCCAGCACCGCATAGGTACTGCCTCCCCCGTCTAATGCTCCCCGGTGTGCATCCGCATCTATTCCAAGAGCCATCCCGCTTATGACCTCCACATCGTTTTGTGCAAGGGCTTTCGCCAGTTTTTCCGCCATCTGGCTTCCATAGGCACTTCTGGTTCTGGCTCCTACAATTGCAACCCTCTTTTTTCCCTCCCGGGGAAGATGTCCCACATAATACAGGGCATATGGCGGTGTCTGGATAAAACGGAGTTTTTCCGGAAAAGCCTCATTTTCCACAGAAACAAAGGATATTCCACTCTCCTGCAGTTTCATCCACTCCCTTTGTAAATCCCAGTTTCTTTTGCTCTCTGTTATTTTTACTACATCCTTATCCGTCAGTCCTTCTATCCCCATAAGAGCTTTTTCAGACATTCCATACAATTCCCTTGCGCAGATACTGCTGCCCCATATTTTTTCAAGCTTTCTTACAGACAGACCTGTATTGGAAAGCCAGTATGCATACATTTCCATCTAATCCGTACCTCCAAAGTATTTTTCCCCGATACTCCGGTAACAGACTGCCTCCATCAGATCTGAAATTCTTATTTCATCTGCTCCATCCATATCTGCAATAGTCCGGGCAACCCGCAGGATTTTATGATAGGAGCGTGCCGTCAGCTCCATTTTCTTAAAAACATCCTCCATATATCGCTGCTGCTTGTCCCCCAGATGACAAAATTCCTCCATCCGTGATGCAGGAATCCGGCTGTTATGAAAAAAATCCTCATTCCGGTATCGTCTGATCTGAATCTCATGGCAGGCGGCCACACGCTCTCTGATGGTCTTTGAGCTTTCATTCTGTCCGCGAACCGTAAGCTCCTCAAAGCTGACCGGTGCCGCCTCTACGCAGATGTCAATCCGGTCTAACAGAGGCTGGGAAACCTTATCAAAATATTTCCGGAGGGATGCGTTGGTACACCGGCACTTATTCCTGTCCGGATAATAGCCGCAGTTACAGGGATTCATAGATGCCAAAAGAAGAAAGCATGAGGGATAGGTCACACTCCCGGTGGCTCTTGTCAGGTGAATCTGATGTTCTTCTAAGGGCTGTCTTAAGATTTCCAGTGTCGATTTGGAAAATTCCGTCAATTCATCGAGAAAAAGCACCCCGTTGTGGGCAAGGGAAACCTCTCCCGGCCGGATATACATGCCTCCCCCTGCCAGACCTGCGGCACTTATTGTATGATGGGGACTTCGAAATGGACGTTCTGTAAGAAGCGTATCGGAATCCCCCATCAGACCGCAGACACTGTATATTTTGGAGACCTCCAGTTTTTCTTCCTCGGTAAGAGGCGGAAGAATTGTAGACAGCCGTTCTGAAATCATGGTTTTCCCTGCTCCCGGTGGTCCCACCATTAACATATTATGCATCCCTGCTGCCGCAATTTCCGCCGCACGTTTTAAAAACCCCTGGCCGTTCACCTCCGAAAAATCCAGCGGTCTGTTCCTTTTTTCTTTTCCCTTTCCTCCTATGACAGGCTCTTCATAGCTTTCATCCTTTAAATACCGGATCACATCTGGAAGAGAGTGAAATCCCTTCACTACGGCCTGCTGCACCAGCCGGCTCTCCTTTAAATTCTCTGCAGGAACGATAAACTCCTTCCCTCCATTTTTAACTCCATCGGACACCATGGGAAGAACCCCGCGAACCGACAGAAGCTGACCATTTAAATTCAGCTCCCCGGTAAAGATCCGGTTTCTGCAGCTTTCTGCCGGAATAAATCCAAGAGCCACAAGAAGTGCCACTGCTATCGGCAGATCAAATCCGGTACCACACTTTCTGACATTTCCCGGAGAAAGATTAACCGTGATCCGTTTTGCCGGAAGCATGATTCCACAGTTATGAAGCGCGGTACGGACACGTTCTTTCGCCTCCCTTACCTCCGAAGCCAAAAAGCCCACCATATCAAAAGCAGGCATTCCAATACTGATATCCACCTCCGCCTGAACCGGAATGGAACGGATTCCATCCAGCATGGAAGTCATTATTTTACTGTACATATACACCTCATTTCAACGTATGGGGAATGTGTGCACAGACCTATGCTTGAATCATACTGAAAAAAGATGCATTAACAATACCATACCATGCATCTTTTTGCAATCCCTTATTTGTTTATCACTTTTTTAAGCTTCTCCAATGCCCTTTTCTCAATTCTGGACACATAGGAACGGGATATTCCAAGCTCCTTAGCAATCTCCCGCTGGGTCATCTCCTGCTCTCCATCCATGGCATAACGTTTTCGGATAATAAATGCCTCCCGTCCGGTCAAAACTTCACTCATTCTTGCACGAACAAGTTTTATCTGTTCCTCCTTAGCTACTTCATCCGCCACATTTTTATCATGATATTCGAGAATATCCACAAGCTGTATCTGATTTCCCTCTTTGTCCGTTCCAATGGGCTCAAATAGTGAAACCTCTCCCCTCTGTTTTCTCTTATAGCGCAGGTACATAAGAAGTTCATTATCCACACACCGTATCGCATACGTGGCAAATTTATTGCCGTAATCCGGGCGGAAGCTGTCAACTGCTTTTATGAGTCCGATTGTCCCGATGGAAATCAGATCCTCCTGCTCTTCCCCTGCTCCACTGTATTTTTTTGCCACATGAGCTACCAGGCGCATGTTGTGTAAAACCAGTTCGTTTTTCGCCTCTTCTTCTCCCTTCTGTAAACGGGAAAGGCAGTCCGTTTCCTCCTCGGGTGACAAAGGAACTAAAAATGTTTTCACGCAGCACCTTTTTTAACGGCTTTGTATATTGTATGTGAGCGTATTCCCTTTCGTGCCTTTCCAACAGATTCCTGCCTTGAAAAAAAGCCTGTACACTAGGGTACAAGCTCTTTCATCCTTTTCTCTAATTCTGCTTTTTCATAAGGCACTTTTCCCTTCAGAACCTCATTTTTCACAAAGGCAAAGGTATCCTTTTCCCCACGCTTTGCCAACATCAGGAGAAGATACCACAACAGTGCTTCCGTATCCGGATGGATCAGGTAATGATCCTTTCCCTTTAAAAAATAATCTAAAGCACTGTGATCTGTATACTGCTCCTTCTGGTAATTTTTTGATGCACTGATTCTGTCGATAAACATCTCGCAGACATAACGAACCGGCATCTTCATACCGACCATGCCCCTGTGTTCCTTTCCGTTTTCATTGGAGACTCCGTAGTCAATCCAGTATTCCAGGTGATGTTTATTCCTTCCCTTGTGGTGCAGCCAGGCAAGAGAATATCCCTTGTCCTTCCGTTCTGCATTATTGGGACTCATATTCCCCTGATAGTATTTACATCCCACAAGAAACTCTGTGGAAGAATACTTGGACAGATCATGTAAAAGACCCTGTTTATACAGCCCAATCTTAAAGCATCCTGCCATAACCAGATTCTTATGGTGTGTGATCGTACAAAAATGTTTCCATGCATTACCCATTTTTCCCTATCTCCCTGCTCTCCAGTACACAAATAGTCTGCGGACGGAGTATGATTTTTCTCTGCTCCTGTAAAACGGCTTCTTTGGGATAAGGATCTTTGTCATTTCCACTGTCAATACAAAGATACCACCCTTTCCCTTTTTTCAGTTTCGGCAGGGCCAGCTCTTCTGCATTCTGCATATAATTATATGCCACATATACATCCGGTTCTTCCCTGTCATTCGGTGCATAGGCACCTGAGTACATCATGCCAAGGCAGAGATTTCCCGAAGTCGGCTCAATCACCCATGCATTGGAACTGTGAAGGGAAAGATCCGGACATCCACAGGATTTATAGTCTGAAAACTGAAAGGGTGCCGGATTGGCAAGAACCAGATGCTCTTTTCTGAATGCAATCACCTTACGGACAAACTCAATCTGCCGGCGATGGGCTTTTTCATTTTTCCAATTCAGCCAGCCGGTTGGATTATCCTGACAATAGGCATTATTATTTCCCTCCTGGGAATTTCCCATCTCATCACCTGCCCAGATGAGAGGCACTCCCTGTGCCAGAAACAGCATCAAAATGCTGTTACGCATACTCTGGCGGCGCTGCTCGTTGACAGAACGTTTTCTGGTAGGGCCCTCCACACCGTAATTACTGCTTAGATTATAGCAATTTCCGTCTGTGTTATTCTCCCCGTTCGCCTCATTATGCTTATCGTTATACATAAAAAGGTCTGCAAGAGTAAAACCATTATTGCTGGCAACATAGTTTACAAAACCAAGAAATGTTCCCTGTTTTCTCTGCTGGTTTACAAAATCCCGCATATCCGGATTGATGTGGTTCACCATGGCACGCACCGGATACTGGTATTCGTCCTTATACACATAAAGATTCTTATACCTTCTCCGTTCCATACAGAATTTCTCATCAAAATAAGCATAGAAAATCTTGGTCCGGCTCAGCATTCCATCCTCCAAAATCGCCGTAATCGGCAGATTCTGTCCCAGCAGATGGATGCCATCAATATGGTATTCCCTTACCCAGTAGCGAAGTGCATCCATAATCAGGTTGTGGTTCGTGTCATCCGGAAAATAGAATTCCATCACACACTCCATCCCATTTTCATGGAGCTTTTTGATAAGTGTCTTAAATTCCTCTGCCGCATGTGCCGGATCCGACCCGTAGGAAGCTTTGACAGCAAAATAGTTTCCCTTTTCATATCCCCAGAAATTAAGTTTCGGCATGACCTTTGGCCCCTTTTTGGGAGGTTTAATCCTGTCGGACTTTTCTTCCTGCCACTTAATATATTCCGGAAGTTCTTTGGGCTGTTCAATTTCCAGTTCCTCAAATTCGTACACCGGCATCAGTTCCAATGTGGTAACTCCCAGTTTTTTCAGATAAGGAATCCGGTTTATCAGTGCACGAAAGGTTCCCGGAGCACTCCTTGTTCCGGAATCCATCGTAAATCCCCGGACATGCAGCTTATACATGATCATCTGCTCTCTTGGAATCTCCGGATGCCTGTCCTGCCCCCAGTTAAAATTTTCCTCTGCAAAAGCACCATACACTTCGTAATGCTTCTTTTTTCTATTACAATCATTCCAGACCTGCCGCCCCATAATGGCATGGGCACAGGGATCCATCACCTTCTGTCCATTAATTTCAAAATAATACATGAGGTGATCTGTCTGCAGACCGGAAATAGCAATTGAGCGGAGGGAACCCAGACAAAAGTTCTCCGGAACCTCAACTTTTTTCTTCCTGCCTGTCTGTGTATTGACCAGAACTACAAAACATTGATCTTCTTTTTCTCCATAAAAGGTAAATACTGTCCATTCCTGCTGCCTTGTTACGCCTAGTTTTGCGTAATTTCCTTCTCTTACCATGTTTACATCCTATTCTTTTTCTATTGCATCATCAGCTGATAGCTATTATACCCTTTTTTATTTTCTTTGTATATCTTTTTTTGATTTGACAAGCCATATCCTCCTCGATTATAATGAAAACAACTATTAACGAACTATAGAAAAGAGGTATTTTATGTCTAATACAGAAAAAGCAACTCCGGTTACTCCTGACGAAATTGATGATATCCGTGTCACTCTCGAACTGGATGAGGGTGAAGTAGAGTGTGAAATTCTTACCATCTTTGAAGCAAACCACCGGGACTATATAGCATTACTCCCACTGAATCCGGATGGTTCCGAAAATGAGGAAGGTACTGTTTACCTTTACCGCTATGCTGAAGATGAAGAGGGAATGCCGCAGATTGATATGATCGCCGATGAAGGGGAGTATTCCCTTGCTGCCAAGCGTTTTGATGAGCTGCTTGATGAAGAGGGATATTTTGAGACGGAAGAAGAATAAATTCTTCTGTATTTGAATGCTGCCTATGTAGATTCTGCAGTTTCCCCCTCCCATGGCATGTGTTTCTTTGATATTTGTTCCGGTTTTACAGATTTTTCACTGTCATGGGAGGGGGACTTCACCAGTTAAACCGTTTACCTATCAGTTTTTCCGGCTTCCGCCACAAATCTTGATATTTCCGTATCCTTTCCCCGCATTTTTTTCACGGAGCAGATGGTCAGTTTTTTCTTTGCCCGGGTCATTCCCACGTAAAACAGGCGCCGTTCCTCCTCCACATCCTGCTTTAACACGGCTTTCTTATAGGGCATCATTCCCTCGTTTGCATCAATCAAATATACCCGGTCAAACTCCAGACCCTTGGCACTGTGCAGTGTGGCAAAAGTAACGGAATCCACCTTATTGTTTTTCTCCTGTGCCATTCTTTTTAATTCTTTCCGATACTCCTCAATATGGGAAAACCACGCTTCATAGGTCTGGAAACCTTTTGCCCCGGCTAAAATTTCATCCGCCACCTCATAGAAATCCTCTTTATTTACGTTCCGGTATTCCGCATATTCTGCAAGATAATCGTCATAACCGATTCCACGGCGGATGTAATTGATGGCAGCATAAGGACTCATCCGGGAAAGATGCTTACAGTCAAACATGAGTTTTTCTATCCGCTCCGCAATCCACGGCTGCTCCTCATACATCTTCATCCACTCTTCGAAAGACACCCGGGGTTCCGTCAGACTGTCCCTGCCAATATAACGTTTCGGCTTATTCATAATGGAGAGAAAGTCCTCTCTCCTGTCACTTCCCCGGGCAATCCTGATATAAGTGAACAGATCCTTTGCGATCCAGTGCTCATAGAGATCCGGTATCCGGTCTTTGCTGCGAAAAGCAATATTGGCAGACACCATCTGTTCCATCAGTGCACGGGGCTGCATATTGGTGCGGAACAAAACAGCAATCTCCGAAAGCGGTGTCTGCTCCTGCACCGCTTTTTTAATATCAGACACCAGAAAGGCATTCTCTTTATTGCAGTCCTCAAAGCACTGAAAAGAAACCGGAGTATCTCCGGATTTTGCCGCATGTATATTTTTCGCAAACCGTTCCTCGTTATGGGAAATCAGATTCATGGATGCCTGAACTACCGCAGGTTCACAACGGTAATTGATGTCAAGTGTTACAATTCCGGCACCCGGGTAGGTTTTTTGAAATCCCAGCATAATTTCCGGCTTCGACCCACGAAAACGGTAAATGGACTGGTCATCATCCCCTACCACAAACAGATTATTTTCCGGTGCTGCTAACATCTGCATGATCTTAAACTGAATTGTATTGATATCCTGGAACTCATCAATCAGAATATATCGGTATTTTTTTTGCCAGGCCGACAGGATATCCGTTCTCTGGGTAAACAGGTCATAGGTGAAGGTAAGCATATCATCAAAATCCAGCAGACGGTTTCTTTTCAGTCTCTCATCGTACTCCCTGAAAATTTTGCGAAAGATATCCTCTCCGCAGCAGGAGGAATAAAAATGCTCCAGTGGAATCTGCTCATTTTTGACACGGCTGATTTCCGTTAAGATATCCCCGATAAATTCACTTTCGTCCCGGTATTCCAGGTGATAATAGGATAGAATTTCCCGCATGAACCGGAATCGCTGTTCCTCTGAAACAATGTTTCCGGAATCAAAATGATAGGCCAGCTTTAAGACCATAAAAAAGACCGCATGAAAGGTGCCAAAAGTAACCCGGCTCTTATCCTCTCCGATTTTTGACAGAAAACGCTGCTTCATTTCCAATGCCGCTGCCCTTGTAAATGTGATCACAAGAATGTTGGACGGATCCACTCCGCAGTCTCTGATCAGGTGGACCGTCCTTTCTGTAATAACGGCGGTTTTCCCGGAACCGGGTCCCGCCAGAACAAGCATCGGACCATCCTTATGACGGATGGCCTTACGCTGTGATTCATTATAATCCATGTATTCTCCTATTGGGAAAGTTTCTCAATTCCCCTGCGGATACGCGCAAGAGATTCCTCTTTTCCCAGTACTTCCATCAGTTCTGTTGCCCCACCCGGTGTCATCTGTTTTCCGGATACTGCAGTACGGATTGGCCACATCACATAGCCATTCTTTACGCCCTTCTTCTCCACATAGGAAAGGAGGGTCTGATATAATGCATCGTTGCTGAAATCATCCTGTGCCTCCAGAATCGGCAGTACATCCGTCAAAACCTCAAGAGACGTCTGTGCATTGGTTTTCATTTTCTTATGGGTGTACATGGAAATATCATATTCCGGCAGTTCCTCAAAGAAATCAATATGCTCCTTAATATCCGGGAAAATTTCAATCCGGGTCTGAACCATCTTTGCAATCTTTTTCAGATCATAATCTTTCGTGATAACTTCCCTGATGTATGGGAGTGCCATCTCATAGAACTCATCAAAGTCCATCTTTTTAATGTACTCCCCATTCATCCACTTCAATTTTGTAAAATCAAATACAGCGGGGGACTTGCTCATATGGTGATAATCAAATTTCTCAATCATCTCCTGCATAGTCATAATTTCCTGATTATCCTCCGGGCTCCATCCCAGAAGAGCCACAAAATTAACGACTGCCTCTGTTAAAAAGCCCTGCTCGATCAGATCCTCAAAAGAAGAATGTCCGCACCGTTTGGAAAGCTTCTGGTGATTTTCATCGGTAATCAGTGGACAGTGCACGTAGGTAGGAACCTCCCAGCCAAAAGCCTCATAGAGACGGTTATATTTCGGAGAAGATGACAGATACTCATTTCCCCGTACCACATGGGTAATGCCCATCAGATGATCATCCACCACATTGGCGAAATTATAAGTCGGATAGCCGTCTGACTTAATTAAGATCATATCATCCAGCTCCGCATTGTCTACTGTAATATCACCATAAATCTCGTCCTGAAAGGTAGTCGTTCCCTCCGTGGGATTATTCTGACGGATGACATAGGGTACCCCTGCTGCAAGTTTCTCTTCCACTTCTTCCTTTGACAAATGCAGACAATGCTTGTCATATACATGAATCTCTTTTCCACCGACGGTTTTCTTAAGGCCTTCCAGTCTTTCCTTGTCACAGAAGCAGTAATAAGCTTCACCCTTTTCAATCAGTTCTTTTGCGTACTTTAAATAGATACCCTTTTCCTGACGCTCACTCTGTACATACGGTCCACATCCGCCATCCTTGTCCGGTCCCTCATCGTGAATCAGCCCGGTCTTTTCCAGAGTGCGGTAAATAATATCCACGGCCCCCTCCACATAGCGTTCCTGATCCGTATCCTCTATTCTTAAAATAAAATCTCCACCCTCATGCTTGGCAATTAAATATGCATACAATGCGGTACGAAGATTTCCCACATGCATTCTTCCTGTTGGACTTGGTGCAAATCTGGTTCTAACTTTGCTCATTTTCAATTACTCCTTGTCTGTCATTCTATCTGATTCAGCTCACAATCGTTCCCATTATATCTCATGTTTTCCTAATTCGCAAGAGGGACACAGCCTACTGCCATCTGATACTGCGCTGCATGCCGTTTTTCCGTCAATTCCCGCGGATATCCGATAACTCCATTGTTATCATAGGGGTCATTAAAATAATAATTTTTCTCATCATATCCAACCAGAAGCATGCAGTGCTCGTTGGAAACCCACGAAAACAGCTCCCCTGTATCTAACAGTTTCCACTCCGGTCCGGGAATTTCTTTTTGCATATTGATACAGGCCCAGAAAACAACCGGCATGTTTTTATCAATATAATTTGTAAGCAAATCTTCTATGGATGTCCCCGTTTCGTTAATAAAACGGTACTTCTCCCCTGCTGCCCTCTCCAATGCTCCCTGAATCACCGGCGCATAGCAGCCAAAGGATTCCTCCCGGTAGGGACTTCCGCAGAAACTGACATTGGGATCCGGTCCATACAAAATGCCGTTCCGCACCTCCATATCTCTGCAGTCCAGATATTTTTCAATAAATTCATCCACGGACAGATTATAACCGAGATACCTAAGAAGCATCACGGAAGAAACACTTTCACATCCGGTAGGGTATTTTACACTCTGGTCAATATATGGTACTTTTATTAGTTTCACTGAATTTACCTCATATTTAATGATATGAGGGTCAAAAGGTATTTTGTCCCTCATTTGATACACGGTTATGACTCTTTTTTTTGATGGTTTCTAAGAAACTCGATATACTCCTGCTTCGGCATCGGTTTTGCATAGAGATATCCCTGAAAGAGATCACATCCAATCTCACGGAGCTTGGCTGCCTGTTCTTCTGTCTCCACTCCTTCCGCTACGATGGTAAGATTTAACTCTTTCATCATCTTTACTACATAATTTAACGCAATCATAGCCTTTTCTTCTCTGGTTGACTGCCATACCATCTCTTTGTCAAATTTCACCTCTGTAAATGGGTAATTTAAAAGATAGCCAAAGGTAGCAAATCCACTTCCATAATCATCCAGTGCCAGTCCAAATCCCGCATCTGTGATTTCCTGAAGAGTCTCCGTCAGATAAGAATCAGAGTGCAGAGCCGCCGTCTCGGTAACCTCAAAGCTGATTATATGGGGATCAAGCTTATATCTTTTCATAACCGTCTTAATCTTTTCATCCAGATCTCTTTGCATACACTGAACTCCGGAAAGATTGATATGTACATGCTTAACCCCATAATCCTGTAACCGGTTCGCAGCAATCATGCGGCACACTTCATCTGTAACGAAATCACCAATTTCTAAAATCTGTCCGCTTTTCTCTGCCATGGGGATAAATTCCTCCGGACTGATAAATCCATATTTATCATCAAACAGCCTGATAAGAGCCTCTGCCGAGTCAAAGGTATCCTCTCTCCAGTTATAAATTGGCTGATAATACACCTGAAAAGTTCTTTTCACAAGAGCTTCTTTTATAATGTCCTGAATTTCATGATCCCGCTTTAGATTTTCCAGCATTTTTTCATCTGCATAGACCACCTTGGCATCTTTTTTTCCGGCTTCCTTTGTCAGACAGAACTGAATCATATTTTCCAGCTCATTCACCGTCTTACCATGCTGTGGGAACTTCAACTGACAGTAGCGCGCATTGATCTGCACCAGCATACCATTGATTTCATATCCGTCCTTCACATGGTTTTCTATATCCATAATAATATTTGCCGTTTCCTGCTCGTCCCAAATCAGAAAAGCAAACCGGGAGCCACCAATCCTATACAGCAGCGATTTTGACGCTGCATCACTGAGAATCCTGGAAAAATGGCGAAGCACGGAATTTCCCATACTAACCCCCATCATGTCATTGATACGATTAAGATTCTGCAGTTTTACAATTAAAAGAAAAAACTGATTTTTACTATTAATATCCCGATTTAATTCTTCCAGAAAAGCCCCTTTATTCTCCAGTTGCGTCAGGGAATCAATCTTATCCTCCGGTCTCTGCAGTGTGATATATATAATCATGAAGGAAAGCGAAATTGTAAAATTAGTAATAAGCAGTTTTGGAAAAATACACTGAATGATAGCAGCTGCCATATTCGAAAATGTATAAAGATACACACAAAATTTCTGCGTTGCTGTCAAAAGCTGTCTGTTACGTACAATTCGGATAAGACAGGCAGACAACACGATAATCGCAATCCCATGGATGACTATCTTCAAAGATCCACTACAGTAATTCCTCTGAGCATCAAAATAAAAAACCCACCCTGAAAACGGAGAGGATGCAATCAAAATAACATCTATGAGCGCAAGAAATTTCATAAAGTGCTTATGCAAATGTTCCTGTACTATCATTTCACTGGCAAGAGCCGCAATATAAAAGTAATAGATAAATACAATGCAATTCATGCAAAGAAGAAAAAGCACATTGATCACGAGATTGATCCAGATGGGAATCTGTTTTGCATAAACCATTCCATACACGCTGATCACATCCAGCACAGATGCCGCTAATCCTACTGACATGAGGCACAGATATATCCTGTTCGCCTTGGACGTATAATTTTTCTTTTTCAAAAATAAAATCAGTATAATTGCAGTAAGCACAGCTGCTGCAATATCAAATTCAATAACCCACTCCATCTTTTGTAAAACTCCCACAACATTTTCATTTTTACATTACAAGTTTTTCTGTACTTCCACTATACCCCTTTTTAGTAAAAGAAACAAGGGCTTATCATTTTTTGATTATCTTTGAAATGACTATGTGTATTTCTGTGATTTCGTGGATAGATAGCCTGTGGCTGTGTAATTGAAATGTATATTTTTATAGTTATGTCTTTTAGAAATAGTGCTCTAACCTGCCTGCAATGAATTTACATTACTCTCAAACGGCTTCAGCAGCTGCAACAGTGAAAACCTAGTTTGCATTCCCTATGAATTTACATTACTCTCAAACCGTTTCGGTGTTTGCGTAACGAAATGCTAGTTTGCATTCCCTATGAATTTACATTACTCTCAAACACATTTTCACAAACTTCACATATTCAGCAGTTTGCATTCCCTATGAATTTACATTACTCTCAAACACTTTAAAACACTTGGCGCAAAAAAATATAGTTTGCATTCCCTATGAATTTACATTACTCTCAAACCCCAGATTGGCTTTTGTCATAGTCCTGCTGGTTTGCATTCCCTATGAATTTACATTACTCTCAAACTAAAAACTTTTTTTGGCTTTTGTTTGAGCGTTTGCATTCCCTATGAATTTACATTACTCTCAAACTGAACTTTCAAGCGAATATAGAGAGTTGAGTTTGCATTCCCTATGAATTTACATTACTCTCAAACATTTTATCATTTAAACCTACGCCTTTTACGGTTTGCATTCCCTATGAATTTACATTACTCTCAAACAAAAAGCACCACACAATGCCAAGCCAGCAGGTTTGCATTCCCTATGAATTTACATTACTCTCAAACACTGATTAACAACAATCCGATTGAGAATAGGTTTGCATTCCCTATGAATTTACATTACTCTCAAACTTAACTGTCTTTATTATATACTTGCGCAAGGTTTGCATTCCCTATGAATTTACATTACTCTCAAACTGTTAAAATGTCGTTTAAATACTCGTCAAGTTTGCATTCCCTATGAATTTACATTACTCTCAAACCTTACCCCTTGCGTTTACTACAACCATTGGGTTTGCATTCCCTATGAATTTACATTACTCTCAAACATTTAACAGTAAATAATGGGGGTGCATAATGTTTGCATTCCCTATGAATTTACATTACTCTCAAACAATGATTGGTATGGCAGCATGGAGGATCTGGTTTGCATTCCCTATGAATTTACATTACTCTCAAACGAGGCTGGCATACAATTAAGAAAGAAAGAGGTTTGCATTCCCTATGAATTTACATTACTCTCAAACGAAACTGATAGCTGGATGATTAAGTATATGTTTGCATTCCCTATGAATTTACATTACTCTCAAACTTCATGATTGCATCCTCCTATTCTTCGACAGTTTGCATTCCCTATGAATTTACATTACTCTCAAACTTATTCTCCTTTCTATAAATATTTGTTGATAGTTTGCATTCCCTATGAATTTACATTACTCTCAAACGATTGTACGAATCTCAATCAAATCGTCCTCGTTTGCATTCCCTATGAATTTACATTACTCTCAAACCTCTGCAAAAATGCACCGGAAGAATATGCGTTTGCATTCCCTATGAATTTACATTACTCTCAAACACAATATGGAGTGCGGCATCAATGTATCAGTTTGCATTCCCTATGAATTTACATTACTCTCAAACGGTGGGAAAGGTTGTCCTTTATGCGCCAAGTTTGCATTCCCTATGAATTTACATTACTCTCAAACCCGGTTCTGCTTTAAAAGAACAACAAGAAGTTTGCATTCCCTATGAATTTACATTACTCTCAAACTCTATGTTTTGGCTGTGTAAATTTAGTCAGTTTGCATTCCCTATGAATTTACATTACTCTCAAACCCTGAATCATATTCTCCCCTTGGAAGAAATGTTTGCATTCCCTATGAATTTACATTACTCTCAAACCTCAAATTAAAAAATACGTCTGAGAAAACAGCTTGCAACTGCCATGTAAACTCAACTACATAATAGCATATTTTTTTATTGAAAACCATCAAATATTCCAGTTTTATGATTTTATATCAAATCTCACAAAGATCCTCATCAATGATTAATCTCCTCTCCTGCTTTAATTTCGGATATTCTGTGCTGTCAATGAACAAAATTTTATGTTCCCTTTGCATTGCTGTATCAACCATCAGTTGCAGCCTCCCCTGGGGAATCAGACATCTCAAATTCCAGAAAATAAACAGTTCCTTCTTGTCAAACTCTCTAACAAGGTCCATATACGCCAAAACCTTTTCCTCCAGAGTATCAAACTGATCTGCCACAGTAATTCCCAATCCCTTCAAAAGACTTTGTATGTTTTGTTTTTCACACATAAAATCATATGGAATATCCATCGTCAGATCATCCATATAATTCTCAATATGAGCCAGTAATTCCTGTGTTTGCAGGTAAAATTCTCCAGAAAGTGCCCTCTGCTCTAAACTGCTTATCATCTTGGAAATAATCGTTCTGCTGTTAAACTGAAAATTCACAAAATCGGTAACCAATTCCACTGTTTTTGAGGCAGTTATTAGCTTATCTTCCTTTGAAAAAACAAACCCGGCATCTTTTCCATCCAAAGTTTCTTTCAAATCAGTAAGCAATTGATAGAGCATTCCGGCATTCTCAACAACTAAACCATTCATTTGTCCTGGAATCATCTCAATTACTGTTGATATCTTCTCATATGCAATCTTCATAATATTGTAATCCTGTCATCCGTATCTAAAATATCTGTTTTCTTCTCACCTACAAGAATATCCGCTTTAGCAAACTGTTTTTCCGTTACTGACAAAACCATAACCAGACCATCCTTGGGTTTTATCTTTCTTAATGCCTGTCTGAGATTATTCTCTGCAGACTGATTTAACACCATCCGGCAATATACTGACTCCTGTAGCATATAAAATCCATTTTTTAACAAATTTTTCCTAAAATCTCTGTAATTCTTACGATCCTCTGCGGTAAGTGTCGGAAGATCAAAAAACACTAATACTCTCATATATCTGTAACTCATAATGTATAAAACAAAATCTCCTGTGGATTATCATCACATAATGCGTCAAATACACTTCTCACATAAATTCGAATTCCATTGGTAAGTACCTGCTTGCTCCCACCAATCTTAATTTCTTTTTCCAGAAGATGGAGAAGAACATGTTTTTCCTCTGTCTCAAATTTTGTAAATTCTGATTCAAAAACCATGCGATCCACCAACACGCGAAATGGTTCCATCAAATCTGATGCAAGATTAAACGGATTATAGATATTATCGTGAAACAAACCAAGCTGTGTAATATAACCATTGTACGAAATTTCCTTGTTAACAGCTGACAAAAGTAGAGAATATCCATAGTTCAATGCTGCATTCACTGTTGTCTCCTCATCTCTCTTAAAATCCATGCCAAACAATGCATTAAAATACACCTTTGCAGCCAGCCCCTCCCGATTGGTCTTATCCCCTTCAGAAAGATTTTCTATATAACTTTCCAAAAGTTCTTCTTCCCTACTCTTTCCCAATTCACTGAGGAAGCGCGCCTGGTTACTGATTTTTTCCCGGACAATCACAGTCCAGACACGTTCCTTCACCGAATTAGACCATGTGGTCTGCATTTTTACTTTTCTTGCACTATCCCCACTGCCATAATAGGGAATCAATTCTCCTTGCGGATTCCTCTTTTCATCGCAGAAAATGACTTTAATCTTTTTCTTCATCAAAGCCGACATTAGTGTTGCCGTCATTGATACAGCCGGATTGTCAATCACCAAAATATCAATATCATCAAGAAATACCTTAAGTGTCTGTTCTCCCCTTATTTCAAGAAATCCCATTGTCAGATTTAGTTTTGCTCTTTTTGTAATTTTTATTGTACGAAACCCCATACCTTCACCTTCAACTTTAAATCATGATAACAAATCCAGTAAATTAAAGGAGTGTGACTCAAAAATTCCGGAAGGTGAAACGTCTTCAATCCGAATATCTGAAAATCTTTTCTTTAAATTACTTAATTTTGAGCTGATACAATGTACACCAGCCGTACTTTTTCCACCTATCAAAGTAAGATCACAGCTTCCAGCTCTCCCACATTTCAGTAAAAGAATTAATGATTTCAATGCATTGACCTGATCCTCCAACGACAATACATTAAATTTTTCTTTTCCTTCTTCTAAAACAGCTGCCAGTGAAAAAAATGGTACTTTATAAATACCGTCGATTATTTTTTCCGATAGCACATTATAAAGCTCTTCATTTTGTTTCTTTGAGATTCCATCATACTGCTCGTCCAGTACAAGCTTTTTGTTTTTTTCCTTTTTAGTTGTAAATGAATCCAGTTTTTTTACATATTTTTCCCAATTCCGTCCTATCATCAATGGCATCATTGATGATAATCCAATTTGTTTTCCTCCACTCATTTTTCCGGAAATACAAGCCATAAAACCATCAAAAGACAAAATTGTATTCACTTTTAATATACGCGTTCCTATAGGAAAAGTAATATCAGAAATCTGGTTCTCTGTCCTTCCCCATATTTTTTCAAGTGTTTTCCTTGCATATAAAATTGTCGCATCCTCACCTTGAAATATATGATCAAATTCCATTGTTTCAACCGGCATCAGCATAACTTCCCATTTTCCCTTATCCTTATACTTCACCAGCATAAATCCAACTGCTGCCGGCTTTGCATAACCACCATATTTTTTAGGGTCCAGACCACTCTTTCTGGGAATCAGACCTTCCGCCGCTTTCAAAGGCATCTGGTCGAACAATCCTCCCGTTCTCAGAAAAGCAAATTTCGTATAATGAATATTATTTTTCTCCATAGTTTGCTTAACTTTCTCAATGGAATCCTGCCCTTCCCAGACCACTTTATCGCCATCCATTACAGGATGTGTAAAAAGTGTTTTGGTCTTCAGAGAATATTTCTGTTCCAGATAGAATTTCTTGGTAAAACGGCAATGATAAACATTTCCTACTACAATATTAAGATACGCATCCTTCGCATGATGCAGATCATTTACGCTTCGGCATTTTACCATACCAAACTCACGCCGGAAATCTGATACAAGTCCTGCTTTTGAATAGATAATTTCCGTATCCGGATACAATGTCTGTAAAACCGTTGCCACCGCTTTTGTTGACTGTCTCGTCTCCACTAACTGCCGATTGATAAAGCCCATCTTTTCTTCATCTGTAAAGCCGGTATTCCGAATCAGCCGATTGTACTTTTCTTCGGAAATCAATCTGTTTTTCTTAAGCATATACCAAAAAGGCTGCATTTTTTCCCTAATATTTTTGTTAATTGGAACGATATCACCTTTCTTTGCATTCTCCTCAGAGAGAACCAATACCTTATTGTCCAGACTGTCGTCCTTTACATAACTCTGCGGATATATATGATCCACGTTATATAAATTCGTTTTTAACTTGTCTATATCCAGACTTTGACCGGTATACGCACATTTTCCCAACTGCATAAAATATAAAAATAAAACCTCACTCTGGAGTTCATTATCACTCCTGCCCTCTAACTGGCTGGATAATTCCCGCACTTCCTCCTTATCCATAGCTTTGTACAGTTCCATAATCTGGTCGCGCCTGGTTTTGGTACGTTTTCCCTTCTCCCCATCACCTCTTGCCATCTCAATAAAAATTTTATCCGGAGCATGCCCACAAACTTTCTGTACATCCGATAAAATATCTAAAGCACGGTAAATCGGTCTCTTAACCAGATTGCTGACATACATTCCATCCAGCATATTTTCCAATGTTGCAGGATGCTCACGGTAATATTCCTCCCTCAAGCTCTCAATCTGCTCCATGAAGGTATATTGATCTGATAAAAGCTGCATCAAATTATCATTCGTATTCCAAAGAGCCCCAATGATGGTATAGGATTCCCCTGTCTCTTTGCAGCATCCGCGTAACCCTGACAAGAATTTTACAGACAATCTCCCGAAATCCTGATAATTCAATTTTGAAATATACTTTACATCCTCTTCCTTCATATCCGGATAATTTTCATGAATCCACTTGACAATTCGCTTCTTATCCTCGCTGTAAGTCAGTCTCTCAATAATTTCCTCCGCCTGATTTTCTGTGACAATTCCATTTTCCAGCATCCTTTTGAAATCGTGATAGGATTTCAAGGACGATTTGATCGTGACATCAATACCAGACAATACCTCTTCACTATGTAACAGGTTATTCGCCTGCAGATATTCCCGGATTTTTTTCACACTCACCTTCCGGTATTTCTGGAAAAGGCCGTATATTCCCTGCTTTGCGGAAACCGGAATTGCCTGACCATTGATCTTAATGTTATTGATTTCATTTAGTACCATAAATTTGCTGTAAAGCAGGGAATATTTCGGAAGAACGGTCTCTCCCGGCAAATAACTGCAATTATTTGTCATTCGATTAATAAATTCCTGCTCGCTCTGGTCCAAATCAACCTTGTCCTCAAAATTCCACGGATAGATTTTGCCTTCCGCTTTCCGCTTCATCCAGCCATGCTCACCGTTATCCGTTCTGAGAGGTCCCACATAATACGGCACCCGAAACTCCATAATGGATAGAATTTTATCTATATTCGAATATCCCTCCTCATCTCTTTGCTCCAGGAAGGGAAGATACTTCCTTGCCTGATTCAAAATAGATTTCAATTCGTGATAGTATAACTGATATGGAATTACACGATTATCACCGTCCACCTGCTTTGGAAGAAAACTATAGGTTGACAGCCGGAACATCATATCTTCATAATCCTTTTGGTCCTCCGACACTACCTGAACATCCTTGACAATTTTTCTGATATAGTCACAGAAATCCTCCTTCTTTGCCTTTCCCTTTTTTACATTCTTTGAATTCTTAACATCTTTTGTATGATAAGAATATGCAACATAATTTGCAGCAACCGAATCATCCCGAAATATCTCATTATATTTGTCTGGCTTATATTTCCGAATAAATGACTTTAAATATGCCAAATCTTTCTTGTGCTGATTATAAATTTCCACCTTTGCTTCAGAAATGTTTTTTGCACCCTTTAACGCATCTGCAAGAGTTGCCCAGTCATAAAGATTGCGAAGCGCACAGAGAATTTCTGCCTCATCATCTAAAAGAGAAAGCACTTCCATAAACTCTTCCTCTGCCATCTTAAAAGATACCGCCACTTTATCTTCCAGCTCCAAACCCGGAAACAGTTTTCCAAGGTCATAAGTTCCACCGCTTAAAAGCTGAATCAAGCCATCTTTACTGACGTTTTCATCTTCTTCTGATTTAAACTTTTTCCCATTGTTCAATAAAGCCTGAAATTTTTCCTTTTTTCTGGTGACAGTGTTTTTTTCCTTTAGTAATTCCTGAAATGCATCCCTGTCGCATTCCCACGGAATCTCATCATACTCCCTCATCACATCCAGGAACTTATCATATACCTTATGGAAATCCAGTACTTCCTCAACGTTATCCTTATTTACTTCATTTAAAAAATGTCCCCTGTGGGCAACAAGATAAGCGCACGCAAGATATACCAGCCGGACATCATGTGGCTGTTCGTCGTTCATCAGTTCGCAAATCAAATGATGGATTGTTGGATAACGTTCGTAAAAGTCCTGATCCGTAAACTCTTCATCATTAAAAACTATAAACCTGTCTCCTGAATCCACATCTTCCCGAAAAAGCGCACTCTCCTGTCTTCTGATAAAGAAACGCGAATCCACCTTTGCAATTTCATCTGCAAAAATATCTGTAACCAGTGAAACTCTCTGTTTCTTTCTATCGTTTCTTCTTCTGGCTGTCCGAAAGGAACGACGCTCCTCTGATGATTTCGCCTCCTCAAACACATGGCTGCCCCACATCGGTTCTCCCTTGTGCTTCAAAAGCTTATAATTTTCATCTGTTACGGCATAACCTACCGAATTACTTCCCATATCCAGACCAACATAATAATTTTCGTTTTTCATCTTGACATATATCCTCCTTCGTGATATTATAACAATGAATTTACATTGCGAGTTCAAATAAAGTTTTTACCAAACCGCCGGTTTTCCGGTTGCACAGTGTGTGCATGAATCCTAAGATTCTATCTTAGGGTTTTTTTGTTTATTCCCCCTTTCTCTAATATGTCATAGATTTTCCATGTTTTTATTTATTGTATCACACTTCATGTCCAATAAAATGGACTTTACAAATTTTTCCGCAAAATATACCTGGGATTTCCATGATACATATTCTCCACCTCTTTCACCACCTGAAACCCGCAAGTCTCCATATTCTTTAAAGAAGCCGGATTATCCGGGTGCACGGTACAAAGCAGGTTCACCCTTTCCGGATATTCCTCCCGCAGGATCTGCTCACAGCTTTTACACAGCTTTTCCTGCAGATTTCTGCCCCGGTATTTCTTTGCAACTGCACAATTATCCATCTGTGCCACAGTATCAATGGGAACCTTTGTATCCAGATAATTGGAATAACTGTCCTCCTCCATTGGAAAATAGATACTGAAGCCTCCCATCAATTCTCCATTCTCATAAGCTCCCACCATAAAATGATTCTCCGGATTTAAGATACTGATAAATTCATCATTAAACGGGCAGTACCTGTCCTTTTCTTCCATTTCCTGATAAAGTTCCTGCGTCAGATTCATGAATTCTTCTTCCTGTTTATCGTTCATTCTCTTAATTTCCATAGCTGTTTTCCATCCTTTACCTGTTAATAAATTGTATGCTTTTTAACAAAACTTCCCACATGTTTCGTGAAATTGAGCCGAAATCTGTATGGGAAGCCTAAATTATTTACAGTATAGCATATTCCAAATCCGTTTTCACCTTTTATGCATAATTTCATATCATATAGCATACGCAGCTATGAAAGGAAAATAATCTGATGGATTCAAAACCAAACATGATGCAAAAGGATGAATGCAGCTGGCAGGTACCCGGAATGGCTTATGTTCCATGGCAGAAATTTACCAAGGTATATGACCCCAAACGGGCACTTATGGCTGGAACGATATTTCCGGAACTGGATATGCCATTTACAGCAAAATGTATGATGAGTGGAAATGGAGGCAGATATCGATGAACAAACCAAACCGTCCACAGCAGATGACACGGAATGAGCTTTTTAACTGGGTATCCATGCTGGGTTTCTGTGCTTTTGATATGGCACTCTATCTGGATACCCACCCGGATGATGAGGAAGCACTCAACTATTTTAATCAGTGTAATGAACTTTACCGTTCCGCAAAAGATACCTACGAGGAACAGTTTGGTTCGCTCCGGATGATTCCGAATCAGCCATTGGATTCCTGGGACTGGAACACAGCACCAATGCCATGGGAAGGGGGAAGATAGATTATGTGGAATTATGAAAAAAGATTACAGTATCCAATTTCCATTTCGACACCAAATGCAAAGCTGGCCTCCTATATTATCAGTCAGTACGGTGGTCCGGATGGTGAGCTCAGTGCCTCCATGCGTTATCTCTCACAGCGTTTCTCCGCTGCAAATCCGAGAGTCGCGGGTCTTCTGACGGACATTGGAACGGAGGAACTGGCCCATCTCGAGATGATCGGAGCCATTGTCCGCCAGCTTACAAAGGGATTGTCTGCACAGGAATTGGAAAAAGCCGGTTTTGCTCCATATTATATTGACCACACTGCAGGAGTATGGCCCCAGGCGGCGGGAGGAATCCCCTTCAATGCCTGTGAATTCCAGTCAAGCGGTGATGCCATTGCGGATCTGGTAGAGGATCTTGCTGCAGAACAGAAAGCCAGAAAAACCTATGATAATATTCTTCGCGTGGTAAAAGACCCGGAAGTTGCCGATCCGATACGATTCTTAAGAGAGCGGGAAATCGTGCATTTCCAGCGGTTCGGGGAGGCTCTGCGAATGGTTCAGGAAGAACTGGACAGCCGTAATTTCTATGCATTCAACCCGGATTTTGACTGTTTTAACAACAAATAAACAACGTAAAAATGAGGTGCGCTCCAATCCGGTTCGCACCTCAAGTTAATATCCTTAATCGGTGGAAAATGCTATGCCACCGGACTAACCTCTTCAATCTTCCTTAAGATCTGTTCCACCTGGTAAGCGTCATCTCCCATTTTACTTAAATTTTTATAAGCTTCTCCCTTCATCTCCCGGATACTGTTCACACTCTTCTCCACACGGGAGCGGATTTTCTGTCTGCGCTTGATCAGCTCATGCTTTAGTTCCACCATCTCCCGGCTGTCAACGATGGCATTGGCATGGGTCAGCCACACTCTGGTATCGTACATCCGAAGTCTGTTCAGATACTGTAATAACTTCCTGGTATAGTATTCCAGATCCGAACTGGTCTTTCTAAAGTTTTCCCGTTCCCTTGCCTCGTCCAGATACTGTCCGTAGAAATATTCCAGTTCCTTTGCATTGCGGACATGATATTTTTCGCAGGTATAGTCCACGGCATTTTTCGTATTGACATAACGGATCTTCACATGGTTTTCCACGGTAATTGCGTGATTTCGATTCACATCCATCTGTCTGACACAGTGGGAACTGTCCTGATAACGGATTAGAATAAAAGCACCGGCAAGCACTGCTGCTATGGCAATAATTGTCATCACCAGCTTCAGATCAATGACAAAATACCAGGAAAGGATTCCACACAGTGCCATAAATGTCAGAAAAATCACAAACAGATAACAGGCTGCTGTACGCATAATTTTCTGATTTTTTACTGCTGCTGAACGCTGCATGGACCACTCCAGCTTTTTTCCCTCTATCACTGCCATATTTCGTTTACTGGTATCCAGATCCGTCTCATTTTCCTTAAGGCGTTTGATAACGCCTGGAATATTTTCCTCTTCCTCCTGCATCTGTGCGTACTGGGATTCCGTCAGACGTCTTTCTGTCTGAAGATAATCGGTACGCTGCTTTTCCAGTTTGCATACATGTGAGGCACATTCTGCAATGGGTTTCTTTTCCTCATCTGTCAGATCCTCTATAATCTGAATATCATTTAAATATTTCGTAACAAGCTGATACTCAGACCTGTTATCCTCAATATCTTTTGATGCCTGAATCATCTGTTTGCACAGATCCACCACATAATTTTTTGCCTGAACCGCATCGGACTGATTCAGCTCCTGAACGATTTCCTCTGTCTCAAGTTTTGCATACTGGCTTAAATCAAAATCGCTTTCTTTTTCTTCTTTTTTCTTTTTATTTCTCTGAAAAATCTTTGAAAATATCATAACTTATACCTTGCAGCTCCTTCGATATTCCTCTTTCCACCGGAAAATAATATCATTGATTTCTGCCCTTGCTTCCTTTTTTCCCGGTCCGTCCATCTGACTGTGCAGTTCCTCAAGCCTGTATTCAAAGGCTGACAGTTCCTCACTTTTTCCTGCAATGGAAATCTCATTTTTAATTTCCTGCATTCCCATATTGTCAAGATGATGTTCTTCTGCCACACGGGACAATGTTTCCTCGTCCCCCATGCATTGGCAGCACATCAGCCACTCCCTCAGGGATTCCCCGGATTCGTTTAATTCATATGCCCTCTCATAGCAGTCTGCCGCCTCTTCAAAGAGAAACAGCTGTGCATATGCGGTTCCTAAATTGTGCCAGATATTTCCACGCATCAGGGCATTTTCCTTCTTCGACTCCGGAGCATCCAAAAGACGCTTATACTCATAAATTGCTGCCAGATATTTTCCCCTTTTCACCAGCTGGTCTGCCCGAAGTTTACTACACTCAAAATCCGATTTTCCTTCCATCTGCCGGATGGAAGTCAGGATCTTTTGTATTTCCGGTGGGGTACAATAGGCACAGTCCTCTAATATTGCCATAACAAAATCGGAAAGCTTCCCGGAATCTCGCATCAGATTCCTTAACCGGTCAGCAAGCTTATACCGCTTCATCTGCTTTTCAATCCAGGTGCAGAGTTCCTCATTCATAAAGGACTTATCCAGAAGGTAACAGTTGCCGGCAATATAATAGCATAACTCCTCCATGGAGTAGATATTTATTCCTGCTGTCTCCGCATAATATGGCATTGATGCGATTGTTTCATGACAAAGTAATAATTCACCCATACACTTTACCTACATCATAATGGTATATTTCCACACCTTATCGGTGGCACGGAAAAATTCTCCAAATCCCATGTCCCTGATTTCTACATCAATTTTATCATCCGAAACCGGACTGGCTGAAATGCGCAGTCTCGTGGTTCGCTCCGGACGCATTGGAAAATCATTTAGTTCCACCGTTTCAATTTCAGCCTCCCGGCTGTTGGGAAGCTGTTTCCAGAAATCAATCTGCGGCGTCCCGTTTAAAACCACTTCACATTCATTTTTTGTCTCAAACCAGTTCTGTCCGGCACTGATGAGATTTAAAAAAGCAACCTTTCCCTTGTCCTTCACCTTGAGACTCAGATTAAACTTCATCTCATTTTCACCCATATAGACATATGGCCATGCATCCTGATTACGTAAAAAAGCTGCATAGCATGCACCTTTGGAAAACAGGTTTTTCCCTAAGAATGCCCGTCTTCCTCGGCAGAGTACCGTAAGCGACTGTTTAAGCCAATCCCCGTCAAAACCATCTCCCACAAGATAAGCAGAGGAAACTACACGGTTTTTAAGTGCCTCAGTCAGAATCTTCGCAAAGCTTTCATCCCTGTTTTCTCCCAGTGTCTGCCGCCCGTGTTCATGAATCGAAACAAGCTGCGGCTTTGTCCTTATATCCCGTTTCAGATCATAATAACTTACCAGATCCCTCTCACAGGAAAACAGGAACACATCATGGGTCCAAAGGGAGCTTTCCTGATTCAGGGCAAAGTAGTAAAAACTTTTCTTATGGTCAATCACCGTAAAACGTTCCTGGTTTAATTCCAATAGATGGGCAATCTTCCAGAAAACATCCATATTTTCCTTTGTCAGACGTTCCACGGTAAGTACCACTCCCGCAATAGCGGAAGCATTCCCCAATTTAAGGGGAAGCTCCATGACTTTTTTAAGAAAAAGCGCAAGGAGTTCCACAGCATCATAATTTTCCTTTGCAATGGTAATGACTTCGCCTGATATGGCCCGACGCAGCAGGGAGTCCACACAGATGACCTCGCTGGTCTTTGCCATCTTTGCCGCCTCCTCGCCGTAATACCACATCCCGATACTTTTTCTTCTGGCAAGAATCGCAGGAATCTGGTATTTTTCACTGCCAGCAATCATACTGACGGTTTCCGGCTCTTTTTTATTCGGTTGACAAAAACTAACCATGGCATAGGAATCACTTAAATCAATGCCAAGGTAACAGCTGTTTGCATCCATCCTCTATCTCCCATCAAAGCAATTTAAATACATTCTTTGTCACTTCATCCAGCCCTGCATACTGTTTCATGTGGTAAAACAGCGACTCATCATCTGACAGAGTACCGGAAATCAGCATCTGATTGATCAGATTGTAGCGGCTTACGTCCTTCTGCCCATAGACATCATTGCTGGTCAGGCGGCTGCTCTCTGTGGATTCCACCTTATTTTTGTACTCCTCAGTAATATAGTACTGAACCACCTCGCCGAAAAACAGTACAAACTGCTCCACAAATATACCATCGTAGATATCCGACATATCCTCCTGAATAAAATTCTGTCCATCCTCATCCCTGCTGTAGTGCAGGATCACATGTTTTCTCGGATCGGTGCGGTACTCTAAAAAGACCTTGTCATACAGATGATATTTTTTTACCAGACGCTTATCGAGTTTTTTATAAAATGCAAAATTCATATTCCGGCATGTATACTCTGCCAAAAGTTCATCCTCAATTTCATAATTTTTATCCGACAACGGCTGCTCAGAAAGAGATTTTAATAAAGCAAGCTTACAGGCATCATTTAATTCCATATGGTGCAGATAACGGTATCGGATGATATCTGTCACGTCCCGGCTCACTGCCTTATTCTGAAGGAAATAGGCATGTGCACTGGCACTGATATAGGCCAGCACAACAAGCTCCCGGCCTCCGGAATCGTAA
This sequence comes from Agathobacter sp., assembly GCA_022772675.1. Classification (GTDB taxonomy): domain Bacteria; phylum Bacillota; class Clostridia; order Lachnospirales; family Lachnospiraceae; genus Roseburia. The sequence continues at coordinate 50,115 of JALEZW010000046.1, read as the reverse complement.
TAGTGAGCAAACACTTCAGAAAGTCCGGTAAGGTCCGCATCTGTATACAGCATCTGTACCAGAATCCGTTCCTCAAGTTCAAAGGTCTTACACTCAAAGCTTCTGGCCGCGCTCCACAGCCGCATCATCATCTCCGACGGTCCGTTATAATAAAGGCTGAGATATTGCAAGATTCTGTCATTGTATTTCTTATGGGAAAAGGCATCCACGCACAAAAGAATAAGATACTCATCCTCCTCATCTTCCGATATCTCATCAATCCTGTGACTGGCAAGAGTAACCTTTGCAGCAGCTCCCATCTGATCCATTCCATAAATCTGCATCAGTTCATATGCCCTGTCATACATTTTCCAGTCCACAAGAAGATCCAGCATATACTGACAGACCGGCTGCGACATAACAGAGAAATCCGCCCTCTCCAGATACTGCCCAACCATAGTTTCTTCACTCTTCGCCTGATAAAAGCGCAGAATTTCCAGTGCCATTTCAGTCTGATAACGGTCACTTAACTTTCCGGAAAACAAAACCGGCTCAAAAAAGACTTCATCCTCCTCCAAAAAATCCAGATAACTGTTCTTTCCCAGAAAGTGATATACAATATAGGGAATCTCATCCGGTGCAAGTGCCATGCACTTATCCAGATACCGGTCCGCCTCCATGAGACTTTCCAGCCGGTAAGAAACACTTTTTACATACCGGCGTCCCCTTTCATCCTCAAACAGGATCACATATTCATCGGAAAACAGCTGGAAATAAGCTGCCCTGTCCACAATCGGTACGATCTGTGGTTCTTTCATCTGCTTCTGGTAAATAATCGCACGTACCATTCGTTTATCGAACAATATCAGCTTACGGGTAAATAGAATACCGGACAGCCGGTGCGCCAGTTCCTCATTGATGAGCCCCAGATCCAGCAGATCCTCATAGACCACCGCAAGATTGTCATCCATATGCTCCTTTTCGATCTGCTCCATGGCAAAGCGGCTCATTACTTTGTGGTACTGTTCGTATATTTCCGGTTCTCTCTTTTTCGAAGCAATAATATTGTTATATAAAATAGCCATTTTTCGGTAAGGCAGATTACTGTCATACTGAAAATACATCCGGATAATTTTGGGCACCTTACCGATTTCACGCTCGTCCAATGACAACAGGTAGGCCTCATACAGCCCTGTAATCCTTAACTTTTTTTCGATTCCACTCTCGAACCAGTGGTGGAACCGGACATCAAACCTCTGCGCTCTGATCAGGTAGCTGCAGATAAATCCCAGATGTTCCTCTGTCTCATCCGCTTCATAGGCTTCACACATCAATTGATAGGAAATCTCATCATATCCGCTGTTTAAATCTACCACCTCAAAGATCTGTGCCGCAATCTCCCGGGTCAATGCCTGATGGCGGATTGCCCACCGTAAGATATTGATTTCAAATCCGGTAAGGCTGGTCATAAGATAAGGCTCCTGCCAGATAATGTAATAAGCCTCCACATAAAGATAGGGGGAGGTACATCCGTTTTTAACCCAGTAGGCAATCGCTCTTAACTTATGCGCACTGTTGTTATAATACTCCTCCTCTAAAAAGGAAAGTACCCAGAACAGCAGGGCAGAATCCGGATTTTCCCTGAAAATCAACTCTATCTCGTGGGTCATCCTGTCCACATAGGCAGGTTCTCTCTCCATCAGCGTCAGAATATAGAGATAATAGCCCCACTCCGGAGAATGCCGGTCCGAAAAGGTGTGCTTAAACTCGTCTAAGATCCACTCTGCCTCCTGACGCTGTCTGTTGATAAGCAGTGCCTGTGCTTTCATCAGCACATACATTGGTTCCTCCGGCACCATGGCATGCAGATGGTCTAATATTTCCACCGTCTCATTGGACCAGGCTCCGGTCACGATTTTTTTCAGGCGGTAGGCCTCATAGAGTTCCACCAGTCCTGCCTGATATTCTTTGATCTGCATACGTTCCCGGTGCTTTTCACTTACTTTCTTTTCTCCCTTATGCGCCGAAATTTCCAGTACTCTGGTCTCATAGACAGAAGAAAATGTGATTCTGGCATAATTATTCCCGGCATGCATACGGTCATAATCAATCAGATACTTAAAAGAACAGGTACTGCCCAAAAAATCCTCGGAAGTAATCTGATTATCCGACAGACGGATAAAATCTGCATCCGTCTCAATCTGAATCCGGATATATCCCCACTCACTTTTCCTGATTTCCACTTCCTGCTGCTGGGTTTCCAAAATATCTCCCGGCACTGAGTCGTCCCCGGAAAGGGTAAACCGGATCGGATTCTTTTTTTCTACTGCGATTAAGAATTCCTCCATATTCTGTGGAGACGGCTTTGCCGCAAGAATTCCCCGGTAGATCATTTCTTCCCTGATTTCTTTGGTTTTAAACAGGTGGGAAAAATTTTTATGATAAAAAAGCTGATAGGCCTCTTTCCAGTTTTCCCTTGCAAGAGCTGCAAAATCATTCAGACTTCGAATCTGCCCCATAGAACTTTCCGCATACAGCCTGGAAACAGACACACAAAAAGGAAGGCTGGTCACCCCTTGATTGTATACAATCGTAAGCTCACCCTTCTCTTCTTCGCCTTCTACAAGACCTCTGCTATGAAACTGATAACGGATCCGCACTCTCTCGCCTTCAAACTGCGGGGTCAGGCACTCCATCCTCGAACTGGAGGAATATACAACTCCCCTCACGGGTATATGATTTGTACTTGAAATTTCAAACTCGCCGGTATATTCCTGCCCCTCTGTCACTGTGAAAGACAGTTTCTCTTCTGAAATTGAAAGCGATGGCTGATCGTACTCGAATTTGCCTCTGGCAATCTCTCTGATTCGTTTACGCACACCAACACCTACTTTTTCATTCCATTATAAACGATTCTATATTGGCTTGCAAGAAGTACTTGTGAAATTGCTATCCGTTGGTACGGGCAAACCTCTTTGCGACAGCGCAGCATTTCCCGTAAACCCATTCCACCATGAGACTGAGATAACGAAGCACCGGTTCCGTAATAACTGCAAAAATAACCATGAGCATCGCACACTGTCTGGAAATCGTTGTGATTCCAAAGAAACCACCGGCAAACAGCATACAGAAAAGCCATCCGGTAACCACCCCTGCCACTAATATAATATGCCCCGGATTCATGGGCTTTGCAATACGGTAAAGGATCATAAAGCCCACAATTGCCATAAGAATCGTGCAGGAAGTAGACAGACATTCCATATCCACCTCAAATTCCCGGCAGAATATGACAAGTCCGCTTACCACAATAAAATCCGTAAGGCCTGCCGGAAGTGCCCGTACCAGCACATTGGTAAGGAAATGTCCTTTTATCAGATTCCTGTTTGGTTCCAGAGCCAGAATAAAGGATGGAATTCCAATGGTAAACAGGCTGATCAGCGAAACCTGTGACGGCTCCAGTGGATAATCTAACATCAAAATCACCGAGAAGATGGCAAGCAGCATGGAAAATATATTTTTAACAATATACAGGGATGCTGTTCTCTCAATATTGTTGACAACCCGTCTTCCCTCTGCCACAACCGATGGCATATGGGAAAAATCAGAATCCAAAAGCACCAGCTGTGCCACATTGGAAGCCGCATCACTGCCCGATGCCATCGCAACACTACAGTCTGCATCCTTAAGAGCAAGCACATCGTTCACACCGTCTCCGGTCATGGCCACCGTCTTTTTTTGTTCTTTTAACGCCTGTACCAGCATACGCTTCTGGTTTGGAGTCACTCTCCCGAAAACTGTATATTCCCGAACTGCCCTGTCATAATCTTCTTTTTCTTTTAAGGTGGAAGCATCCACATACTTCTCTGCCCCTGCGATTCCGGCTTCTGTTGCAATCACAGAGACAGTTAAAGGGTTATCTCCGGAAATCACTTTAATATCCACGCCATTCTCCGCAAAATAGGTAAAGGTTTCCCTTGCTCCCTCCCTGATGGGGTTGGCAAGCATGACAAAGCACAGGGGAACCACGGCTTCTGTCAGAGGCTTTCTATCCAATGTTCCCTCATATTCTGCAAATACCAGAACCCGGTAGCCCTTACTGCTGTATGTGGAAATCTGCTCCTGATATTCTGCAAACTGATTCCGCAGCACAAACTCCGGCGCACCAATCACATAGGACTTTCCATTTTCCATCAAAGCTCCGGAATACTTTGTCTCTGAGGAAAAAGAGAATACCTCCTTTGCACGCATTCCGCTTCCCTCAGTAAAATTTTCCTTTAACGCCTCCATCGTGGCGTTATCTTTTTCCTGAGCCCCGACAAAATCAGAAAGAACCGTAAATATTTCTTTTTCGTCCAGTCCATCCAGTACTGCTGCATCATAGACATGCATTCCCGGCTCCGTAATGGTACCGGTCTTGTCCACACAGAGCACATTGACCCTTGCCAGTGTCTCAATGCACTTCATATCATGAATCAAAACTTTTTTCTGTGCCAGACGGACGGCACTGACCGCCATGGCCACGCTGGAGAGCAGATATAATCCCTCCGGAATCATTCCAATGATAGCTGCCACCATTCCCGTAATACTGTCATGCAATGAATTTTCGTTATAAATAAAAGACTGCACAAAAAGTGCAATTCCAATGGGAATAATGATAATGCCCATAACCATGATCAGATAATTAAGGGCACGGATCATCTCGGACTGCTCTCCCTTTTTGCTCTTGGTAGCCTGGAGAGTCAGCTTCGAAATATAGGAATCCTTTCCGACCTTTTCCAGTCTCGCACGCCCTTTTCCCGAGACTACAAAACTTCCGGAAAGCAAGGAATCCCCCTCTCGTTTCTCTATCTCATCAGACTCCCCTGTAATCAGGGATTCATTTACCTGCAGCTCCCCGGAAAGAAGTGTAGCATCTGCCGGAATCTGACTTCCCGCCGAAAATTCCACAATATCGTCCAATACCAGCTTTTCTGCCGGTACCTCCTCCTCTTTTCCATCCCGAATAACCGTGGACTGTGGAGCATTTAAGATGGAAAGTTTATCCAAAACCTTTTTGGAATGAATCTCCTGAATGATTCCGATGCAGGTATTCGCCACAATAATTGGGAGAAACATCATATCTGACCATGCCCCGACAATCGTAAGCAAAACTGCTATGATAAAAAAAACAAGATTAAAATACGTAAATACATTGGATTTTACAATTTCAGAAACGGATAGCGTAGACGATTCCACTTTAAAATTATCCGCATGCTGTTCAAAACGCTCTCGGATCTGTTCCTTTGTAAGTCCCTGCTCCGGATCTGCGTCTATTCTCTCAATTTTTACTATGCTTTCCTGTTCCATGTTTTCCGCCTTATGTACCTTTTCATTCTTTTTATACATAAGATTATACCCTATTTTATCTGAAAAGTTACTGATTTCAGAAATATTTTCGAAAGATTTTATAATATCATGATTTTCCTTAGAAAATCAACGGATTGCGAATACTGCATAAAAAAGAAAGCCGGACACCTGCCCATTGATGACAGCATCCAGCTTTCTTCTGTTATGTTTCTGAAAAAAATTATTTTGCTGATAAATAATCGTGAATTCCCTTGGCAGCAGCCTTTCCAGCACCCATGGCAAGAATAACGGTTGCTGCACCGGTCACTGCATCGCCACCGGCAAATACGGCAGCCTTACTGGTCTGACCGTTTTCCTCAGATGCAACAATACACTTACGACGGTTAATGTCAAGTCCCTCTGTGGTAGAGGAAATAAGCGGATTCGGCGAAGTACCCAGTGACATAATTACCGTATCACAGTCCATCTCATACTCAGAACCCGGAATCTCCACCGGACTTCTTCTGCCGGAAGCATCCGGCTCTCCCAGCTCCATCTTAATAATGCGGATACCCTTTACCCAGCCGTTCTCATCCACCAGAATTTCGGTAGGATTCTGCAGCAGGTCAAAGATGATACCCTCTTCCTTTGCATGGTGCACTTCCTCTTTACGTGCCGGAAGTTCTTCCTCACCACGACGGTATACAATATGGGTTTCAGCCCCAAGACGAAGTGCTGTTCTCGCCGCATCCATGGCCACATTTCCGCCACCGACTACAACCACTTTCTTTCCATGGAAAATCGGTGTCTCATATTCATCCTCAAAAGCCTTCATCAGGTTGTTTCTGGTTAAGAACTCATTGGCAGAGAACACTCCGTTTGCCTGCTCCCCCGGGATTCCCATAAATCTTGGAAGTCCTGCTCCCGAACCGATAAATACAGCTTCAAATCCTTCCTCTGCCATCAGCTCGTCAATTTTAACGGATTTACCAATGACCACATTGGTCTCAATCTTAACACCTAATGCCTTAACATTTTCAACCTCTGCTGCCACTACCTTGTCCTTCGGAAGACGGAACTCCGGAATTCCATAGCTTAACACACCACCGGCCTTATGAAGTGCCTCAAAAATAGTAACTTCATAGCCAAGCTTTGCCAGATCTCCGGCACAGGTAAGTCCTGCAGGGCCAGAGCCAATCACTGCAACTTTGTGTCCATTTGTCTTCTCAGCCTTCTTTGGTTTGATTCCGTTCTCTCTTGCCCAGTCCGCAACAAAACGCTCCAGTTTTCCGATTGCGATTGGGTCGCCCTTGATACCACGGATACACTTGCCCTCGCACTGGCTCTCCTGTGGGCATACACGGCCACAGACTGCCGGAAGTGCAGATGATTCCGAGATAATGTGATAAGCCTCCTCGAAATTACGCTCCTTTACCTGAGCGATAAATGCCGGAATATTAATAGAAACCGGACATCCCTTCATGCACTGGGCATTCTTACAATTTAAGCAGCGGGAAGCCTCTTTAACAGCTTCCTCCTCATTATATCCGTAACATACTTCTTCAAAATTCGTGGCCCGGACCTTAGGCTCCTGCTCACGAACCGGTACTCTAACTAAACCTTCCATTATTTGTCACCTCCGCAATGACCACAGCCACCATGGTGGGTGTCGCCTTCTTCATATGCAAGCTTTGCACGCCCTTCCTCAGTCTTATACTGCTGCTGACGCTTCATCGCCTGATCAAAGTCAACCAGATGTCCATCAAACTCCGGTCCGTCTACACAGGCGAATTTCACCTCTCCGCCAACCATCAGACGGCAGGCGCCGCACATACCGGTTCCATCTACCATAATGGGGTTCATGGAAACAATAGTCGGAATCTCCAGCTTCTTTGTCAGAATCGTGACAAATTTCATCATGATCATCGGTCCAATAGCAACGCAGACATCATAATGCTTTCCCTCATTTACAAGGGCTTCCAGCTGCTGGCAGCCATTTCCATGGAATCCAAAGCTTCCGTCATCGGTTGTCACATATACGTTTCCGGCAACAGCTTTCATTTCATCAATATAGAAAAGCAGATCTTTCGTTCGGGATCCCATGATCACATCGGCATCAATGCCATGCTCATGGAGCCATTTCACCTGCGGATATACCGGTGCTGTTCCCAGACCTCCTGCAATAAATACAATATTTTTCTTCTTTGTCTCTTCTAAGTTCTTCTCCTGACAGAGCTCTGACGGACAGCCTAAGGGACCCACAAAATCCTCCAGTGCATCACCCTCATTCAAAGCCATCATACGCTCGGTACCTGCACCAATCGTCTGTACCACGATGGTTACGGTCTCCTTTTCTCTGTTATAATCACAAATGGTAAGGGGAATACGCTCTCCCACCTCATCTGTCTTTGCAATGATAAACTGTCCCGGCAGACACTCTTTCGCTACACGCGGTGCCTTAATGTCCATCAGGATAATATTATCTGCCAATGTTTCTTTCCGAACAATCGGGTACATAAACTGCCTCCTGTATGTAATCTTTTCCTTTTGATTTGATATATCTCTACTGTCCACAACAAGTAAAGAGGTGCATAACACACCTCTTTATTGTATATGAATTTTTCATAATTGGCAACGACTTTTTATGAAAAGTAAACCAGTTCATCCTCCGGCTTTTCTGCCATCTCAATACAAAGGGGATACAGTACCGGACCCTTTCCTTTGTATTCCTTCGCAAACTCCACATGAATCTCTGCTGTAATATCAATCCATGACTTGTGAGGAATCCGGTCTTCCCTTTCATATTTGCACTTAAATCCGATAAAAGTCACGTCCTCGATACAGCAGGTCATGGCAAAACGTCCCGGTACAAAAACACCCTTCTTAAGCTTGTCCGGATTATAAACAAGGGCCCGGAACTTCACTTTCTTACCGTCATACTTCTTATAATTTTCCATGGCATCCATATACCAGATGGCGTAGTCCGCATCGGAAAGTTCAATAACATCCTGATTGATGTCAAAGGGAAGTTCCTCCGGTCTTTCATCAATGGTTCCGTCCTTGCGCTCATAGACAATCTGTGCTTTCCGATTGATATTCTTAATGGTACGGCGAAGATGTCCTCTGTCAGTCTCATCATCCGTGCGGTTAAAAATAACCACATCACTGGAAAAAACCTGTTCCTGCATCATTGCCCGCATATTATTCATATAAAGATCAAAGGTTGTGGAATCCACGGTGGCAAGAGACTGTACAATCACCCAGCCAGCCGGTAATTTTGCCTCTAACAGCTTATCCATGCCCCAGGTACCGTTATATTCTATGAATACCTGCTCCGGAAGATACGCATTTTGTATCTCCTGAAGCTTCTCCGGTGTAAAATCCTCTTCATTTTCAATGGAAACAAGCTTAAAATTGACGGTTGCAAGCTTTGCCTCGTCATACTCCTTTTCTCCATCCTCGCACATGATGATGATTCCCTTAGAACCATCTGCAAAATTATTTTCATACAGGGTTTCCTCCACCAGTGAGGTCTTTCCACTATCCATAAACCCTGTAAATACATATACCGGAATTTCCTGTGCCATATGTCTCTCCTTCTCTTTTAGTCAATTCCGAACAGCTTTAAGAGCTCGTCCTCGTGAATTTCTGTTCCGATTACAACGATACGTCCTGTATAGTCCGGCTCACCCTCGCGAATCTCATATTCACCCGGAACCATGTCAAAGTAAAGCCAGGTTCCATCTACACACTCAACCATTCCCTTGGAACGGAGAATGGTATCAGAATCCACAAAGCCCTTTAAGATTTCCTCAATCTTTGCACGTTCAAACTTGTGTGGTGTCTCCTTGCCCCAGCTTGTAAATACCTCATCAGCGTGATGGTGATGGTGCTCATGGTCATGGCAGCCACAGGTGCAGTTCTCATCGTGGTCATGGTCATGGTCGTCGTGGTCGTGATCATGATGATGCTCGTCATGGTCGTCGTGATGATGATCGTCGTGGTCGTGGTCATGGTCGTGATGATGATCGTGGTCGTCGTGATCATGGTTATGATCGTCATGGTCGTGGTCATGATCGTCATGGTCGTGATCTTCATGGTCGTGATCTTCATGGTCATGATGGTGATGCTCGTGTTCATGTTCTTCGGCATCTTTTGCGTGACGTGCCTCCGCCAATGCCTTCATCTCCAGATTATCCTGTCCCTCCATTACCTTTAAGATCTGCTCACCCTTAAGGGCATTCCAGTCCGTTGTAATGATTGCAGCATTCGGATTCAGCTCCTGAATCTTCTTCACACAAAACTCCAGCTGCTCCGGCGATGCATTCTGACTGCGGCTTAAGATAACCGTAGTGGCATATTCAATCTGGTTATTAAAGAATTCGCCAAATGCCTTCATCTGCTTGCTTGCCTTAAGGGCATTTACCACAGTAACAAGAGCATTTAACTTTACATCCTCTTCCTTCTCGATATCAATCACAGACTTCATAACATCTGAGAGTTTGCCTACTCCGGATGGTTCAATTAAAATACGGTCCGGATGATATTTGCTGATGACCTCATGCAGGTTCTTTCCAAAATCCCCTACCAGAGAACAGCAGATACAGCCGGAATTCATTTCTGTGATCTGGATTCCTGCATCCTTTAAAAATCCACCATCAATGCCCACTTCACCAAATTCATTCTCGATCAGTACGATCTGCTCGCCTTTAAATGCCTCGTCTATCATCTTCTTGATGAATGTAGTTTTACCGGCTCCCAAGAAACCTGAAATAATATCTATTTTTGTCATTTTTCCTGCTCCTTTATTATTTTTGCAATTTATTTTTAAGATGAAAAGATAACTCTTTTAATCCAATTTCCTATCATACTCGCATTGGATAATTTTTGCAAATAAAATTCCTATAAACTTCCCATAATCTTCCTGTGAACTTATCTCATGATGTAAGTACCCCAAAAACGATACACCTGACTTACGAATGCATATGATACAATTTCTCATAAATGCCGCCCTTAGCCAGCAGCTCTGCATGGGTACCGGATTCCGCAATGCCCTCTTCTGTAAGCACAAGAATGTTTTCAGCATTCTGAATCGTAGTCAGCCTGTGAGCAATCACCAGGGTCGTACGGTTTTTCGCAAGTTTTTCCAATGATTCCTGAACAAAACGCTCACTCTCATTATCCAGTGCCGAAGTAGCTTCGTCAAAAATCAGAATGGGCGGATTCTTAAGGAACACTCTTGCAATGGAAAGTCTCTGTTTCTGCCCGCCTGACAGCTTGATTCCGCGCTGGCCGATATCCGTGTCATAGCCCTCCGGAAATGCCATGATAAATTCATGGGCATTTGCTTTCTTTGCCGCCTCAATCACTTCTTCTCTGGTGGCATCCGGCTTTCCATAACGGATATTTTCGAAAATCGTTCCCGCAAAGAGGTAGACATCCTGCTGAACCATACCAATATGATTCCGCAGACTTTTCAGTGTCACGCTCCGGACATCCTTTCCATCAATCAGGATTCTGCCACCGGTCACATCGTAAAAGCGTGGAATCAGGGAACACAGGGTTGTCTTTCCTGCTCCGGAGGAACCAACCAGTGCCGTGTAGGATCCTGCCGGTACTTTCAGATTAATATGGTTTAACACCTTCTCCTGGTTGTCTTCATAACGGAAAGAAACATTATCAAAGTTAATCTCTCCCTTGACATTATCAAGCTCTGCAGCATCCTTAGAATCCGCAATATCCGGCTGGATATTCATAATCTCCTGAAAACGCTCAAACCCGGTGTAACCATTCTGAAACTGCTCCGTAAAATCAACCAGCGTCTTAATCGGTTCCGTAAAAACGCTGATATAAAGAAGAAACGTCACCAGGTCTGTAACCGACACAATTCCTTTTGCAATCATCACGGTCCCGGCCAGAATCACATTCACCTGAATCAGCATGGTAAACACTCCGACTCCCGCCTGAAAGCTGCCCATATACCGATAACTGTTCTTCTTTGCCGAAAGGAATCCGTCATTTCCTTCACGGAATTTTTTCTCCTCAATTTCTTCATTGGCAAAAGATTTGACCACGCGGATTCCGGACAGACTGTCCTCGATCTGAGCATTGATATCTGCAATTTTCACCCGGTTTCTCTTAAAAGCAGCCCTCATTTTCTTATTCAGGAAAAACGCAAAGGCAAACATAAAAGGCAGTACAAAAAAAGCAGCCAGCGCAAGCCATCCATTAATACTTAAGAGAATGACAAAGGCTCCTGAAATTTTTAAGACGGAAAGAATAATGTTTTCCGGTCCATGGTGAAGAAGCTCCGTAATATCAAACAGATCCGATGTAATCCTGCTCATGAGCTGCCCTACCTTTGCATCATCATAAAAGGAAAAGGACAGCTTCTGCATATGGGAAAACATTTCCCCACGCATGTCATATTCCATCTTTGCTCCCATCACATGTCCGTAATTTCCAATGAAATAGCGGCTGTAGCAGTCAAGTGCCAGCATAGCGAACAGGCCGGCTCCAATAAAGACTATCCGACGCAGAATCTCCTGTGGCTCCATATAAATGAGTGTCGATGTCACGTAACGCACCACAAGGGGAATGGACAGCGCCACTGCCGCCGAAAGGGTCGCAAACAGCATGTCCGCCCAGAATATTTTTAAATATGGTTTGTAGTAGCTGATCATTTTCTTTAAATTATCTTTCATTTTATCACCTTTGGGGAACATTGTCCCATAAAAACCTGACACATTTCTTTGAACGTCGGTCCATGAATAATTGCCTTCGGCAATGGACCGACGCTGCATGTCAAGTTTTCTTCGAAAACTTGACACATTTCTTTGAACATCTTGTGAAATACCATAAATAGAGTTATGCTTAAAATAACATCGAAGAATTCAATAAGGAGGTACCCTATGACAATTAAACAGCAATACTACGAAACTGTTGCAAAAACTATCATAAAAAATCTCGCTTCCCGCCAGATAGAAGGTTTCTTCTGTCCCACAAAGGAAGAAGCCTGTGAAAAAGCTCTTTCCTTCGCAAAAGAGGGAACCAGTGTATCCTTCGGCGGCTCCATGACTCTCGAGGAAACCGGGATTCTCTCCGGACTGCGGAGTCTGAATACTATCACATTGTATGACCGCTCCACCGGTAAATCCCCGGAAGAAGTAAAAAAAATCATGCATGATGCCCTGTCTGCCGACACCTATTATATGAGCACCAATGCAATTACTGTAAAGGGTGAACTGATCAATATTGACGGAAACGGAAACCGTGTAGCTGCGTTAATCTACGGACCCGAGCAGGTTGTAATCGTTGCCGGAATGAACAAGGTTGTACCGGACATAGAAGACGGCATCCGCCGTGTCCGGAATTCTGCAACCCCGCCTAACTGCATCCGTTTAAATAAAAACACTCCATGCGCAGCAACCGGTGTCTGTGCCCACTGCCTCAGCCCGGACTGTATCTGCAACCAGATCGTTGTTACACGCCGGAGCGGAAATCCTGACCGTATAAAAGTAATTCTTGTTGGGGAAGACCTGGGTTATTAAAGAATCCTCTGTACATAACCAAAAAAGCACCCCACGAGACCTCTCGTGGGGTTACATACGCTAGTTGTATTTTCTTTTTCTAGCTGCTTCAGATTTCTTCTTACGTCTTACGCTTGGCTTCTCGTAATGCTCTCTCTTACGAATCTCCTGCTGAATACCAGCCTTAGCACAGTTTCTCTTGAAACGACGTAATGCGCTATCTAAAGTCTCGTTTTCTTTAACGATTACACTTGACATTCTTTCCTAACCTCCCTCCAGTTGCGAAATTGTGCATCAACTGTAAGGTTATTATTGCACTGACAATCATTTTACCAAAATATATGAGTTTGTCAATAGGTTTTACAAAATTTTATTTTACAATTTTGTAAATATAGAGGTCTCTTTTCTCAGCCCGTCAGCAATCGCAAAGTTCTCATCCATTTTTCTGGAAATCCTGTCCATATCACTGACAAGCACCTGTGTACTGTCTGCAGTTGAAACCACGCCACTGACGCCTTCCTCGATAGCATGGGAAATCGTGTTGACAGAATCTGCAATCTCACTCATGGACTGCTGCAGAGAATCTGTACGTTCCTTGAACTCTCCCATCACACCTTCAATGAAAGATGCCTTGTCACGGTATGCACTGCCGGACTCTACAAACTTCTGGAATTCCGGAAGAATCTTTCCGTTCATATACTCTACAAGCCCATTTGCATTCTCTGCAAGATTATGTACTGCAGATGTAACAACTGCATTGATTCTTTGAATATTATTGGCAGCCTCCTGGCTGGCAGAAGCCAGCTGGCTGATTTCCGTTGCAACCACCGCAAAGCCTTTTCCTGCGTCACCGGCACGGGCAGCTTCAATTGAGGCATTCAGTGCCAGAAGGTTCGTCTGGCTTGCAATATTTAAAATATCATTCGTCAGGCTGTCCACCTGGTTCACACTGTTGCTATCCTCAATAGCCTGACTTAATACAGCAACAATATCATTCACCTTGGCACCGGTGGTATCCATGTTTTCACGGGCAGCAGACTCCATTGCCTCTGCATGTTCTTTCATTTCCTTAGTGTACTGATTGATTTCCGATGTCTTCTCGGCAATCTCACTTACCTCATCTGCAACAGACTCTGTATTCTCATTGATACGGGATGCATTCTCGGAAATATCCTGCATAGTGGCAGAAAGCTCCTCCGTTAATGCGGACAGATCCGATACACTTCCGTTTGAAGTCTGCACGCTTTCCCGTACCTCATTAACCACGCTCTCAAGCTCGCTGGCATTATTGCTGATCATCTTAAAGATATTCTGAAGTTTTCCCATAAAGGAATTGATACCGTTTCCAACAGAAGCAACTTCCTGATTGGCCATAATCGTGACACGGCGTGTCAGATCTCCCTCGCGGTTATCAATACCGTTTATGATTTCTTTAATCTCCTTATTTGTCCTGGAAAGGGGAACAATCACAAGTCCCATTACGCAAAGCACGGTAGCCACCAGCGAAATGATACTGATTAAAATTGTAATCACACAAATCACCAGTGATTTGTGATAAGCCCTTGTCAGATCTTTTCTCTGGGCATCGGTATCCTCACTGATTACCTTCTGCATCTGTTCAATATTACTTCCGATTGCATTAGCATATTTCTTTATATCTCCATTTGCCAGCCCATAGGCCTGGGTGCCATCCCCCGCTGCGCTGTAGGCAAGAAGGTTTTCACACTGATATTTCAGGTCAGAATAATTTTTCTTCAGATCCTCATAGTTTTTCTTTGTCTCAGAAGTCACATACTTCTGATATTCATCAATACTCTTTTCCAGCTGGGCATCCTTTTCCCTGATTTGTGCCACCAGATTAATCATGGAGGACAAATCTGTTGCCACAACATGGGAGAGCCCCAACGTATGAACTTCCTGTGTCTCCTTCTGGATTTCTGCAAGTTTACGGATACTCATCAGGGATTCATCCGCAATCTTTGCTGCATCTGCATTAATATTCCGAATACTGGAAACAGACAACAGATTGGACACCACACTGAATATCCCAAGAATCAGTACCGGAATCAGTATAATCAGTTTTGTGCTCAATTTTTTTTGGTTTTTCTCTTGCATTTTACAAACCTCCTTAACCGGCTACTGATTTTGTTATTCCCTTAACCAGTTCATCCATAATCTTCTGCAATTGTATATGGTCCGGATTTCCGAAAGCCATAACCTGACCATAACTGGAGCAGGCATCCCAGTAACTGTTTCCTACCCGCTGCAGCTTTCCAAACTCTGACTGAGCCATGACAGCCTGAATAGCTACATCCGTCTTAATTTTATCTGAATCTGCCGCTTTGATATTGGACGGGCCCTGTCCGTTCATCTCAAAACGGAGTGTCTGGTTCTGTTCATTGGTCAGCCAGTCAGCAAGCTTTGCCGCCCACTCCGGATTCTTGGAGTAGGCATTTACCCCAAAAAGCTTATACCCTGAGAATGATGCCATCTGCACCTGTTTTCCTGCCACTGTATAGGTAGGAAGCTTTACTGCACCCAGATCATTTCCCAGACTCTGCTTCAGTGCAGCCGAATTCCAGACACCGCTCACACCGGCAATTACCGACCCGTCTTTCATAACGGAAACAAAATCTGCATCTGCTGCATTCATAAATGCTGGACTTGCGGAAATATCAAGCATTGCCTGGGCAATATCTACCCCCTTAATATCTCCTTCCTTTGCATTCCAGTCACAATGGTTTGTCACACTGTCATCATTGATTCCAAAATCCAGTCCGGTGCATCCGAAAAAGGAATACAGATACCAGCCGGATGACCAGTCCATACTAAACTTTTTCCCGTTATCCGCCGCCACTTTTAACACCTTATCAAGGGTAGCAACGTCGGAATTCTTATAATATTTTTTATTATAATACAGGAAATATCCGTTATCCGCTGTCATCGGATATGCATATAATACATCATCTATCGTTGCAGAGTCAACAGATCCCTCAACATTCTCAGCCTTGACCTCATCTACATTCGGCACCGGATAGAGTGCGCCTGCTGCTGCAAGAGGCGCCACCTGATCATCCGCCATAGCAAACACATCGGCAGCATTATGCACATCAGCCAGAACATTATCTCTTGTATCCGCATCCGAATTCTTCTCCAGTGTAATTTCAAAGTCGGCCTGTCCCTTATACTGCTCCTTAAAACTTTCAATCATCTGGTTTGTGGCCTCAAAAGTATTTTCCTCCGTCCATACCTTAAGTGTCACCTTGCCGCCCTTTGTGTTTGCAGCCTCTGCCCCCTGTTTCTCGGTCGAACCCTGATTTCCACCACCATTGGCACAGCCTGCAAGCAGGGAAACAGCCATAAAACCTGTCAGAAATACCGAAAGAATCTTTCGTTTCATAAAATTTCTCCTTTCCTCCAGTATAGCAGCCCTAAAAAAATTCCGGTCAATGAAAAACAGCTATACTGGTTTAATTTTTATTTTGCAAGATTCAGATGCTGGAATTCCCCCCATCACCATCTCCTATGATTTTCTACTATTATATCATATATTTTCATAAATAACATTATTTTTTACATTTTTTTAGTTATTTTTAACATTTTTTTACCACTTTTTTCATTTATACAGTAATAAACAAAAAATGACAGGATAAAGACCCTCTGCAGTCTTTTCCTGTCATTTTTTACGTTGTCTGTATGGCAAATAAATTTACCAATACTTTGTTTAATCTTTAATCATTGCAAGCAGTGCATTCTCTGCCTCAACAAGAGCCTCCGGAATGCCAGCCGGATTCTTTCCTCCGGCCTGAGCCATATTCGGACGTCCACCGCCGCCTCCGCCCACCTTTGCAGCAATGGCTTTAATCAGATTGCCGGCATGGGCACCTTTCTTCATGGCTCCATCTGTTGCCATGGCAATCAGGTTTACTTTTCCATCACAGTCAGAGGCAGCCACAACAACGCCTTCCCCGATTTTGCCTTTCAACTGGTCGCCCAGATCACGAAGACCATTCATATCTACTCCGGAAACGCTGACAGCAAGAAGTTTCACGCCCTTTACTTCCTTAACCTGGCTCATCACATCGCCCAGTGCATCTTTCGCAGCCTTGCTCTTTAAGGATTCATTTTCACTCTTAAGTTCCTTAAGTTCCGCAGTCAGATGCTCTAACCGCTCTAAGAGATTTGCAGGTGTTGCCTTTACAGCCTTTGCTGCCGCCTCAAACTCTGCTTCCATCTTCTTATAGCAGGCAATCACATTGTCACCGGTCAGGGCCTCAATTCGACGTACCCCGGCAGCAACACCACTCTCCGACAAAATCTTAAAGTACTTAATGTCTGCAGTATTCTTTACATGGGTTCCTCCACAGAACTCTTTGGAGAAATCTCCCATGGAAACTACACGGACCTTTTCGCCGTATTTCTCACCGAAAAGAGCCATGGCACCGGTTTTCTTTGCCTCATCCACTGTCATGATATCGGTACGGACATCCAATGCCTCATTAATCTTCTCATTGACCAGATCCTCAACTTTCGAAAGTTCCTCCGGAGTCATTGCCGCAAAGTGGGTAAAGTCAAATCTGGTACGCTCGCTGTCCTGATAAGAACCTGCCTGTTCTACGTGGGTGCCAAGAACCTCACGGAGTGCTTTCTGCAGCAGGTGGGTTGCAGAATGGTTCGCGCAGGTCTTTGCCCGAAGCGTTTTATCTACAGAAAGTTCTACATTTTCTCCGGTGCGGATCATGCCGGACACCATATGTCCCACATGTCCATATTTGCCACCCAATAGCTTGATAGTATCTTCTACCTCAAAGACACCATCGGGTGTACGAATCAGTCCCTTATCTCCCTGCTGTCCACCCATGGTAGCATAAAACGGAGTCTGCTCCACGATAATGGTACCGTTTTCTCCGTCAGAAAGAGCCTCCACAATCTCCGTCTCCGTTGTCATAACAGTAACTTTTGAGGTATATTCCAGATGGTCGTAACCTACAAATTCTGTGGTAATGGAGGGATCGATCTGCTCGTAAACCGTGGCATCCGCCCCCATATAATTGGTTACCTTACGGGCACTTCTCGCCTTCTGTCTCTGTTCCTCCATACATGCCTTAAACTCTTCTTCATTATAGGAGAATCCCTGCTCCTCTAAGATTTCCTCTGTCAGATCAACCGGGAATCCGTAAGTATCGTAAAGCTTAAAGGTATCGGCACCGGAAAGTTCTTTCTTTCCGTTTTTCTTCATCTCATCCATGAAGTCTGAGAGAATTGCAAGCCCCTGGTCAATGGTCTTATTAAATTTTTCCTCTTCCTGGGTCAGTACCTTAAAGATAAATTCTTTCTTTTCCTCCAGCTCCGGATATCCATCCTTACTATCATTAATAACAGTCTCAGACAGCTTTGCAAGAAACATTCCGTCGATTCCGAGAATCTTTCCATGACGGGAGGCACGGCGGATCAGCCGGCGAAGAACATAGCCCCTTCCCTCATTGCTGGGCATAACACCGTCAGACACCAGAAATGTTGCAGAACGAATATGATCGGTAATGAGACGGATGGATACATCATCCATAGCGTCAACCTGATAACTTTTTCCCGACATCTCGCAGATTTTATCCCGGATAGCCTTCATCGTATCAATATCAAATACAGAATCCACATCCTGCATCACAACTGCCAGACGCTCCAGTCCCATGCCAGTATCAATATTCTTCTGGGAAAGCTCCGTGTATCCACCCTTTCCGTCACCCTCAAACTGGGTAAATACGTTATTCCATACCTCCATAAAGCGGTCGCAGTCACATCCCACCTTACAGTCCGGCTTTCCGCAGCCGTATTTTTCACCTCTGTCGTAGTAGATTTCAGAACAGGGTCCACAGGGACCAGCACCATGCTCCCAGAAATTATCACACTCTCCGGTTTCCGGATCACGGTAAAACCGGGTAATCCTCTCTGCCGGCACGCCAACCTCTTTCGTCCAGATATCGAAAGCCTCATCGTCTTCCCCGTAAATTGAAGGATATAAGCGGTCTTCCTCAAGTCCCAGCACCTTTGTCAGAAATTCCCAGGACCAGGCAATCGCCTCATGCTTAAAATAATCGCCAAAGGAGAAGTTTCCAAGCATCTCAAAAAATGTAAGGTGCCGGGCAGTCTTTCCAACATTCTCAATATCACCGGTACGCACACACTTCTGGCAGGTAGTCACACGTCTTCTCGGCGGAATCTCCTGTCCTGTAAAATATGGCTTAAGGGGTGCCATTCCCGCATTAATAAGAAGCAGACTGTTGTCATTATGTGGTACTAATGAAAAGCTCTTCATGGCAAGATGTCCCTTGCTCTCGAAAAACTCCAGATACATCCGGCGCAGCTCATTGACGCCATAACTCTTTTTCATTACCAGGTTCCTCCAAACTTATTCTTCTGTCGTATCCTTCTGCATTGCAGCCGTTTTTGCATCCTTATGCTTGCGAAGCTTAATTCCAACAAAAGCTCCCAAAAGTCCAACCCCCAGCAAAACAGCCATCTCAACCAGATATTTTACGGCACATAATAAAAAATTAATCATATGATTACCTCCTCAATCCCTTTCGGGAACAGTAAAACCTTCCTGATGCCCAATTACATTCTTTAACTAATTTAGTATATATGAATTTGATGAAAAATTCAAGGTCTTTACACGACGAATAACGAGGCCCATTTCCCCCACAACTGCTGCTTCACATCATCTCCTGCAAAAACAGAAGAAACAGAGGCCATATAGATTTTCTCACACATGTCCTCCTTAAGCATTCCCGCATCTGCCAGACGCATGATTTCATCCGTACAGGTGGTATCACTTACCGTGCGGTTATCTGTATTGATGGACATTGGAATATCCGCTTCATAAAACTCCGTAAAAGGATACTCTTTCATATCCGAAACTGCCTTTGTCTGCAGATTGCTGGTGGGACAGAGCTCCACTCCGATTTTTTTCTCAGCACACAGTTTTTTTAACTCCTCGCTGCCGCTCATGGCAACGCCGTGTCCGATCCGCTTTGCACCAAGCTGGATGGCCATACGGATATTTTCCGCATTTCCACATTCTCCCGCATGAATCGTAAAAGGAAAATCATATTTTTTCGCTGTTTCAAATACATCCTGAAATTCTGCCATGGGATAAGACTTTTCATCCCCTGCCAGATCGCAGCCCACCACGCCTGCTCCTAAAAATTCCCTTGCAGTCTTAAGCATCCCGATATTGGTTTCAGCATCCAGTCCCCGCATGGTACAGACAATAATCCCGGTTAATATATCCTTCTTTGCCCTTGCCTTCGCAAGTCCCGCCTCCACACTCTCTATGATTTCCCGCAGGGATAAGCCCTGTTTCGTAGAAAATGACGGGGCAAACCGCACCTCTAAATACGCTACGTGTTCCTTTGCCGCCGCCAGTGCAAGATCCTCGGCGGCTGCCGTAAGCCCTTCCTTCGTCTGCAGACATCGAAGGGGCAGGTCAAACCTTTTCAGATATTCAGAAAGGCTTTTACAGTCCATGGGTGCTGTCAGTGCATGGGTCAGCTCCTCCGTGGTATAATCCTCCCCCATTTCCTTCAAAAGTTTTTTCGTAAGTGCCACACTCATGGAACCGTCCAGATGACAGTGAAGCTCAATTTTGGGAATGTTATGTGCAATAAAACGATTCATGTTCTGTCTCCTTTATCTTTCCGCAATCTTTTTATAATGAAAAAAGATCTTATTCCTCCAGCAGTTCATTTAAAACAGAGAATCCAATGGTTCCCCTCGGCATGGAAACACCAAAATTTTCCGCAATCGTTGCTCCAATCACTGCAAAGGTATTTGTATTTTCCAGTTTTTTCCCCGTTTTCATGACCGGGGAATAGGAAAGAAACGGAACCTGTTCCCTGGTGTGGTCAGTTCCGGTGAAGGTTGGATCATTGCCATGGTCTGCCGTAATGATAAGCAGATCTCTCTGTCCAAGAAGTGGGAGCAGTTCCCCCAGCTTTTTATCGAAGCGCTCAATTTCCTCTGCGTACCCTGCTGGATTTCTCCGATGTCCCCACTGGGCATCAAAATCCACCAGATTTGTAAAACACAGTCCCGTGAAATTTCTTCTGGCTATATCAATGGTCTGTTCCATTCCATGGACACTGCTTTTGGAATGATTGCTTTCCGTAATGCCCTCTCCATCAAAAATATCACTGATCTTTCCAACGGAAATCACATCAAATCCGGCATCTTTCAGGGCATTTAATGCCGTGGGGCCGGTAGGTTTTAAGGCATAATCCCTGCGGTTGCTGGTCCGCACAAATTCTCCTCTTTTCTTTCCCACATAGGGTCTTGCAATAACCCGTCCCACGCGCCACTCATCCCGCATAGTCAGTTCTCTTGCAATCTCGCAGTAATGATACAGGGTATCCAGTCCCATGGTCTCTTCATTTCCGCAGATTTGTAAAACAGAATCCGCAGAAGTATAGACAATCAGCTTTCCCTCATTGATTTCCTGTTCCCCCAGTTCATCCAGAATCACAGTACCGCTGGCGGCTTTATTTCCAATGATTTTCCTGCCACAGTGTTTTTCCAGCTCCCCAATCAGTTCCCTGGGGAATCCGTGCTCTGTAAAGGTGATAAAGGGTTTCTTCGTCTCTATCCCCATCATTTCCCAGTGGCCTGTCATGGTATCCTTACCGTTACTGGCTTCATTCATCGCCATATAGCGTCCCAGAGGCTGTGCTGCAGGTGTCACATGCTGCAAGGGCTTCAAATTAGAAAGTCCCAGCTTTACAAGATTTGGCATATTAAGACAGGGCACCGTCTCTGCAATATGCCCCAGGGTATCTGCCCCTGCATCCCCGAACCTCCCAGCATCTGCCATTGCACCGATTCCCAGGGAATCTAAAACAATTACAAACACTCTGTCAAATGTTCTGTCCATATCCGTCACCTACTCTATATTCTTTACAATTGCAACGATTCTGCTGGTGCCAAGTCTCTCTGCCCCAAGTTCTATAAATTTTTCCGCATCCTCAAGTGATGAGATTCCTCCTGCCGCCTTGATCTTTACGCCGGATCCCACATGCTCTGCAAACAGTTTTACATCCTCAAAGGTTGCTCCTGCAGTGGAAAAACCGGTAGATGTCTTGATATAATCAGCTCCCGACTCGGTAACAAGGTCGCACATTTTTATCTTTTCCTGCTCTGTCAGAAGGCATGTCTCAATGATAACCTTTAAGATTCTTCCCTGACAGGCTTTCTGAATCTGTCTGATTTCATCCAGCACATAGGCATCATTTCCTGCCTTCAGCATTCCGATATTGATGACCATGTCAATCTCATCTGCCCCGTTTTTTACCGCATCCCCGGTCTCAAAAACCTTTGTTTCCGTAGTCACATTTCCGTTTGGAAAACCGATTACGGTGCAGATACGCATGGCATCCTTTACGTACTCCTTTGCCTGCTTTACATAACAGGGCGGAATACAGACGGATGCCGTCCGAAAGCGGATTGCATCATCACATAATGTACGAATTTCCTCCCAGGTGGCAGTCTGCTTCAGTAATGTATGATCCACCATGCCCAGTATATTTTTTGTATTCTCATCTAAATTCATCGGTTCTCTCATTCCTTTCCAGTTTCATTCAGGTTATCCGGTCCAAATCCCATGGGAAGCAGTTCTTTTAATGTATAAACCTGGTAATCCTTCACATTGCCGGCTAAAACGACCTGAAACCGTTCCGGATCACAGAATTCTATCATAACCTGCCGGCACACCCCACAGGGCGCACAGTAGGAAAGACTTGTTTCTCCTGCCATTCCTCCCACAATAGCAATGGCCTTAAACTCTCTTTTCCCCTCGCTTACTGCCTTAAAAAAGGCGGTTCTCTCTGCACAGTTGGTTGGCGCATAGGAGGCATTTTCAATATTACATCCGCTATAAACACTGCCATCCTCCGCCAGCAGCGCAGCTCCCACTTTAAAATGGGAATAAGGGGAATAGGATTTTTCTCTTGCCTTTAATGCCAGCTCTATTAATTTTTCAAAGTTTTCTTCCATCCTCATCCTCCTTAATCAAAATCCGAACTGCCTCCACAGCCGTGCTGATGGCACCCGATGTATCATGTACCTGCTTATTTTCCAGTCCTTTTTTTTCCCTCTCCTGATTCGCTATCACCAGAAAACAGGAGCCCACACGCACATGCAGAAAACTTCCTGCAATAAAAAGAGCCGCCGATTCCATCTCCGAAGCAAGGCACCCCATTCGAAGCCATGCCTTCCATTTGTTCTCCAACTCGAAACTTACCGGCATCACTTCCGGCTCATGCTGCCCGAAAAACGAATCCTTGCACTGCACTACTCCTACATGGTATGGGGACTTTTGAAGCTCTGCAGCCTTTACCAGAGCATTGGTTACCGTAAAATCAGCAACAGCCGGATACTCAATAGGTGCATATTCCCGGCTTGTCCCTTCCATACGGACGGCTCCATTTGCAATGACAAGATCGCCTCCCATTACATTTTCCTGCATTCCGCCACAGGTTCCTACACGGATAAAGGTATGGGCCCCACACTTTACCAGTTCCTCAAGGGCAATTGCTGCAGAGGGACCGCCGATTCCGGTGGATGTCACACTGACCTTTACTCCCTCCAGAGTCCCCGTATAGGTCGTAAACTCCCGGCTGTCTGCAACCGGTTTTGCATGATCCAGATATTCTGCAATTTTTGCGCACCTTTTCGGGTCCCCCGGCATAATTACGTATTTCCCGATATCTTCGGGTCCGACTCCTGTGTGGTACTGTCTGCCGGACCCTTCTGTATAATCAACCATCGTTTTTCCTCCCTGATTTTTTCTTATCCTGCAAGCAGGAACAAGTTCTGACCTTTTGACCCTTGTATCATATTATACCTTGTTTACTCCTCATTTTTCAACACTTTTGCCAGTAAATCGGCAAGAGGTTCCATGGAATTTTTTGCCTCCTCAAAGGTATTGGTCTGGGCTCCCACCTCCACCAGCATGCTTCTGGGGCAGAAATGCATATTAAAACGATAGCCCTTTAAATAAATTTTCCTTGTCAGGTCCGGATAATACTGTGCTGCAGCCAGCTGCATCTGAAAAGAGAATGCCAGATTATCGGAAATATACGGATTTTTAAGATAAGCAATATCCCCTGCCGCCGTTGTCCTGCTGAGGCCGTTAAAAAACATAATTTTTGCCATCTTTTTTCCGTTCTGGGTCGTGACAAGCCTTGTATTTTTTCCTACTCCATCCCGGTGCAGATCGATTACCACCTGAATGGATGGATTTTCCTTTAAAATTTTCTGAATGGCAGGTGCCGCATTGGAATAGGCATGGTCTCTGTCTCCCACATCATATTTTCCTTTGTGGTGCAGAACCTTAAACCCCTCATCCTCCAAAAGCCCGGTGAGATAATCCCCCACAGCAATTACCGATGTGGATTCATCTCCCTCCTTCGAATCACTGTAGCACTCCTGGGAATGGGTGTGATAGATCAGTATCTGTGGTCCTTTCGTATGTAAATCAATGGTCATATCCGGCTGCATTAAATCCTTAATATTAAGCTGGTCCTTCCCGATGGTTGTGGTATTGTCCACCTGATAAAAGGTCCTCCGCAGATAATCAAATTCCTCCAGCTTTTTTATGTTGATTTCTTTTTTCTTCCCGGAATTATCTTCTTTTCTGGCAGCGGTTTCTTCTTTCGGCTTTACACTCTTTTCCGCCGGATTTTCTTTTGGGGGTTTCTGTTTTCCGCTTTCTCCTGCCGCCTTTTTATTTTCTTCGATCATTTGTTTTGCCTGCTCATTTTCCTCTGCTGCAAGATTTTCATAGTAGGCAAGATTTTCCTCCTGGGATTCATACCACAGCTTCTGCTCGTTTTCGGCAATCGCAGGATAGACGGATGCCGTCACGTCCCTGTAGACTCCCGGTATTCCTTCCTGGTTCCCACACAGGAGCCCCGGAACATAAACATTTAAAACCCCATTATAGAATTTCAGGGAAAGATTCTGTCCCAAAGCATATGCAAGTCCGCCGCCCCACCGGTAAAAAAAGCCACAGACCACTACAAAGTCTATCATAATCAAAAAAACAAGCACCCGTCTCCGCAAACTATCACCACCTCGGAAAATTATATGTTCTGCATTTTTTCCTTATTCCCAAGGAGGGCAATATTTAATCCTTCCGAGATCAGATAACTCAGCTGTTTGATGGAATCATCAATGTTTTTCGGCGTAACAAAAAGTCCGTTCAGCTGTGGGGATAAAAGCTCCTGTGCAAGCTCCTGCCTCTGTCTCTCGTCCAGTTTCTGTAAATCAGAAAGGGAAAGAGCAGAAACCAGCTCAGACATGGCATCTGCAACAATGGTAGCCGCATCCACCACCGTTGGCACCCCAAGGGAAATAACCTGTACCCCGACACTCTTTTTATTGATGGCATTTCTGTGGTTTCCGATTCCACTGCCCGGTGTGATTCCCGTATCTGTCAGCTGAATGGTTCTCCCCAGCCTTTTGATGCTTCTTGCTGCCAGCGCATCCACTGTAATCAGAAAATCCGGTTTTGTCTCCTCTACGATTCCTCGTAAAATCTCTACACACTCCATTCCGGTCTGCGCCATGACTCCCGGAACGATGCCGCTGATTTTACTGACATCCTCCGACTGGAAAGCATATTTTCCGAACTCATTCATAATATGCCGGGTGATAAAAAGATTATCCACCACCCGGGGGCCCAAAGCATCCGGGGTCACCTCCCGGTTTCCCAGACCCACTACCAGTACCGAAACTTCCAGTCCCTTATTCAGATCCTCCACCGGCTTTTCCAGCGGCAGAAGCTTACGAAGAATTTTTGCAAGCTCCATAGAGATATCCCTGTGATAGCCGGCATCTTCCTCAATGATTTCCGGTGCCTCAATGGTAATATAGGTTCCCTTTGGTCTCCCCATGGCTTTGGCCGCGTTTTCCGTCTCAATGACCACGGTACTGACCGTCACACCGTTTTCACGCTTTTCCTCCTGCACACGGATGCCCCGCATATTTCCCTGGTCTTTCTTTAACCGTTCCTGTGACTCCAGTGCCAGATCGGTACGAATCGGATATCCGTCTTCCAGCATGTTTCTTCCTCCCCCCTCATATTGATTACAAAACTTTTTAACGCTTACGAAACGCTTCTGCTAAAGAAGCATCCAAAGCAATTAAAACACAAGAATTTATAATCACAGTATATGATATTTTCGGGGATAGTTTCTGCACTTTATCACAAATTATACAGATATCAGGTCTTCTTTTCCTCCGGTTTACTGTAGCGCACAATAAACAGTTCCACCGCCATCTGATCATTCATATGACCGGTTTTCACTGCGGTCTCATACTCTACTCCATCCCGGATTGCCTGCTTTAACTGCTCCATGGAAAAAGCCCGGCACTGGGACTGGTATTTACGCACTGTCCACTCCGGACAGCCGGCTTTTGAAGCAATATCCTTATTGCCAAACCCCTGATTTGTCATGGATTTCACCACCATCAGACGCTGAAACTGGCTGGAAATCAGATACATAATCCGCATGGGCGGCTCCTTTAAAGCCAAAAGATCATAATAAAGATCCAAGGCCCTTCTCTGCTGGTGCTGTGCTACTGCATCAATCATGTCAAATATCTTATTTTCTGTCTGTTCCGTGGTAATTGCCTCTACATCCGCCACATCAATATATTCCCTGTCCATGGTATAGCAGAGCAGCTTTTCCAGTTCCTTGTCGATATTTTCCATATCATTTCCGGTCTTTTTCACAAAAAGCTCATAGGCAGGCCTTGTAATATTTTTCCCGTTTTTCCGGATTCTTCCCTCAATCCAGCGGGACAACAGGGCATCCTTCTGACGTGGAAACTCCACCACGCTTCCGGCTTTTTTGACTTCTTTATACATCTTTGTCTTTTTATCGACTTCCTGCTCCACAAAAATAAAATATGTGGTCTCCGGTGCTGTTCCCACATACTCTGCCAGAGGGCCCGCTGCCTGTTTAAACAGACCACTGTCCTCAATTAAGATCAGTCTTCGTTCTGCAAAAAAAGGCAGTGTCTCCGCCAGGTCAATCACTGCACCCTGATTTAAATCATCCCCGGAAAAGGAAGAAAAATTCATGGTATCCCCTTCCGTAGACAAGGCCTTAACCAGCTTGTCCCGGTACTGGCGGATCAGATACTTTTCCTCCCCATACAGGAGATATACTTTTTTATATTGTCCTGTTTTGATATCTTCATCTATTGTTTTCATAGGTTCATTATATACAAGCAGTCCTCTTTTTACAAACCTTTTTTCAAATTTTACTTGACACGGACCGGCACTTGTCATATTATATTCTAGTATGTTTGCGATGAAGCGTCCGTGTCTGTTTCACCGCATCAATAATCACAGTTTGATATGGAGGTGTACAGATTGGCTAACATTAAGTCTGCTAAGAAGAGAATTTTAGTTACCGCAACAAAGACGGAAAGAAATAAATCCATCCGTTCTGAGGTTAAGACTTCTATTAAGAAGGTTGAAGCTGCTGTTGCTGCAAAGGACAAGACCGCTGCAGAAGCTGCATTAAAAAATGCATCTTCCGTAATCGAGAGTGCCTGCTCTAAGGGTGTTTACCACAAGAACAATGCAGCTCGTAAGGTTTCCCGTTTAGCAAAGTTAGTAAACGGCATTGCCTAAATGAAACAATAGATATGATAATCCCCACCGGTACCGTCATGCCAGCGGGGATTTTTTCGTAAACATTTCTGTTTGATTCATGCCAGCATGCCAGTGGGATTTCCGTAAGAATTCCTGTTTGATCTTACTGTCTGTCTCTACAAGGTACTTCCAAAATCGGAAACGATTGCCTGGCCGGTAATGGCCCGTGACTCATCGGATGCAAGGAACAGCAAAATATTCGCAACATCTTCCGGCATACAGGGTGGAACCTTCAAGTCCCCGTGCTTTGCCATCTGTCCAAACATATCGGCATCCATATTGGCCGGATTCATCCCTGCCACCATGGGTGTCACAATGGTTCCCGGACAAACTGCGTTACAGCGAACACCTGTACCGGCAAATCGAAGTGCCGTATGGCGTGTAATACCGATAACTGCAGCCTTTGATGCCACATATGCCGCCCCTCCGCAGCCCATAACACCTGCAACGGAAGCCACATTGACAATGGAACCGCCGCCGGCCGCTGCCATTTGATTGCTTGCAGCGCGCATACAATACATCGTTCCCTTGGTATTGATATCAATGATGCGGTCCATATCCGCATCCTCTACACGATCGATTGGCTTAAGCCCTTCCTCCAGTACCCCTGCACTGTTAATCAGAATATCAACCTTTCCATAAGCCTCAATGGTTTTCGAAATCAGATTGTCTGCATCCTCCGGCTTTGAAATATCCGTAACTACCGGAAGCACCTCTCCTCCTGCCTCACGGATTTTCTCAGCCACTTCTTCAAGCTGTGGTTTCCGGCGTGCACTGATAACGACCTTTGCCCCTTCTCTTGCAAAAAGCAACGCCGTAGCAGCTCCTACACCGGAGTTTCCTCCTGTAACAATCGCAACTTTGTCCTGTAAACGTCCCATAGTATCCCTCCTAATACACTTACCAGAATTAACAAGTTACTGTCAGTGTAGCGCATTTCTTACCTGATGTCAAATACCGGCCTGTTCCATGCGTTACCTGCTGTATAAAAATAATATCCTCTTTCATCCTTCATCACATAAAGGTCAACATGAGTAGAATTTCCTCCCCGGCATACTTCCCACGGATGTCCTCCGGAACGCATACGATCATTGTACCATGTTTCAAATGCATCCGGACTGTTTTCATCAATGCCACACAATCCTTCATCTCGCCCATCGGCATGTTTCAAATATTGCTCCTTTGGAGACAATTCGCATCCCTTATAGTGATTTGCTTCATATCCCAATGCACAGCAACGAAAGAACAAACCTGATGTCATTGCTTCCAGCCTTCCATTTGGCTCAGGCATTTCTTTGACTCCGTCCATAAGTCTGATAAATTCATCATAATCAGATTTTGAAAAGTCTTTCAGATAATTTTCTTTGACCTCTGGGAACGCCCTCCAGTAATCAATTCTGCTAATTGTACCAGTCCGGTTTTCCGGTGTTAAATGGTTCTCTACATACTCATTGTATGTACCTTCCTGCATCTGTTTAATGCAGCACTTTACTGATGCTGTCAGCCATTCCACAAATGGATTGACTGCATCCCCCAATCGGTCATATTGTTCTTCCATCAAAAACAGATTCACCTCAAGCACCATTCGGTTTTTGAGAAATACTGCCATATATCCATCGTTTTCTACCGTCACAAGATGATACCAGTACACATCATCGGGGTATTCCTCTTTCCACCACCTTTCAAACTCCTCATAATTTTCAACATCTCCATATTCTTTTGCTGTCTCATAATCTCCAAAGTCAGCTATTGTTCCTTTGGGTACTTCAAGCCAAAGTTCCCTGCGTTCATTATCACCGCAGGATTTAATTTTTCTCAACTCTGCAAACAGTTCTTTCATAATCTTTATTGTATCTTCATTTACTATGGAAGAATTTCGGTACAGAGTATGTATATAAGTATCTACTGACGGGGCAGCCAGCTGACTGCCCATTTTGCTGATTCTATTTACTGTATTTCCCATCAAAGCATCTCCTTCCTATGCGTCGAACATTTTTGAAATAAAATCCTCCGTATTCCAGACTATTTCTATTTCATCCTCACTATAAATCTTTATTTCACAGATAAGTTTATCAAGTATATCTCTGTCAAATATTTCAAGGTGCTTCAAAATACTAAGCTCCTCTTTCATATCTGAACATTCATTTTGTGCAAGAAGATTCGCCTCACTTCTTTTTTTGGTGTAAATCCGGCAGATCCACTCTCTTCCCTTAATGACGAAGGTAAGGAAAAGGCTTTGGATTACATTGGATTGCTGCATGACAGTGGAAAATATGAGAAACAGACTGCAAAGATTATTCCATTTTGCAGATATATTGATGTGTATGATAATGCAGTGTCTGCCGGAACAGGAAACTTCCTTGTTGATGGTCCGAAAGAAACAATCGGGCTTACGAAGGATATCATACCTGAATCTGCAAGCTACGGTGTAAAAATCAGTGGTGACAGTATGGAACCGGAATTTGAAGATGGGCAGATTGCCTGGGTTCTGAAACAGGATATTCTTGAAAACGGAGATATTGGTATCTTCTATCTTAACGGAGAGGCTTATATTAAGAAATTGCGGGATGATAAGAATGGCGTATTTCTTATTTCTCTCAACGAGAAATACTCTCCTATTCCCGTAGGTGAGAATGACCGCTTTGATATTCTTGGAAAAGTGGTTGGAAAGAATCATCCGGATGACATTAAAGAATACTTACAATAAACAAGTCCTTCTTTATAGACAGCTTATAAAGTATCCTTGTTACCATAAAGAGTATCAGAAAGTAGGTGTTTGCTATGGCGGTCGTTAATAACCTGAAAACAATTCGTGAAGAACGGGGGCTTCTACAAGAAGATTTAGCCTCTGCCACAGGATTCTGTACAAAAACCATCGGCAGGGTGGAACGTGGGGAACGGGCTCCATCTGCTGAATTTATGCTCCGTATTGCAGCATACTTCAATCTGCTTGTTGAAGATGTATTTATGTTGGAAGAGCACTGACTACGGTCGGTGCTCTTCTAATTATCAGCCTGATCAATTTTCACAACCACCCTAATTTCCCTCATCATTTCCTTCCCATGCTGCAATACTCCCCTTACCATTCGGAATATCACAAAAAAGGGTATGAATATTCTAGTCTTATATATAAATGGATAATATGCTTTGTAATAAGACATGGGCGGAAACAGTCTGCCAATGATATATTTCGCTTTCGTATTCTTCGTTATCCTGTCCTCATTCCCCTGTATTTTATGAAGCTTTTTGCCAATGCCGGATTGTAAGTTTCCGTAGGTTCCTGCAAACATACTGTCGCAAAGCATACTGTATTCTTCCCCGCTTAACTGACTTACATCCTCACCTTTTCCGAATATCTTCTTGGAAATACTTCGGAAGGTCTTTTCAAATGCAAGTACACCTAACTTATCCAGTTCTCCCTCAATATAGCCCAGGTCCAGTTCCTTGGCATTCTGATAGACATAAGAGTCCACAAAGTAGCGGATTCCGGTGCCGCACCCGTCAAAGTGCTTGAAGGCGTGGACGATAAAATAGATATAAAAATCCTCGTCGGTAAATGAGTACAGACAATAATTATCACTCTTAATCAGTTTTGATTGAATGTCCTTATAATATTCTGCCCATACCTCATTATGTGCCTCTCCAAACAGGGAGGTATGCATCTCAAAATTATAGACTGGCTCCTTCTCATATACATCATGATTCCCTTTTGCATAAGAAATCACTTCATAGCCTTCCCTTACAAAATAATCCTTTACAGCCGCTTCATAATTCGCATCAAACAGAATATCGTTATCTGCCATCTGGCGCATTTCCTGTCTCGGGTACAGTTCTTTTAAAATCGCACCCTTCAGGGGCATATGCCAGATATGCTCTGCATCCATATATTGAAACAATTTCTTTCTGGCTGCATCTAACATCAGATTCTTGCGTAGTGCCTTATCCCTTGTCTCCTTCCATTTTGTAAGAACAGAAACAAGGGTATCATCCTTTGCTATGGCTAGCAGTCCATCCCCAGTGCTGCCTCCAAGCAGTTCCAGTGCATCATAGGTAATCGCTGCAAGGGTATGGCGTCCGGCATAACGATAGAGAGCAGCAAGGTCCATGCCACAAACCTTGTCTTTATCCGGTGTTTTACTGTGGAGTGCACAGGTAATAAGATAAAGCATATCCTCCCCTGTCTTATCTATCTCCTTTTGCATGTTCCATCTCCTCTCCAAAATGTATCTCCCTGTCACATACCGACAAAGCCGCCGGTCTGTGGGTTACGATAATGACGGTCTTATCCGTCATGGACCTGATATTCTGAAGCACTTTTCTCTCGGTATCCGCATCCAGTGCGGAAGTGGCTTCATCAAGAATCAGTATCGGACTTTCTGAAAAGACTGCCCTTGCGATAGCGAGTCTCTGCATCTGTCCCTCCGATAACCCAAGCCCCCGTTCTCCAAGCACTGTATCTGCCCCGCAAGGCAGTTCACTTACAAAATCACAACAGGCTAGATTAAGAGCGTTATTTAACCGCTCCTCATTCTCCTGCTCCTTAAGGTCAGCAAATGCCACCACACTGCGTATGGTTCCGCTCATTAAGTGATTGCCCTGGGGCACATAGGCAAAAAGCCTTTTATAGCTTTCATCCGGGGTAACCGTTCCTGCCTGCGGCTTATATAATCCTAACAAGAGCTTTAGCACCGTACTCTTGCCACAGCCGGAAGCTCCGGTAAATGCCACAAACTCACCCTTACGGACGGTAAGAGAATAATCCTTTAGCACTTCATTATCTTCCTCATAGGAAAAATCCACATGGTTCATACAAAGCGCCTCAAATCGGTTTTCATAGTAGTCTTTTACCTGAGATACCGTCAGGGATTTCTTTTTACCCGGCTTATATTCTTCCCCTTCCATCAGTCTTTCGGCACTGGCTGTCATGGCAAAATACTTAGGCAGATACCCGGTGATATTGGCAAAGGGATTTTGTATCTGGCTGATTAGCTGTAACATCGCCATAAAGATTCCGTAGGTCATGGTTCCGTTATAAATTCCAAAGGCTCCATATACGGCACCCAGTACATACGCTCCATTCATGACACCGCCAAAGCCGATGTTACATATATTGGAAAAATGATTCTTCTTCATGCGAGCCTTTTTGTGGTCTGCCATTAAGTTTTCCGCCTGCAAGACACTTTCCTCTTCTCTTTCAAAAGCCTTCACGATCATCAGACTTCCCAGATGCTCCTGCAGAAAGATTCGGACAATGCCATCCTTTTCCTGCATCCTTTTATGGAGCTTTTTTAATCTCTTGCGGAAAGCATAGGTCAGGAGAACCAGCAGAATACCACCCGGTACAAGAATATAGAAAAACTTCGGCACCATCATGAGAATCACCACAAGAGCACCTGCCATTCTGGTAATCATTCCTGCCACTCCCGGAACAATGGTAGAAAGTCCTTCCGCTACCACCACCGTATCCGAGGTCAGGCGGTTCATCCATTCCCCGGAATGAACAGCTGTCACTTCCCCGTAATCTCTCATAAGAAGTTCACGAAACAGCCTTTTCTTAAAGGCATTCTCATAAGTTGCCTTGGAAAATTCCTCTAAGAAACGTAACACTGCCCGAAGGGCAATCTGCCCCACCACAAGAGATGAGAATAAAATGATATGAAGTAGCATCCCGTTCTTATCGTGGGCTACGGCAGCATCTATGATACCACGAAGCAAAAGGGCATAAAAAACACTGCTGATACCGAGAACCATCTGCACCAGCAGTAAAATAACGATATACAATTTGCCACGTCCTGCCACCTCGCTGATGTAACGAAGGGCAGTGGTCTGATTGTCCTTTTTATTCTCTTTCATAATATCATTCATTCCTGCCTATGTTTCGCCGTAAAGACAAATTCATTTTTTATTACTTTCTCGTAACTGTTCAGAGCCAACCTCGAAAACTGTCGTTTTCTCGGTGTGGCGTATCCGCCAAATAGATTTATACAAAAAAGTGCTCTTGAATGCAAGCATTCATCGCTCTTTTTTGATAAATCTGCTTGGCTCTGAACAGTTACATTTTCTCAATATATGAGAACACTTCAGCCATATTTTCTTAAGCAGTATCCTAATCCGGTATGGCTTGCACCAGAATAAAACATACAACTTATAAAGTGTACTGTCTGCCGGGTATTTCTTTCCATTCCGTATAAATCCGGTCATCACACCAATGACAGCACCTTTTGGAATATTTCTCTCAATCCCGATACAGTTATCTCCAAGAATATCGTAGCCTTTATCATGTACCCGCACCACCCGGTGAAGCACATAGCTTTCCGGTGGTCTTTTGTACAGAACCACATCCCATTTTTTACAGGTTTCATACTCACCAACTGCCCTCACAATAAAAGCATCCCTGCCCTGCTTTAGTAGGGGCAGCATACTGGTTCCGGTATTTTTATAAATCAGGGTTCCATATCGTTTGAGATATTCTTCGTAAGTTGTCTTACTCATCTAAAGCTCCAACTTTCCTTAACTTTCCTATCACCTCTGACACATCCCTTGCAAGTACATCCGTCGGTGCATCATACTTTTCAAACATTGCTTCCACAATTTTCTCCTCTGTGGTATCTTCCTTTAAGCACTCCACGATAAATGCCGCTGTCTTATTGTTACGAATCAGTCCCGCAAAGGAGCTGCTTGTGTCTAACAAAATCTGTTCTCCATCACTATCGTGGGTGATATAGGTGTCCTTTAGCTTCATGTATTATTCCTCCCATGATTTTGAATCATGCTTCCAAGTTTTCATAAACTTTTCATTGCAATTTATTGCATCAACCATTGGTTCTACAAATGCTCTAATCTGTTCAATCGTTTCTTTTAATGTAACATCTATCTGTACTTTCTTTTTCTTTGCAAAAGACTTCCATCGGGACTGTCTGACCGGATCTGATGCATAATCATCTTCAAACGCCGCAATATCATCAAATGATGTATGGCGATGACCAAATGTCTCTTTACATGCCTCCATTAACTCGGAACCATCCATATCATATTTTCCTGATAAAATGTAAATATCGTAAAAATCCTTAAATCTGCTATTGTCATATCCAAGAGATACAATCGCCTCAAATTTTTCTGCTATGCTGGAACTCAAAGAATATGCATACACTCTTGGATTTTCTTCACTCAATATAACCGGAAAATCCATCACAACCCGTTTTGGATAAATAACATCGCCAAACCCCACATCAATAGAAACCTGTATCTTTGTACGGTCAAGATACGCATCTATCGTTACATTGACACCATGGTAATCCTTAAATTCGGTAATACTTTTGACACTTAAGGAATCGAGGTCATACCAAAGCGGATCATCCAATTTCACCGAAAAGATATCACAAAACACCTCTTTCATTTTGTCAATGTCATTGCTGATACCCTGTGCCAGTAAATCAATATCGGTAGTCGCTCTTGCAAAGTCACCATCCATCAGTGCATACAAAAAAATACCACCCTTTAATGTAAAATTCTCAACATGGCTTGACTTTGTCAGCCGCATAATGGTTCTCTCTAATCCATAAGCAATCAAAACATCCTGCATCGTTCTTCCTGTTTCTTTTGCTATATTTTTTAATCTTGCTTTTACCGACTCTGCATTTCTCACAGGAGCACCTCCAGATATGTGCTAAGTATCTTTTCACACCGAAGCTCTTTGGCATAGCGGTGGAGCTTATTCAGATTTCTCTCTTTCCTTGCCAGATAATTGACTAAAACCTCTTTCGTTTCTTCAATTCCAACTTTATTCCGATAAAAAAGAATATCTGCAACCGTCTTTTCCATGTCATAAATCCGGAAAGCATTCTTTCCCTCTGAAATGGTTTCGATTCCCAGTTCATATCTTTTTTTTGAATAATACACAACATTAAACCTTGGAAAATCCGGTACTGTAGACAATTTTTTACGTCTTTCAATCGCAACATCCACAGCATCCGGCCAGTAGGTTGTCAGTCCATAATACCTTGCAGCACTCATCTGACAGACTACCCCATCCGGCGCATATGCTGTCACATAGAAAAAGTCAGATTCTTCACCTTCGTATGTTGCATTCTCATATACACTGCTATTCAATTTGATAAGAGTTCCGGCTTCCACCAGTTTCTTTATTCCATAAAAACTGACCCCAAGCTCATTTAACTGCTTTTTTGTAAAAAGCATTTGCTCAGTCGGAAGCTGATAATCAAGTATTTTTGGCATAACAATCCCTCCATGTTCATCATACTACATGTATTTTTTATTTTCAATATTTTTCTGCATTTTTATGTTTATGCTGTATATTTTTGAAAATAAAACTCCGTACTATAATATGATACCTACGGATTGCTCCGCACTTTGTGCTCTCGCAATCCTAAAACATTCGAAATCCGCCCTATTCGGGCTACTTTCTCATGTTTTGGCGGGTCCCAAAGTCATACTTTTTCATGCAAGCATGAAACGTATGACCTTTTGCCCCTGGTATCATCATAATATTTTATCCATGAAAGTTTCTATTCATTCTGCATCCCTTCATAAGCCACCTTTGCAGCCTCTGGTTCCATGTTGCAAGAAAGCCGGTAGATTGGCACAGCTTCCATCAGTCTGTCTATCAGTTCCATTGTCCTTCGGGCATTTGCGGGATTACTGCTCTTATGTGTCTGCTGAACCATCATCGGGTAGGCACTTCGCAACTGCTCCTTTGTATCAAGCCTTACGATATGATTATCAGCCGCCCTCTCTATGATACAGATGCCCTTTAACGGTACGGATGTATTGGTACTGAGTCTGTGCTTGCCGTCCCAGGGCGTCCCATAGGCAGTGACACCCTCTTTCGTTATCCGTAGCAGTGGCTTATCATCATTGACCATAACAGCTCTGTCGCCAAAGGTTTCCCGCCACATTCTTGTGTGGGTGGACTTGCCTGTGCCGGACTTGGCTGTAAAAAGATAGCCGAATCCATCCACTGCAATGACAGAGCTATGAAACAAAATCGTATCAAAAGATATCATCTGCTCCGCAATCTTACGATAGACCGCAAGGGTTTCCAGATACTCGTCCGTGAAATGGCGGATGGGGATGCCTTCTTTTCTATCTTCTGCGGCAGACTTGTCCCGTTCAAAGTCAATATCTAACTGCGTTACCGTGACAACAAAATCAGGAATACCCTCTGTTATATAAGATTTACAGTACTCTGCAATATAGTCGTACAGTGGTGATATTTCTATAATCTTCCCTGCAATTTTAACTGTAATAATATTATCCACGTTTTTTCCTCTTTACCAGTATTACTGCAGCTACTGAAATAAGCAGTAAGGCTACGGTTCCTGTCACAGCAAAGATAAGCACTGAGTAGTTTTTGTCACCGGTATTATTCGCTGCTGCTTCTGCCGTGACTTCCGTTATACCCTCCTTAGCAGCTTCTATCACGTTACCATCAACGTCCTTGCTAACACTGTTTCCATCCGCATCAAAGAAAGTGACTGTTCCATCATCTGATACGGAAACAGATTCGTTTTGGGCATTGCGGATAACTGTTTGTCCGTTTTCATTAACAGTTTCTGTGTATTCCTGCGAATCGTCAATTACTGTTTTCTTTCCATCTTTGTCGACAATTACAAGATGCTTGTCATTATCGACAGTTACTTTCTTGTCGTTATCAATTACAATTCCATCATCAACAGCCAATAGAGTGTTATCTCCGGCCGCTTCAACAGGCAGCTCTATATCATCACTTTTCGTGGTGGAATCATCACTATCCAAGCTTCCATCTGTTGAATCATTATTCGTGGCAGTCGTTTCTTCTTTTGTCTCTTGAGTCACTTCATTTTTTGTTTCTTCTGTTGTTTCCTGTTTGTCATCTTTTACTTCGCTGGTAGTTTCCTCTCCATCCGGAACGAATGGCAGTTCTGCAGCCTGTGTCTGCACACTTGATGATACAACCAGAATAACAGCCAGAAGAATAAAAATTACTTTTTTCACACTAATACCTCCCTGTAAAAAGCGGACACCTTTCATCAGTGTCCGCTTTCGCTTTTCATAACAGATTACTCATACAGATATGCCGGTTCGAAAGGCGTATCAATAGCCCCACCACCACTTGTTGTTATCACATCTTCTGTTTCAAATTCAACGATTTCCATTTCCGGTGTTTCATAAATATCTTTCATGTTCATATCCTAACCGAAAACATCTGACAAAACATACGCTCTGTCAGATGTAATCTTTAAATATTCTTTTACTGTGGTCTGCCAATGAGCACAATGCTTCCCACATTCGGTACTGCATTGTAGGTTACGCCATAAGCAACACCCTTTGCTTCTACCACCATTCCATTTCCAGCATACACAGCCACATGACTGATATTCTTGTATCTGCCATTTCTCTCATAGCTGTAGAAAATCAAATCTCCCGGCTGCATATCTGCATAAGCTACCGTATGACCTGCACTATCAAGACCTTCTGCCTCTGCAGCTGCCGTATTTGCTCCACCGTAGCTGATATCAATACCGGCTGCTTTCCATGAATAGTAGGCAAGGGAACTGCAATCATAATAATTGCCTGTGTCTCTGTACTGCTGACTGTACGGATAGCCTACCTTTGTCAGTGCATAGGAGACAACTGTTCGCTGTGTCGGGTCTGTAATGCCCTGCAAAATGGCATCCACCTCTGCCTGTGTCAGAGCTGATTGCGGTGTGACACCACTTGTACTGCCAAACATCCGCATCATTTCCTCAACCAGTTCGATTTGGTCCGAATCGAAATTGTATTCCGTTATCATGTCATAACAGGTTTTAAGCTTCACATTGACATACAATACAGTCTGTGTAGTGGTTGAGCCATCCTCATTTTCAGTGGTTTCACTTCCGGAACTTGTTGTGTAGGAACACATATCGTCAAATACTTCTTTGAGCTTACTCTTGGAAGTATCATTCATAACGGTTGCAGTATCCCCAACGCCATATTTGACCATATAGATGGTGACAATATCATTGAAGTTTCCTGCACTTTCCCCTTCAAAATCCACATACACAATCTGCCCGGTATCGTATCCCGTGTGTTCATTTGCCAGAGTATTAATATCCCTGTTAAACTCCGAGACATAGGCACTTGTTACCGTAGTGACCGTATCCCCCGACTCCAGTGGTGGGAGAAAGAAAGCAAATGGCGAGTTGTAGAGAATAGCAATTACTGCTACTACCGGAAGAACTGTTACCGCAATGAGTAACACAAGTACCAGCAAAAATCCTCCTACTGCAACCATAATCTTTTTGATGGGTAGTGCCATTTTGTTGACAAACAAATCCTTAACCAGTTTTGCAAAACTATCCTGCTGCTCACCCTCTGCCTTCATCTTATCCAGAAAGAACTTAATCTTTCGGTTTCTGCTGTTTCTCTGGGCATCCATCTTATCAATCTTATCTCCAACCGCCTTACCCACAGCAATACCAATCAGAGGAGCATACGGACCTGTCTCTGCTCCGGCTGCTGTTCCTGCAACAGTGGTTCCAACTTTTGCTGCTACTTTTGCACCTTCCTTTGCCGCTGCTTTGGCAGTCTCTTTGGATGCCTCCTTTGCAGCGGTCTTAGCAGTTTCTTTTGCTGTTTTCTTGGCAAGCTTCTTTCCGGCTTCCACCTTTTTAATCCGCTTTCTTTTCTCAGCCAGTGCCTTTCGCCTGAACAATTCAGCTCCCTTGGATGCTGTCCCCGTTACCGGTCTTGTTGCAACATAAGCAATATTTGCCGCATCCTTTACTTCCTCACCGCCTTCCATCTGGCTTAACGCAGTCTGTGCCCCGGCTGCTCCTGCCACCTTAATGGAAGAGTTCTTTGTCTTAATGGACTGTTTGGATTCCTTTAATGCTGCCCGGTACTGCCTGAACATTCCCTTCTTTGCTTTATCAACCGGATGAATCGTACTTCTCCGAAACTTCTTGTTTTCAGTAGTTGCAATCTTCGACCCTTTAATCTTCGGACTGCGGTCAACCGTATAAATGTTGGAAGCTTTGATGGACGCTTTCTTTGGTTCATGTGTATGAAGCTTTGCTTTCTTCTTGGTATGAATCACCATAGGCTTGTCATCGACTTTTTTGATTTTCAATTTTCTCACCTTCTTTCAAATACCAACAAAAAAGCCGCCATGAAGATGTACTCTCCATAACGGCTTAGTTAAATGTTATTTTTTCCTTTTGTTTTTCGTTCTGCTTTCTTTCTCGACTTCTCCTGCCTTTTGTCATACATATCGTGAATCCATTCTTTCACAGGAGCTTTCCATTGTTCGCTCTTATTTGGAATATTCTTAATCAGGCTCTTGGGATTAAGACCCATTTCCTTTGCCATTCTTATTTCTTCTTCCCCAAGCTTACATTTTCTTTTTGCTTCGTCCCAAAGTTGCTGGCTGTATGCCATGAAATCACATCCTTTCAAGATTTTCTTCTTGACAAACAATACATAAACCTATATTATAGGTGTTAGAAAGAAACGAAGTTTACTACCGTACAGCTATTGCTCATGCGGCTTGCTCGTTTCTTTTTTTGTTCTTACCAAATCATATAGATAAAGTTTTCCATCTGCATCACATCTTACAAGCATTCTTGTTGAAAAAATGTTATAACGCTCCAGATTTCCATCTTCATCATAAACCGGTATTCCAAATCTTGTATTATAACGATACCATCCAAATTGTGCCTTTGCTCCATGTTTATTGTTATAATCAGGATACTGTGCCTTTTCAGAAGCAATCTGGATAAGTTCACCAATAGCAGGCGTAATGTTTGCCTTCGCTTTCATATTAGCACCTTTTAATCCCTTTGTATCATTTGAATGACTGAACTCATCCGGAAAATCAGAACCGATATATATTTTCTCTGAGGTTTCGGATATTTCAAAGTATTCTCCAATATATTCTTTCAGATACTGCTCTACTTCATTCCAATCTATCCCCTTCCTCGACTTAAATCTTATATCATTAATAAGGGCTATTTTTGAACCATCCAAATCCGTAATAATACTGACACTTTTGTTCATATTTCTCGTCCTTTCCTCTTCGTATCAGACATCTTTCGACATCTGATACGATTTTACCATAAGTGTCACAATTATACTATGAATTTTTCTGCTTCTCCTTCGCTTTCTGTTCTTGGATTATTTCGTGTAAATTTGTGTTGTATAGCTTATAGAGACTGGTATCTTTACTAATCTGATTATCGAATGGAATAACCACATTACCGCACTTTAACAGTCCCATACCGGACTGGCTGTTTGTTACGAATCTAAGCTGTGCATCCGACACTCCAATTACCTCTGCCATCTTTGAACTATCAGTATTCGCCTGTTTAAGAAGTGCCACAAACTCACTGTTTGCCAGCATTGTAGTTGCAGTGTAGTTCTGGAGAAGATCCACGACATTCTGCGTGATGCCTGTGCAAAGACCGCCCTGCTTTCTTACTTTCTTCCAAAGCTGCTGTAAATACTTCGCTGAATACTCGGAATTAAGCAAGACATGGAACTCGTCAATATAGAGCCAAGTTGCCTTACCCCTCTTTCCATTCTCCACAATTCTCTGCTGGATAGACTCCATCATTACAAGCATTGTAATCGGACTAAGCTCTGTTCCAAGGTCTCTGATACCATATACTACGAATCTGTTATCCACATCCACATTTGTCTGATGATTAAAAATGTTAAGTGAACCATTTACAAAAAGCTCAAGTGATAAGGCAATCTCTTTTGCCTCTTCCTCTGGCTGTGCCATAAGAATATCATAAAAATCACTCATAACCGGAATATACTTCTCTCTGCTTCTTGCAATGTCGATATACATCTTTCTTACGCATCGGTCAATAATGGACTTCTGACGGGAATTGAGACTGTCTCCGATACACTGCTCACAAAGACCAAGCATGAACTCACCTTTTTCCCTTACCCAGCCCTTTGTATCGTTCTGGTCAAGATTCCATACATCCATGGCAAGAGGATTCACATAGTTGTCCGTGTAAGTGGACATATTGATGACCGTGCCGCCATAGGTTGTCGCAATATCAAAGTATTCGTTCATGGGATCTATAATTATGATTTCATCATCGGTAGAAAGAAATACCTGCCCCATCGCAGCTTTACAGAAGA
The DNA here is from genome assembly GCA_022772675.1 of Agathobacter sp. GTDB lineage: Bacteria > Bacillota > Clostridia > Lachnospirales > Lachnospiraceae > Roseburia. Next base: position 8,430 of record JALEZW010000046.1, on the reverse strand, counting down.
AGGATTTTCCTGAACCCGGTACACCGAATACAAATCCATTTCCATTGATAAGCTTCTTTCGGTTTCCGATATTGATATTCTTGCTTACCTGATTGATACCATAATAAACACCACCCTCATCATTCAGCTCCTGAACATTAAATGGCATAAGCACCGCAAGGGACTGTGTGAGCATGGTTCTCATGGTTTCCACCTGTCTTACACCAATCGGAAGTGCTGTATTGAGTGCTTCCCTCTGTTTCAGATAATGCACATCAATGGTACAGCTGTTTCTCTTTCCAATGGTTTCAACTGTTTCCGTAATACTCTCAAGATCTTTCTTGGAATCTGCCATAAGAATGATAGTCACACCCACATAGAACAGGCACTGGTCATTCTCACGGACATCATCCATGATTGCTTCAATTTCCTTTTTCTCCGTTCTCTTTGCATAAGAGATTTCAGAAGAAAAGTCATTGTTCTTGTTACGGACTCTCTGCTGTTTGATAATGTCAGATTCGATACCGAGGTATTTCTTCTGTAATGTCTTGGTTGTCAAATCCTTTGGCACAGGTACTACATCAATACTTGTAATAGAGTGAACAGGTAATGAAGTAATCTCATTCAAGAACCTGTCTGATAAGCTGCTTGGATACTTCTTGATGAAAAGTGCCTTACAGAACTTACTCTCATCCTCAAAGCTGTCCGGGAAGAACTTAATCATCCCATTACAGAGGTCATTCTTAAAGTCAGCTCCCACCTTCTTTGCCTTCTTAATATCAAAGTCAAAATCTTCCTCATTTCCTAAATGGTAAAAATCATGGAGAATCTTAAGTCTCTGATTACCCGTAAGAGGAACAATCTCTGTTCCAAGCTCATTAAATGCCTTGTGAATTGTTGCTTCCAGTGTGGCAAACTGTGCCTTTGCCTCTTCAAAGTTCTTTCTCTCAATCGTAAGAGTAAGATACCTCTCCTGTTCAATCCCCTGTCTGCCATCCAGAATCTTCTCCTCAATGATGTCGTTGTATGCCTGACGGTACTCGTCAAAGCCGTCACCCTTCTTGGGGAACATGACCTTCTCCCGAAGCTCTGTCATATTCTTATTCTTGTTATTGACCGTAATCTTGTAATTACAGTCAAGCGAATTGAGAAACTTGCAGTATCTCTCAAAGATATCTATCTGCTCATCCTCATTGGTAGTAGTGTAATTAATATCCTGAAACAGATAACATTTACTGTAACGGTTCCTTGCCACTTCGAAGATACCATTTTCCGCTACTGCCATAATCTCAATTGTTTCCTGTATGGATTTAGGGGATTTGTAAAGTGGTTCACTTGCTTTTTTCAATTCCTTAAACCCATCTGTAAATAAACCCATTTGTTTGTCCTCCTTATTTCTGAGGCACCGCCGGAGCAATCCGGCTGATGCCAAAATTACTCCGACCAAACAGGTCAGATATTATTTCTTAGTTACATTATTGATAAGTGGTGCAAGGTAACCCAGTTTATAGGCAACTGCGGCACCGATAAGCAACACCAAAAATACCACGCAGATGATAAGCATTGCATTGCTTTCCAGCCCCGGATAGGAAACAAAGGTCACGTTTTCTCTCTGCTCCAGCCACTCAGCAATCTTTAATGCGGACTGGTTGATCCGCTCCATCCGAAGAGGGAAGGTGACGGAGCCCCGGAAAATCTGCCATGCGTTGAATGGGCTGATGACGGAACCCACATTGACCTGTGCCTCATAGCGGATACGGTCCATCTCTTCCAGATCATTGGAGATAATGGCACCTCCCTGGGCATCGCCATGACCATTGATATATTTGGTCACAGATTCCACCACAAAATCCGCACCAAAGTCCAGCGGTCTCTGGTTATAAGGAGAGGCAAAGGTGTTGTCCACCGAAAGAATCGCACCGTTTTCATGGGCTATCTTTGCAAGAGCCTCGATATCCGTCACCCGGTTGGTGGGGTTATCCGGCGTCTCTATATGAACCAGTCGGGTACCCGGAGTAATGGCAGCCTTCACGGCATCCAGATCCGTCATATCCACCATAACGGCGTCGATTCCGAATTTCTCAGGGAACAGTTCATGAAACATACGGTATACCGCCATGTAACTGACGTTGGGATAAACCACCCGGTCTCCGTTCTTAAGGAGGGTCCAGAACAGGGCATGCAGTGCTGCAACGCCGCTGGCAAGAACGATTGCATCATCGGCACCGTGAAGGGCGGCGATTTTCTCCTCCAGCCACTTCTGGTTGGGATTGCCGTTTCTGGCATACATCAGAAGATCTGTGGAAGAATAATTCACCTGGGATAAATCGTCCGGCAGCTTGTAGCTGTTTGCCATGTGAAGGGGTCTCCGCACAGCTCCGGTTTCCTTGTCGTAATCTGTTCCTGTATGTATTGCCTGGGTTGTGATATCGTAATCCTTAAACCTGTTCTCTTTTCTTGCCATCTTATTCGCCTCCTTGTATATCTCCGTATAATATCATACTTTTTCGGTATGAATAGTATGATACTATAATTTTTCCGGAGTGTCAACTATCGGCGGCTGTTTATATGGCATCTTGACATTATGGCTGTACCTTTCTTTCATTGAAAAGTTATTTACTGCAGCGCGCTTAAATCCGGAGAATAAATCACATCCTCTGCATGTTCTTCCTTCTTAAGCATTCCGGCCAGATACACCGGACAATAAAACACTCCGGATTTCATCTGAATATTCTCATTGCAAAATACGATTGCTTCATCAATTCCATACGGTTCATTTGAAAGTACATTGTCTAATGCCTGATGTCTTGTATATGCTTTTCCGGATTTCACCTCAATCGGCAGAATTTTCCCATGATACTCTATGAGGAAATCAATTTCACCCTGCTTTTTACTTTGAAAATAGTACAAATCAAAGCCCTGGGTCTTTAGCTCCTGAGCAATGGCGTTTTCATAAATTGCACCAAAGTTCATATTTTTTTCCTTATTTAGAATTTTTAACTGAATTCCATCCGCATACATGGATGCCAGAAGTCCCACATCTGATGAAAAAAGCTTAAACAGATTCGTGGATTTCGATAGCAAAAGCGGCATTACCGGCTCCTGTGCACAATATACCGGAAGGGCAACCCCAGCTTCCTTCAACCAGATAAAACTATTTTCGTATCTGGAAAATTTAAAATTTTCATTCAGATTTTTCAAAATAAATCGTTTATTTTTACTGTTTAGTTCACTGGGAATCAATTCAAAAATTTCTTTCAGATATAACTTATCATTCGGATCATATTTTGCAATGTCCTTAATATAAAGCTGCACAATTCCTTTTTGAATTTCCGAAACCGAACTAAGATTGTTCGTCTTAAGATAGGCTGCAACTGCAGCAGGCATTCCCCCGGTCATCAAATACAAATGAAACAACTCCAGCATTTTTTCGTGAATGACAGGGTCAATCTCTTCTCTCCTCTCAAAACACTCCGACAAATGCTTAAACACACGCTCCGACACCCTGTTCGCCCTGCAAAACTCAAAAAAACTAAGGGGATACATCTCCATGATCTGCATATATCCCACCGGAACAGAACGAATATCCTTTAACTCAACTCCCAGAAGAGAGCCGCTTAAAATGTACTGATAACTTCCCTCTTCCACTAAAAACTTAATTGCTGTCACTAATTCCCTGCATTCCTGAACTTCATCAAAAAAAATCAATGTTTTTCCCGGGACCATCGGAACATCAGTCAGACCTGAAATCCTAAGCAGGATATCTTCACTGGATTTTGCCTGCTGCAAAATATTACCGGCGTCCCGGTTTTCCAGGAAATTAAACTCTATGACATATTCGAAATTCTTTTTGGCAAACTCACGGACAATGTATGTCTTTCCCACCTGTCTGGCCCCCGTAATCATAAGAGCCCGCCCGGAATTTCCTTGGAAAAATTTTTCTATTCTTTCTTCAATCTCTCTGTACATGGCACCCTCCTTATACATAGTATGCCACATTCGTTCCGTTTTTCCAACATAAAATCATGTATTTTTGTCCGTTTTTCCAACATGTATTTCTATGATTCTGTCCGTTTTTCCATCATTATGTACTTGTTTTAATACCGCCGGACAATGCCCGAACCACGATAAGGGAAAACAGACTGCCCATTATTATCAGATACAATAATTACGGCATCTCTGACGATGTGGATTCTGTTTCCGGAACACCTCTGGTCTTTAAACCGCAGTCAGAATTTACCTCATATAACCACACTAAGCATATATGGAGGCATTTTTAAAATCCCAGTAACTATTCGTAAGGTGGCTCGAATAGAGCCACCCCACATATATGAGCAAAATTAGCTGCGTAGCAGCGAGAAAGCACGACTTGTCGTGCGGTTTTGCGAATGTATGTGGAGGGGCTCTGAATAGTTACAAATCCCATTATCAATTGCCGGATTTTTGGGATGAACGATATAGGTGTCACAAGATTATATCGGTGGCGTGTATTGCATAAATGATGCCTGCTCATATTTCTACAATCCTACTGTTCGAAGTGCCAGGTCCAGATCCCCAATAATATCATCAGAATCTTCTAAGCCCACGCTGAAACGAATAAATCCCTTCCGGAATTGTTCCGGATACAGATGGATTCGTTCCTCGTTGCTTGGCTGCGGAAAAATGAGGCTCTCATCATGTCCGAGAGAGACCGCAAAGGTAACCACCTTTAATGCTGCACAGAAATGTTCCACGGTTTTATCATCGGTATTCAGTCCAAAGGAGATTACACCTCCGAAGCCATGTCCCATCTGCTTTTTCGCCAATTCATGACCGGAATTACTTTCCAGTCCCGGGTAGAAAACAAAGGTCACATTTTCTCTCTTCACCAGCCACTTTGCAATTTTTAAGGCCGACTGGTTGATCCGTTCCATCCGAATCGGAAAGGTGACAGACCCCCGGAAAATCTGCCCCAAAATCCAGTGGCCTTTGATTATAGGGAGACGCAAAGGTGTTGTCCACCGAATGTCTTGCCCCCCGCAATCCTGCATCTTAATATTATATCATACCTTTTTGATATGATTAGTATGCTACTATAATCTTTCCGGAGTGTCAACTATCGGCGGCTGTTTCTATGGCTTCTTGACATTATGGCTTCCCTTCAGTATAATAAGTTGTATAAATCATACTTTTTGGAGGTAAGAAATGCCAGCACCGGAAGGAAAATATGCCTGGACCGCAACGGTCGGTGAGAAGGGACAGATCGTAATCCCCAAGCAGGCACGTGATATTTTTAACATTAAACCGGAAGATACCCTGCTGCTTCTCGGTGACGAAGAACGTGGGATTGCAATCCCTCCCAAGGGGGCCTTTGCGGAATTGTTCAACATTGCTTTTAACAACGGAAAGGATGGTGACAGCGATTGAAAAAAATAGCCTTTTTCTGCATTCCCGCTCATGGTCATACCAACCCGATGCTTCCTGTTGCCGCAGAATTGGTTCAGCGGGGAAACACGGTCCGATTTTATTCTTTTGATGAATTTGAAGAAAAGATTAAAGCCACCCATGCAGAGTTTGTGTCCTGCGACCGTTTTCTGCCCCAGCTGACCGCTGAGGAAGAAGCCGGGCTGAAAAATATATCCACCACGGAAATGACGATACAGGATATCCGCATCACCTTAAGTATGGACAGCTTTCTTGGCGAGGAGTTTGCTGCCTTTCAGCCGGATGTTGTCTACACGGATTCCGTATGCTTCTGGGGCAAATTAAATGCATGGAAGCATCATGTTCCCATGGTTGTGTCTGTCAGCACCTTTGCTTTCAATCAACTATCCTCGCAGTATATGAAAAACAGCCCGAAAGAGATGGCAGATATGATTTTCGGCCTGCCGAAGATTTCCAGGGAGCTTGAGACGCTAAAGCCCTATGGTTATCATGTAAAAAATGCTCTTTCTCTCGTGCAGAATGACAACAATACTGATTCCGTAGTTTATACATCAAAAAGCTTTCAACCATATGCAGAAAGCTTTTCTAATCACTATGCTTTTGTGGGGCCATCTGTCTTTTCCAAGGCTCTGCCCCGGAAGACAAAGGATCGTCCGCTCATTTATATTTCCATGGGAACGATCATCAACGACCGGCCTGATTTCTATGGGAAATGCATTGATGCCCTGAAAGATCTGCATGTAGATGTCATAATTTCCTGTGGGCAGAATATGCAACAGAAGATTCCGGGAAAACTGCCGGACAATATCAAGTCCTATCCCTATGTAGATCAGCTGGATGTTCTTTCAAAAGCCAATGCTTTTATCACCCACTGCGGCATGAACAGTGTCTCCGAAAGCCTGTACATGGCTACCCCTATGATTCTTTATCCGCAGACCAACGAACAATGTGCTGTGGCAAAAAGAGTGACGGATATGAAAGCCGGTATCCTGTTACAAAAGGATTCCTCCTCGGATATCAGATCTGCTGTAGAAAAAATACTTGGCAATGACAGCTTTGCAGAAAATGCAAAAAAATGCAGCGAAGATTTCCGCAGTTGTCCCGGAACTGCGGGTGCCGCTGAATTTATCGAAAACGCTCCCCACCCGTCGGAAGGCCGGGACATCATAGAAGAAATGAATAAACAGCATGGCAAAACCCAGCTACTCTATTGGCTGATCGCTGCTACTGTGATAATCCTTTTTGGTTCGTTGCTCAGCTGGCGCTTTGTATGGATCATCGGGGTTGCCGCCGGGGTGCTGTCCTATCCTATTGGAAAAGCAATGCAAAAGAGAACCTACAAGAAAATCGTTGAAAAAACCATATGATGAAACGAGGGTCAAATTACCTTTTGACCCTCGTTTCATAGTATTCCACATTCTGTCCGTTTTTCAATCCTGCCGGATTCTCTCAATCAGGCTTACTTTCCTCTGGGAGCTGCCGGCAATCACCGGAACAACCACTCCGAGGACCAGAAGTACCGGAAATACAAGAAGCATCGGCTCGATCACAAAATGATACTTCATGAACCACATGCCGTCGGACAATGCCCGAACCACGGTAAGGGAAAACAGACTGCCCATCACAAGTGATGTCACGATCGTAATTCCCGCATAATAAAGACCCTCATAGATCAACATTCGGGTAAGCTGTTTTTTCGTCATACCGATGGATTCCATCATGGCAAATTCCTTCTGTCTGGTCACAATTCCGGTCAGAATGGAATTGATAAAATTCAGGATACCGATGATGCCGATTACCAATGTAAGCATACCGCCCACCTGATGCTTGATCCACTCCGTTTCCACCTTACCATTGTCATCCACGGGAGCTGCATACAAAAGATATTTTCCGGTGGAAAGCTTCTCCCACAGTTTCTCCACATCGGATTCTCCCTCGTACACTTCTAACTCACCCAGCGGAAATCGTTCCAATCCGTACAGCATGACATCTCTTGTTTTTGTTTTCTTTATCGTAAGGAAATATCAAATGGTTTCCAGTTTCGGCCACCTGGTAGTATTTATCCTCATCAGTATCCACTAGAAGTACTGGAATAATTCCACTATCTAAAACAGTGCCATCAATATAATAATGAGATTCACCATCGAAATAAATGTCGTGATATCTTGGATCTCCAGAAATCTCAGCAGTACCTACATGCCCAGCTACCACCTTCATATCCAAGCCCTCAATGTTACCAATTTCGGCAGGGTACTTTCCAACAAACATTTCATCACTGGTTCACCATTCCCACATATCTCCTTCTTCTTCATCGATTCCAGCAAGTACAAATATTGTATTTACCTCATAATAATACCTTGGGAGATTTTCCATCCAATGAAGATATTTATTATCTTCATTGCGCATTCCTCCCTTAGTATCATAAATCTTTAAAATCATTTTCAAATACCAAGGTCAATGTATGCAGTAATTCATCCTGAAAAATTCTATCATCTGAATAGCGGAAGTTACCAGCCTCGCACTTTTTGTGAATTTCCTCAAAATACTTTTTTCTGTTCGCAATCAATTCCGAATCCGGATAACACGGCAATTCCACGCGGGACAGCCCTCTGCTGATCTGCTTGTAACACTCGGGATCTTCTTCCATTAACTGAAACGAACTATCAAAATATAAAAGCTTGGGATTAATCTGAAGCCACCGCTTCACAACACCGGGTCTCTCATATTTCCGAACAAAGAACTCTGTCTCATCCACAATATTCAAAAGCCGGGTGCGCAATTCCCCCTGTCCGAGAAAAAGCACATGCACCTGCCTTCTCACCTGTAAAAGCCGGCTTCCCATATCCTCCCAGATATCCTTTTCCTCACTTCCCTGGGGAACGGTATTGTTGTTAAAAATTCCATGAGCTGTCACAGTTCTGCTCTCACTCGCTGTCACAAACTCACTCATCTTTTTGTCACGACTTCCGGGGCTTTCACCCCGGATTTCTTACTCCATTCCTCCAACCATTTCATGGTCAGCTACAA
>JALEZW010000044.1 GCA_022772675.1 Agathobacter sp. | reverse complement strand
AGCTTTTGCGACAGCGAAGCTCTGTTAAAGTGCACCATTTTTTCATCAATGATTCCTTACTCCATTCTCATCTGGCATCTCACAAGACTAAACAGACACGCCTTCCCTTAAGTTGACGGTAAATTGACCACATTGGGGTCTGACCCCAATGTGTGAACAAGTTGCCTTTGCTTCTTTCGCCACAGACACAAAGCCCCAAAAGGGCAGTCCATACAATCGAGAAGCTTTCTCATACGTCATGTACTTGTGATTTCTTCCTTCCAAGTACTTATCCAAGTTTACAGGCGGAGATTTTTCCTTTGGCATATTAGCCTCCTTTCGTGTAAAGAGGATGTATTGTTGTGTACGAATGAAAAAGCTTTGTTAAACGCAAAAAAGGCACCCATATTCAGTATTTCTACTAAATACGAGTGCCTAAAATGTTCATTTTCGAACCGGCTATACCTCAATTTGCCACGTCTTTGACAATCCATAGAGGTAAGTTGAGTTATTTAATTGAATCCATTAAACACCATTGAAATCCACAGAAATCCTTAAGAAATGTGGTATTCTCGTGGCACGATTGGATACGATTGGACTTCTATGGATTACCATAAGGTTCCATAAATCCGTACACTAATTCAAACTCTTCATCGTCGGGAAAGCGGTAATACCTTACGCATAATCCTGCAATTCCCTGTATAAGCCTATTTCTCGTGTCTCCTGCATGTACCGTTTTCATGTAATGGTACATATCTGGTGACAGATTATTTTCATTTTGTCACCATAGTGTCACCAGATTGTCACCAAACTCTGCCTACGCAAGTGCTTTACCATACTGCTCCAAATAAGCTGTTGCCTTTTCTAAGGACAGACCTAACTTACCCTGCAATCTTTCCAGAATAGCTGCATCATCTAAGCCAAATTCCTGTCCCATTTCAATAATTTGTTTTGCTCCTCCAGCCTCGCTTCCTTTACGAATCAGCTTCTCAGATTCCGTCTCAATTACTGTTCCGCCCATAATATTCACCAGCCTTTCTTCGTTCTGATTTCCATTTGTAATGTGGGTAATAATAGTATTTACAAATCCCATTAGATCTACAATTTCATTATCGAATAATTCATTTGCTTTATGCAGCCGAATCATCTCATTTCTGAAATATTCCAAGTCCTTTACCGCATTCTCAATACTATTTTCTGCCGTCAATTCCTTTTCATATCGTGCAATATAAAACGGAATATAAGGGAACAATCTCTTTTCAACAATGTATTCCTTGGTAAATTCTTCCAAAATGACATTATCTGATTCATAATGAACCGTCTGCCCATCCGGTAATGTAAATGTAACTGTTGTTTTCTTCGGTGTCCTATCAGTTCTCTTTACATAAATGATGGAGAATCTTGGCATTGGGATAGTCGCATGACCAATATCCCATGTTGCAAACTGTCTGGCAACGATAAATGCATATTCTGCAATTCTGATTGCCATTGAACCGTCATCATAGCTCTGACATTCCAGCAGATAGATTTCACTCCCAATCTTAATAACAAAATCGGAAATCTGTTCCTCTATATCTTTACTTCCATCTGCAGTCTCACTCTCAGTTAAATATCCCTCAGAAGGTAATGTTTCAATCTTGGTATCCATTGGATAATTCTTCCCAAAAGTATCATTGATGACAGAAATAAACAGTCTCTTGTGTTTACTCTTCATTGTCTTAAACACGTTATCATAATCCGGTGTCTTTTTCTGCATGTTACTTGTTTCCTTTCATCAATAGTTTCCTCACTGTAAGGGCAAAATATCCTACCCTTATTATATCGTCAATTTCCCATTCTGACAACAGAAAAAGAAAGAGAGGGTCGGAACTCACTGTGGTCGTAAAGGTAAAGTACACATATGGATATTGGGAAGAACCAGCAAAAGAACTATATTCAAATAAATACACAATTAAATTAAAGAAAAGGGCAGTTCCTATACTATAAGCGATATCACATGCTCTTAGTGGTAATGATTTATAGTACCTGGCACTAAAGAGTTCAGACAGTGAGTTTTCATAGGAAATAGAACCCCCCGGAGACTTGTGAGTGGGTCCTGAGAGACCGACGCACAAATCTCCGGGGGTCTTTCACCCAGAGTAATCGTTCGTGAAACGCTTGATCACTCGAAATGAATCTGGGAAAAGTCGATGGACAGTTCCGGATAAATACCGGAGGGTACAGAGTCCGCAAAGGTGTATTCCTGCATGTCTTCTTTCTCCATGGCGTAGACAACGATGCGGTCCTTTTCGGGATCTACGATCCAGTACTCACGGACACCGGATTTCTGGTATTTGATCAGCTTGGTGTAGTAGTCCATGCGTCTGCTTCCGGGAGAGACCACCTCGATGATCCAGTCCGGCGCTCCGCTGCAGCCATTGTCCGTAAGCTTGGATCGGTCACAGATCACACTGATATCAGGCTCCACATAGTTGTAATCGTCTGCAGTTAAAAATACGGCGAAGGGAGCGATGTTAACTTCACAGGTCCCCTGATTTGATTTTATGAAGTTGTTGATAAATGTAGACAATTCAATTACGACACGCTGGTGCTTTCGGCTGGGAGGAGCCATATCATAGATCTGACCGTCGACCAGCTCCGCCCGTTCGCCCTCCGGAAGATGGTAAATATCATCTATGGTATAAAATCTTTCCTGTGGTAATGACATGGGCACACTTCCTTTCTGCCGGTTTTGTTTCTATAACAATTATAATATGAGATGAGCATTCCCGCAAGGCGGTTATTGCTATTTAGAATCTCAAGAAGATTTCATTGATTGTCAGAAAAAATGGCATTACATAACTCTTCTATCTTGCATGTATGCTTCTTTTTATCTGCGCCGTCAGCATCATAATTGACACCTACCAGTAAAATTCTGTCACCGTATCCGGATAATGCACCCTGATATCCTCGATTCTTAATCTGCTGAATTGCGGAATCTGCCGTCTGATTATATTTTAGTTCCACTACCAATGCAGGTCGTCTTCCTGCATTTGCTCTTGGGATAAACACAAGGTCTGCAAATCCTTTTCCTGAAGGGAACTCTCTCACAATATTGTAGTAAGCAGGTGCCGTAAAGTATGCCATTGTAAGCACACAGCTTAATGAGTTCTCATCGTTATACT
>JALEZW010000033.1 GCA_022772675.1 Agathobacter sp. | reverse complement strand
GACGTGACTCTGATCACCAGACCCCGCCGTTTCGGTAAAACTCTGAATATGAGTATGCTGGAAGCTTTTTTCTCCGTTTCCTATGCGGACAGATCGGATCTGTTTGAGGGACTTTCTATCTGGCAGGACGAGAAATACCGGACCTTGCAGGGAACGTATCCGGTGATCTTTTTGTCTTTTGCTGAGATTAAAGAATCGGATTACCAGTCTGCTAAAAATAAAATATATCAGCTGATTACGGACTTATATGAGAAGAATACGTTCCTTTTGGAGGATAGAGATATTTCTGAGGAAAACAGGAGGTTTTTTCTGTCTGTTGGGATGGATATGCCGGAATATGTTGCAACACGTGCATTGCATAAATTGTCAGAGTTGTTAAGCAGACACTATGGAAAAAAGGTTATTATTCTTCTTGACGAATACGATACGCCGATGCAAGAGTCGTATGTAAAAGGGTATTGGGATGAACTGGTTGATTTTACAAGGAGCCTGTTCAATTCCACTTTCAAAACAAATCCGTATCTGGAACGAGCGATTATGACCGGAATTACAAGGGTGAGCAAGGAGTCCATATTCTCCGATCTGAATAACCCGGCAGTGGTGACAACAACCACCAACCGGTATACGGACGCTTTCGGTTTTACGGAGGAGGAAGTATTTGCAGCACTGGATGAATATGGTTACGGAGACCGGAAGGAAGAGATCAAACACTGGTATGACGGCTTTATTTTTGGAAAACAGAAGGAGATTTATAATCCCTGGTCTATCATCAACTTTTTGAAAACCGGGGAGATTGAAACCTACTGGGCGAATACCAGTGGAAACGGTCTCGTCAGTAAGTTGATCCGTGGTGGAAGCGGTAAGCTGAAGGACCAGTTTGAATTCCTGATGAGGGGAGAGAGCATCCGCTGTCCGATTGATGAGCAGATCATTTACAACCAGCTGGACAATGATGAGGATGCCATCTGGAGCCTTCTGCTGGCAAGCGGCTATCTGAAAGCACTGAGTGTTGAGAAAAAAGAGGCGGGAAAACCCCGGATGTATGAGCTTGCCCTGACCAACGGGGAAGTGATGGATATGTTCTACGGAATGGTGCGCGGGTGGTTTTCCATAGCGAAGAACGATTACAATGATTTTATCAAGGCACTTCTGCTGCAGGATGTGGATGAGATGAATGAATATATGAACCGTGTGGCACTGTCCACTTTCAGCTTCTTCGATGCTGCCGGAGGCGCGTCAACGGATGCCCCGGAGCGGTTCTAACACGGATTTGTGCTGGGACTTTTGGTGGATCTGCAGGGAGAGTATGTAATCACATCCAACCGGGAAAGCGGCTTTGGCAGATATGATGTCATGCTGGAACCGAAGGACAGAGCGAAGGATGCCTATATTCTGGAGTTTAAGGTTAAGAAAGCGAAAGAGAAAACTCTGGGGGATACTCTTGCCAATGCTCACGCACAGATTGAGGAAAAGAAGTATGCGGCTTCCCTGATGGAAAGGGGCTTTCGTGAGGAGCAGATCCGTAAATATGGTCTTGCATTTGATGGGAAACAGGTTTTGATTGGGTAAATATCTATAATTAGTCTGGGAAAGAATAATACAAACATAATGACATAAATATTGATAATAAACATATAAATATAGTACGATACCCATGGAGGCGAGAGTGTGTTAAAAACTTATTTGATGGAGAATTACGGATATAATGAGCCTATATTTCTCAATGATTTAGTTATTGAGGGACTGTCTGATAATGCAGTTCGCCAGTCTGTAAAGAGACTTGTCGCTAGCGGTTTTTTAGAGAGATATGATAATGGAATCTACTATATACCAAAGCGTGATGGATTGTTAGGCAAGAGTTATCTTGATCCATCCATGGTCATTATGCGTAGATATGTGCAAAACAAATCAGAGATATACGGATATCTTACAGGAATCTCTTTTGCCAATCAATTAGGATTAACAACTCAGATGCCTGCGGTTATAGAGATTGTTACCAACCGTGAAGCATCCAATGGACGAATGATCACAGTGGGTTCGCAGAGAGTGAGGATTAAGAAGCCGGCTATTACAGTTAGCGATTCCAATGCAGAACTTTTACAGCTTTTGGATACGATCGGTCAGGCTGAAAAATATACCGAACTTACAAAAGAAGAAACGATAGAAACTTTGATTTCATATATGAGAAAAAAGCGTTTCACAAAAGAACAGCTATCAGAGGTATCTGCCGTTATAACTGGTGCGACTGCAAAAAAGATGATTGAATGGGGGATGATCTATGAATTTGCATCATAACAAAGAAGCCTTCGAAGAGCTGATTGTCGGTGCGGCAAATGAACTTGCAATACCAACGAATGTAATAGAGAAGGATTAAAATGTAAGGAAAGTAAGGAATATATTACTTTTGGAAGGAGGATTACCTATGGAACTTGCTAAAGTAACATCTAAGGGACAAGTTACAATACCTGTTGAAATAAGAAGAAAGCTGGGAATTAAGAATGGGGATAAGGTATTGTTCATGGAAGAATCAGGAAGAGTATATATGATGAATTCTTCTATGGATGCATTTCGTGAAGCACAGAGAGCTTTTTCGGGTGAAGCGGAAAGAGTTGGTCTGAAGAATGACGATGATGTTATGGCAATGATCAAGGAGCTTAGGGAAGAAAGTGCGGTGAAACAGCATTGTTAAAGAGATTATAAAATAATAAGGCGAATAAGTAAAAGGTCCATGGCTTCGGCTATGGGCTTTTTTCATTTATCTGACACAAAAATTCATTTCTATTTTTCCAGGCTCCCCTTTTGGTGCATTTTCAAGACTGAAAGGAGGTAGAAGCCTATGAAATCACACAATGTAAAAGAAAAATTGAAAAAAGCGGGACAGAGGATGATGGCGGTTGTGGCTGGAAGTACGGCGGTTGTCGGCCTGGCATACTGCGACATCAACGGAAACACGGCAATGCAGAAGTTTTTGAAAACGATGTTTTCCATTACTGTTTTTGCCGGAATCGTGTTGATTGCGGCAGGTGCAGCGTCTCTGATCAGGACGATCGTGTCCATGGCATCGGGAGAGCAGGCGCAGCCCGGTGCACTGGGAAAGGGTATTGGCCTGATGGTGGGCGGGGCTGTGCTGTGTGCATTAAAGGCGATTGTAACGGCAGTGATCGGCCAGGATCCTACGGCTATGACATTCTATTAAGCGGAAGCAGGTAAGGAGGGGAAGGAAAAACCATGGAGCAGATTATCATTGGTATTGATCATGGGAATGGGAACATCAAAACAAAACACTGTATCTTTCCCTGCGGATTTAAGCGTCAGGACACGAAACCATCGGAGCTGTTTTCTACGGACATCCTGACCTACCGGGGCAATTATTACAGTCTGACGGGGAGCAGATTCCCTTATGAGATCGATAAGACGAAAAATGAAAACTGTCTGATCTTAACATTGTTTGCCATTGCGAAGGAACTTAAGGAGAGGGCAAGGGAAGAAAAGAAGGAATTCGACTGGAAGACCTCTTTCGGGAATTTCATCGGAAAGGATGTGGTTCTTGCCGTAGGGCTTCCGCCGGCTCATTTGGAAAAGCAGCAGGAGTCTTTCAAGAAGTATTTTCTTGATGCAGCAAGGTATGGAATTGAATTCCACTATAATGGAAAGCTGTTTCAGTTTCATATCAAGGAGGTGCTGATATTTCCACAGGATTACGCGGCAGCGGTCATTTACCGGGAGGCACTGATCAAGAAGTACAGCAGTGTCTACTGTATTGATATCGGCGATGGAACGGTGGATCTGCTGGCTCTGAAAAATGGGATTCCGGACAAGGAAGTCATGGTGTCCCGGGAGCTTGGCATGGCAGGGCTTCGGGCAAAGATCATTGATGATGTCATCAATGATTTCGGTATGACGATTGATGCAGATGTGATAGAGGACATCCTGATGCCGGGACGGGAGGTGCTTGCACCGGAGGAGGTTATCCGGAGGGTAAAGAAGGAGACCGGGGAATGGGCAGTTAAGATCGTGAACCAGCTGCACAGCAAGGTGGCAGATTTCAGGTTTGCTCCCACCATATTCTGCGGAGGCGGGGCGATGCTGCTGAAACCATATCTGGAAAAAACCGGGTTATTCGGGATGACAGACTTTATTTCTGATATCCATGCAAATGCGATCGGTTATGAGCAGATTGCGGAGCTTGTGATGGGAGGGCAGGGGTGATAGGAGATGGGAAAAAGAAAAATTGCCCTTTTCTTTGATGAGGACACAGAGGATGGAAAACAGATTCTGGAATTTCTTACCCCTTTTTCCAAGCGAAAAAGTGATATTGTGGGAGAACTGGTCCTTCTGTGGATTTCTGAGCATGGAACCAATGTCCCGGTGCAGTGGCTGGACCGCAAAGCGGAGAGAAAGAGAGGTTCTTCGGAATTTATTAAAGCATTCGAAGTGCCTTCTTCATGCACATTTGGAAATGGAGAAACACAAAACAGCGCGTTGAAAAGAACAAGTCAGGTAACACCGGGGGTAAAACCGGAAAATAAGAGAGAGGGTAAAGTGGAAGAAACTGAGGATACAGGGGATATGGTTGTAGCACGAGGAATCAGAGAAACCGGTGTTATCAGAGAAACAGGAGGTACGGGGGAGTCATCCCATGATGCCTCGCTGATCATGGCGGGGCTGGCATCCTTCCTGTAGAAGCTGGGAAAGAGGAGGTGAAACCGGATGGGAAAGAAAGTGGCACTGCCACTTGTCTATTACAGAAGACAGATTATGGTGCTGGTGCTATGCAGCATATTTTTGGTTTCGATGGCTGCATTTTGTGCAACGGAGGAGGATGTCACCGGTGCCAAGGGGATGGTAAAGACGATTTACGGACTGATAGACGATGTTTTTGGAATTTCCGGCATGGAGGATCTGGAAGACCTGCTGGTGATTCACTTTGACAGTGGGACTTTAAAAGCGGGAGGAATTACCTTTACGAGTCTGTCTACTGTGCTCACTACTATGTATAAGACCTTTCAGAATCTGGGGGTGATGCTGCTGTTGGTCTTTTTCGGTGTCGGGCTGCTCCAAAGTATTTCCTTCCAGCAGATGTATCTTGAGAAGCTGGTGAAACAGTTTATCTTTCTATGCATTGGAATCGTAGTGATGTCCAGGTCCATGGATCTGGTCTTCGGCATCGGAAACGTGTTTTCCGCACTGATCCAGAAAATCGTCAGCAATGCCAATGTATCCTATGCGGATATGGAATCGCAGATTCTGAATCTTAAGATGGCAATTTATGATGACTGTCATGTGTCCACCGGAACGGGACTGAAGGCAGCCATAGCTGATACGGTCAGCAACATGGCATCCTCCATCAGCTATATCATCCAGCTGTTCATCCCGTCACTGATTGCAAAGCTTTCCAATGTGGTGGTATCTGTCATGTGCTGGTCCCGGTTCATTGAGCTGACCATCATGGCGATTGTTTCGCCGCTGAGCGTCTGCGATATCAGTTCCGGGACGGGCGCAGGCTCCAATGCCGTGCGGGGAATCAAAAACGTCATGGCACTTGCACTGTCCGGGGCCGTCATCATGCTGGCGGTGTTTATCTGCCAGCAGATCCAGTTTGGGATTCTGTCGGCAAATGTGATGAACCAGGAAAATTTTATGTCCTGCATCTGGAAGGAAATTGTGGTAGCTGTGGTGGAAGTAGGTCTGGTGGTGAAAGCACCGGGTCTGTCAAAGCAGATTCTGGGAATGGCGTAAGGAGGTGGGACTGTGATCAGCCGGGAGATTGAAAAGGAAATCAGGCAGGAGAATAAGGTGTTGCTGAATTTTACCCTGCGTCAGGTCATCTGTGTGTCCGCTGCCTTGTTGTGCAGCATCTGTTTTACCGTGTTTCTGGGACTGGAGTTTTTTGAGGCAGTCTATCCCTGTCTTGTGATCGGAGGTCTCTGCTTCGCCTTCGGCTGGTGGAAGCAGGATGGCATTCCCATGGAACGGATTCTTTTGAAAAAGCTGCAGGTGGCACTGTATCAGAATAACATCCGTAAATTTAAGACAAGAAACCGGTATGTTGTGCTCTTAAATGAAGAGTATGAACGACGAAAGCAGCTGGACCTTAAGGATAAGAAGCTGAAAAGGCAGATCCGGAGGGAAAGGAAGAAGGCTGCGAAGCAGAAGAAACAATCAAGTCTGGAAAGGAGAAAACTGAAATGACAAAGAAAATTACAAGATCAATGAAAAATAAGATGATTGCCGGGGTATGTGCCGGTTTTGCAGAGTATTTCAATGTGGATCCCCTGATTGTGCGGCTTTTGTTTATGGCATTGTGCCCCTTCTACGGAGGAGGGCTGATTGCCTATCTGGTATGTGCCCTGCTGATTCCGGAGGGACAGGAAGAAACGTCGGGAAAAGAAGAGCCGGACCGAAGAGAAAGACAGGATGGAGAAAGACATGATAGAGAAAGACAAGGGGAAAACGGCAGGGAGGAACGGTAAACCGGGAGGAAGCACATGGAAAAAGAGAAAAGAAATGTTCGGCAGAACTATACAGGCATGGAAAAATCCAGAATTCCGGATATGGGGTTTGCCCAGAGCACGGCGGAATCCGTACCGATCGTTGGGGTTCATGAAAATTATCAGCTGATGGAAACCTATAAGGGCTGTTACGTGAAAAGCTATCTGATTGGCGATAACAACTATCTGACCGCACCGGAAGAGGAGCAGATGGTGGTGTACAAGGGGTGGAAACGGCTTTTGAATTCCTTTGGCACCAATGTGGAGGCGGCCCTTACCATCTATAATCACAGCATCAATCTGCAGGAATTTTGCGAGCAGGCTTTATATAAGGAAGTGGGAGATGGATTTGACGGATACCGGAAAGAACTGAACCAGATCATGATGCAGCGCATCCGGGAAGGAAGAAACGGCATTCAGAGGGATAAGTACCTGACCATTGCGGTACATGCGGCGGATGTCAAAAAGGCGGCAGCTGTGTATCACCGGCTGGATCAGGATATCGACAAGACACTGGGGCGGTTCGGCTCCGGTGCCGTGCCGGTACCGTTAGAGGAACTTCTGGATATCCTCTATGGGATCTACAATGATCCCAGGGAACATCTGATACGGAAATCCAGAGTTCTGAATGAGGAGGGAAAGCTGGTAGAGATCCGGTCTTTTGATTTCGACAGGATGCGGTCTATGGGACTGATTGTCAATGACGTGATCGGACCGTCTTCCATGGAAATTAAGAGAAACCACCTGCGGCTGGGGAAAAAATACGTGCGGACCCTTCGGGTGTCAAGGCTTGCTAACAAAATGTCCGACGAGTTTCTTACCACGGTTACGGATATGGGGTTTAACTGCCTGACCACGATCAACCTGAAACCGATTCCGCCAAAGAAGGCAGATGCCATTGTGGCCCAGAACCTGTCGTTTGTCCGGGATGTCAAGACAAAGCAGATGCGGGCAGGGCAGAAGGCAGGGGTCTACGATGATTCTTATGTAAGCCCGGAGATTCTGGACCGGGAGGCAGAGGCACTGGCTCTCAGGGATTCCATCCGGGGAAAGGACGAGCGGCTTTTTGACACTGCCATGACGGTGTCAGTCTTTGCAGACAGCAGGGAACAGCTGGAGGAATACACGGAAACCCTTGTCACGGAGTATAAGAAAAGCTCTTTTACCCTGTCAGTCATGTACGGACAACAGGAGGAGGGATTTTTGTCCACCCTGCCACTTTGTTTCAATAAAGTTGCGGAGACCCGGACCCTGACCACATCTTCCCTGGCACTGTTTATTCCTTTTTCCACGCTGGAACTGAACGACCCGGAGGGTATCAATTACAGCTGCAACCTGATATCCAGAAACCCTATTTTCTATGACCGGATGAAGGGAGTCAATTACAATGGATTCATTCTGGGGTGTCCGGGAACCGGGAAAAGTTTCTCGGCGAAGTCAGAGATCTGTTTCCGTTTTCTGAAATCTGACGATGTGATCTTTATCGTGGATCCGGAGAATGAGTATGACGATCTGGTCCGGGAGCTGAAGGGGCAGGCAATCGTGATTACCCCGGGAGGAAACAGCCATATCAATCCTATGGCAATTTATGTGACGGAGGACTATGATACCGCCTCGGATCCGGTAAACGAGAAGGCGGGAAGCATTTTGCAGATTATGGAATGCGTCTTAAAATCACCATTTGGAATGAATTCTGTACAGGAGACGATCGTGGATGAATGTGTTCACGCGCTGTTTGCTCCCTTTATGGAAGGCGGGAGACTTCGAAAAATATCCGATGAGGAAATGCCCACACTGACGGACTTAAGGGAGGAACTTTCCAAACGGAGGGAGCCGGAGGCAAGGGAACTGGTCTATGCCTTGAAGCTGTACACCGGGGATGGCTCGCTGTCCATCTTCGGGCATGCCACCAATGTGGAAATCACCAACCGGCTGGTGGTATTCCAGATCCGGGATGTGGGGGAACGTTTGAAAAATCTGGCCATGATGGTCATTTTGGAGCATATCTGGAATGAGATTGTGAAGAACCGGAAAATCGGACGGACCACCATGTACTATCTGGATGAAATCTATCTGCTGTTCCAAAACGAGTATTCCGCCAACCGGCTGAATGCAATGGTGCGGCGGGGGCGAAAGTATGGAGCAGTCTTTACCGGAATCAGCCAGAACGTCACCCCTATCCTGGAAAGTCCGGTGGCAAGGGATATGCTGCAGAACTGTAACTTTATTCAGATTTTGGGGCAGGCAGGTCCCGACCGGGACAGACTCCGGCATATCTTAAACCTGTCGGAGGCCAACCTTGAATATATCACCAACAGCCCGCCGGGGCAGGGACTGATCTATACGGGAAAGAATGTGATTCCTTTCCGGGGGAAGATTCCAAAGGACACAAAAATTTATCGTCTCCTCACATCCAATCCCAGGGAACGGCATGAGTTTGAGATGGAGGAGCAGCGCAAACAGCGAAAAAGCAGGAGGGAGGAAGACTATGGTAAACAATAAGGTCATTGTGATTGGAAGACTGACAAGGGATGTACAGGTTATCGAGCCAAAGGATGAGGGACAGAAAAAGATTGCCCACTTTTCTCTGGCTGTCGACAGGATGCGAAAGAAAACAGAAGGAAACGGGGAGAATTCCGCATATTTCCTGCGCTGCAGTGCTTTTGACAGACTGGCAGAATTTCTGGAACAGTACGGAAAAAAGGGTGTGAAGTTTGCAGTGGAAGGACATTTGAGCACCGGCAGCTATGAAAAAGACGGCGTAAAGATCCAGACGGTGGAGATCATCGCAGAGAGTATCCAGTTCTGTGAGAAGAAGGAGCGGCCGTTAGTCGGTGAGGGAACGGAGTTTTTGGAAATTCCGGAGGAAATGGAGGCAGAGATGCCGTTTCAATAAAGCAGGCAGGAATATAGAAAAAAAAAGGAATTTGTGAATCTGTAGGATTAAATAAGATAGGATCAGAATGATGGAAGCGTCATCGTCTGATCCTATTATAATTTTAGGATTTTAGATAATTTCTATAGGAATTACCCAAAATCTTTTGCAAAAGTCCATTTTATTGGACAATGAAAATGTTATTATATAATCATAAAAAATTTGGAGACCTGAAAACATTCGAATAATCAGGAGGATATGATTATGGGAAACAATTCAAACGGAATGGGAACAGGAAAGGCAATTTTACTGACAATCGGAATCATGCTCTGCATTGGATGGATCATCAGCCTTGGCACACCCAAGTGCCAGAAGAGCGGCTGCCACAACGACGCAAAGAAAGGTAGCAGTTACTGCTACCTGCATGACAACAGTTATGATACGCATAAGAGGTATAAATCCACATATTCGGGGAGTACCGGCAGTTCATCCTCAAGTAAGAAAAGCGGCTCTAATTACAGCAGTGGAAAGAGTGTAAGCGGTTCCGGAAGCAGTGCAACAACCGGTAGTCAGAGCAACTCATCATCGGGCAGCAGCTTAACAAAGAATAACAAACGATAAGAAGATACCTACGATAAGGGGTACGAGGATGTCTATGAGGATGACGATTACGACATTGACCGCTATAACAGCGACAGTGATTACGCAAACGGTGTGGATGATGCGTTGGATGATTTGGAGGAGGAAGGGGAGGAATGGTAAGCAATATGATTTATTTGATTGACGGGAAACGGCAACCGGAGAATTATTTCTGGAACTGTCTGCATGTGCTGGCATCGGAGAAGGAAATCTGCCGGGTGCTGGATGGAGAAGAAATTGTGATTGGGAAGTCCTTGGTGTGTAGCCTGTTTGGATGGGAGCACATGCACAGATAAAAATGGAGAGTACCTGTACAGTGGTTACCGGCCTTTTCCATATGTCGAAAAAGTGTCGCCGGGGCAGCGACCACATAGAATGGTTTTATTGATATACTTATCCTGTAACAAAGAGAATACAGCAGCTAAGACAGGAGGTATCTATGTACGGAGCGATTTTAGGTGATATTATTGGAAGCCCTTTTGAATTTGACAGAGGAGATAAGACGAAAGACTTTGATCTGTTTACAAAAGGCTGTGCATTTACTGATGATTCCGTAATGACGGTGGCAGTGGCAGAGGCACTTCTGGCTGCAGGACCGGATGCAGAAGCAGCAGATATGGAAGAAGCTGTTACTGCTTCTATGCAGGATTGGGGACAGC
>JALEZW010000002.1 GCA_022772675.1 Agathobacter sp. | reverse complement strand
AGAAGTATGCCCCAAGGGGCGGTATTGCAATTGAAGCAAGAAAAGAGTATAGTGTAACCATCAAGTCTATGCATGATACTTTGTCAGTGCATCGTTGGTGAGCTCTATCCTATTTTTTCCGAAGGTAAAATTACGCGGCCCTTATTTCTTTTAACCATTGAATATGTATTGTATTTTATAGTATAATTTTATTAGAAACATGCGTCAAGCATATACAGGTGCTTATTGCCTGTTACTGTTTCGTCAAGTTATACCGTAACAACAGTATTTATTGAAGGAGATAACTGCTATGATGGGAGCCCGGATTTTAGCTGTAACAATATTTATTGTTATGTTTTTACTTATTGTAATGGACAAGATTGAGCGTCACTATGTAACGTTAGCCTGTGGTGCTTTCACGCTGATTGGAGTATTCGGCATTATCATGAAAGACTGGAATGCCATACTGGAAACATTAAATGTGAAAAGCATTTTTACATTAAATTTCTGGTATGAAGCCGCAGGTGCGGAAGAATCCACAATGGGAATCAACTGGTCCACAATTATCTTTATTGCCGGCATGATGATCATGGTAGAGGGCATGGCAAAAGCCGGATTTTTCCGCTGGCTCTGCATGCTTTTAGCTAAGCTGGTCCGCTATAAAACAATTCCCTTGTTTGTGTCATTTATGCTGATGTCCTTTGTGCTTGCCATGTTTATTGACAGCATTACCGTAATTCTGTTTCTGGCAGCGGTTACGATTGAACTGGCAAGACTGTTAAACTTTAACCCGGTACCTATGATATTATCTGAGATTTTCTGTGCCAATCTGGGTGGTTCCGCAACCATGTGCGGAGATCCGCCAAATATCATTATCGGAACTTCCTTAAAATACTCTTTTGGGGATTTTATCACCAACACCGGTGTCATCGCTGCAATCAGTCTGGTTTTTATTGTTTTTTATTTTCTTCTGGTCTTTCGTAAAGAACTTACCGTACAGAAAGATATAAAAGCTCTGGCAGCCTCTATGCCGGCTCCCAGAGAAGCCATTACAAACAAAAAGGATTTTATTATCAGCTGTATCATCTTTGCCTGTGCCGTCATTTTGCTGGTAACTCATGCACAGACCGGTTTTACCGTTGCCTTTATCGGAGCGGTCATTGCAGCTGTTACATTAGTTACCTCCGGAAAATATGCCATAAAGCTTCTGAAAAAGGTGGATTACAAAACACTCCTTTTCTTCATTGGACTTTTTATCGTAGTAGGCGGTCTGGAGAAAACCGGTATTCTGGAACTGATTGCCGCATGGATCGGTTCCGTAAGCCATGGCAATTTCAAGCTGATGATTACCATCATCATTCTGGTTTCCGGTATGGCCAGTGCATTAGTGGACAATATTCCCTTTGCTGCTACCATGGTTCCCGTGATCAAAAGCCTTGCAGCTGCACAGGGCGTGGATCTGGCAACATTGGCATGGGCCCTTTCCATGGGTACCGATATCGGTGGCAGTGCCACTCCCATCGGGGCATCCGCCAATGTGGTAGGCACATCGGTTGCCGCGAAAAACGGACATATTATCGGCTGGGGAAAATACTGCAAAACTGCAGTTCCTGCAACACTCATTGTGATTTTCATTTCACTGATATGTATTTTCATACGTTACTGTTAATCTATGCCGCAGGCAGACATTGCATGATACTTTCATTCATGCGATACAAAAGGAGGGGGAAATCTTATGAAAAAACAGATGATCATTTCCATCAGCCGCGAATTCGGCAGCGGCGGACACGAAATTGCTGAAAACATTGCCCGTGATCTCGACCTTAAATTTTACGACCGGGGAATGCTGGATGAAATTGCAGAAAACATGAATGTTGACGTGGAGGTTCTTCAAAAATACGATGAAAAGCCACGGAATTATATGCTCTCCCGCCGAGTGGGAAATCATACCAATTCCATGGAGGAAATCATTGCAGAGTATCAGTTTGATTTTATCCGGAAAAAAGCGGAAGAAGGAGAATCCTTTGTGATTGTGGGACGCTGTGCAGAAACAGTTCTAAAAGATTTTGAGGAGCTGATTTCCATTTTCATCACAGGTGAAAGACAGCACAAAATTAAACGTGTGATGGAACACTTTAATCTTCCGGAAAATAAAGCAATCGCCAAGATGCTCCGGCACGACCGCAAAAGAAAACAGTACCACAACCGGCATTCCGATGCAAAATGGGGAGATTCAAGGCTTTACGACCTATGCATAAACAGCAGTCCTCTGGGGATTGAAGGAACCATCCGGGTGCTGGAAAACTATATAAGAGAGCGAGTCGAATAAAAAAAACGGGGCTATGCAAATATGCATAGCCCTCTCTGTTTTCTATACCTTCTCCATTTCCTTACAAATGGTATCCTCTGAAGCTGCCATAGCTTCAAGGGTCATGGACAAAAGCTTGTCCAGTTCCCATCCCAGCTGGTCTGCTCCACGCTGTATGACCTCCCTGGAACAGCCTGCAGCAAAACCCTTGCTCTTATATTTTTTCTTAAGAGATTTCAGTTCCATATCCTTCGTACTCTTAGAAGGGCGCATCAGAGCAGCTGCCCAGATCAGACCGGTAAGTTCGTCCGTTGCAAAAAGCACCTTTTCCATCTCATGCACCGGTTCTACATCGATGGTAGTTCCACATTCCACAGTGATTCCGTAACCGTGAGAACAAACGGCATGAATGATATTCTCTCCGACACCTGCCTCCCGCAAAAGCTCCGGTGCCTTCAGGCAGTGTTCTGCCGGATACAATTCAAAATCAATGTCGTGAAGAAGTCCAACGATTCCCCAGTACTCTTCATCTTCTCCGTGTCCCAGTTCCCTCGCAAACCATTTCATCACCGCCTCCACAGTAAGTGCATGCTGGATATGAAACGGATCCTTGTTGTATTTCCGCAGCAATTCAAATGCTGCATCTCTTGTTATATGTTCCATTTTTTGCTCCTTATTTTCAAATCTTCACTCCACTTATCTAATACCCATTTTCGGTGTATTAGTTATCCTGCATCTTCGCCAGCTTTTTTGCCTGGTCTGCTGCAATACATGCGTCGATAATCTCCTGAATATCTCCATCCAGAATCTTATCCAGCTTATACAGTGTCAGGTTAATTCTGTGATCTGTCACCCGGCCCTGTGGGAAATTGTAGGTACGGATCTTCTCGGAACGGTCTCCCGTACCAATCTGGCTTCTCCGCTCCTCAGACTCCGCATCCTGCTTTTTCTGCAGTTCCAGATCGTACAGCTTGGTACGCAGTAATGCAAATGCCTTCTCCTTATTCTGGATCTGGGACTTTTCCGTCTGGCTGTAGATTACAATGCCGGTGGGATAATGGGTTAAGCGGACAGCGGAATCCGTTGTATTGACACACTGACCACCATTTCCGGATGCACGCATAACATCGATACGGATATCCTTTTCATCAATGTTAATTTCTACATCCTCAGCCTCCGGCATCACTGCAACACTGCAGGTTGATGTCTGGATACGTCCCTGAGATTCTGTCTCCGGCACACGCTGTACACGGTGTACTCCCGACTCATATTTCAGTACGGAATATGCACCGTCCCCCGTTACCATGAAATTCACGGATTTCATACCGCCAATACCGGTCTCATCTGCCTCAAGAGTTTCCACTTTCCATCCTCTGCGCTCTGCATAATGGACATACATACGGTAAATTTCTGCCGCAAATAAAGCAGCTTCCTCGCCGCCGGCACCTGCACGGATTTCCACAATAACGTTCTTATCATCGTTTGGATCCTTAGGAAGAAGCAGAATCTTAAGTTTCTGCTCCAGCTCCCCAAGCTTTGCCTTGGAATCACTCAGTTCCTCTTTGGCAAGCTCCCTCATTTCCTCATCGGATTCCTCATCCAGAATAGCAAGAGAGTCCTCAATATTCTGCTTACACTGCTTGTATTCTTTATAAGCTTCCACGATTGGCTGTAAATCACTCTGTTCCTTCATCAACTTCCGGAACCGCTTTGGATCATTTGCCACATCCGGCTCACTCAAAGTATTCATAAGCTCCTCATAGTGGTGGAGCAGATCCTCTAATTTATCAAACATAAGATACCCTTTCTTATCATTTTTATAATATGAGAGTCAAAAGGTATTTTGCCCCTCTTTTCTCTTTCATTCCTGATTCAGACACTACAAGTGTCCTCTGACAACCCGGTCATTTCCCGTCAGATCCTTTATCACACTGACCTCCTTAAAACCATGTTCTCTCATCATGGAAGATACTTCCTCTCCCTGGTCATATCCGATTTCAAACAGAAGATATCCCTCAGCCGTAAGCCTGTTGCTGCACTGCCCGATCATCTGTCGGTAAAAATAAAGTCCGTCTTCTTTTCCGTCCAGTGCCTCCCTCGGCTCAAAACAGGACACTTCCGGCATCAGCCCATCAATCTCCCCACTTCTGATATAAGGGGGATTTGACACGATCATATCAAATTTCTCATCTACTA
This sequence comes from Agathobacter sp., assembly GCA_022772675.1. Lineage (GTDB taxonomy): Bacteria > Bacillota > Clostridia > Lachnospirales > Lachnospiraceae > Roseburia. The sequence continues at coordinate 36,670 of JALEZW010000002.1, read as the reverse complement.
CATCCTCAAACAGATTACTCCGCTCAAAAATTGCTGCAACCTCATTAATCTTTGCATTTTCCTTTGCCACATTGATGGCCTGCTTGGAAATATCGTAACCATAGCCTTCCGCGTCATGTACATTCTTAAGAATACTGATCAGCACACATCCGGAACCGGTACACATGTCCATGATCTTTATTCCCGGTTTTGCCACCTTAAGTGCCTCCTCCACAAGAGTCTCCGTATCCTGTCTGGGAATCAGCACACTGGAATTTACCCGGAACTTAAGCCCCATGAATTCCTGTTCTCCGGTAATATACTGTAAGGGCACACGTTCTGCACGCTTTTTGATCAGCACATCAAACTCATGCTCCGATTCTTCCGGCATTTCCTCATCCATGTGCATATAGTAAAAAGTATGATCAATTTTACATGCCATTGCCATCAAAAGCCACGCATCATTTCTGGCATCTGCAATACCTGCTTCACTCAGGATTTTCTCTCCTGATGCAATCGTTTCCCGATATGTCATACGTTCTCTTCCTTCTGCCACTTTTTCCAGTCAAAAACAGCTTCCACTGAGGCGATTCCCACCTCAATCATATCATCATCCGGCTCTCTGGTTGTCATTTTCTGCATCAAAAGCCCCGGTTTACTCAAAAGGTTTACAAACCAGTTATCGTAGCGTCCCGCCAGTCTAATAAACTCGTAGGCAGTTCCTGCAATGACCGGAATCAGGAGCAGTCTGAGCAAAAGCTGCAGTATCTTAGAATCCACCCGGATAAACATAAAAAATACGATGGAAATTAACATTACTATCAGAAGAAAACTGGTTCCACAGCGCTTATGCTGTCTGGAACTTTTCCTTACATTTTCCACATTAAGCTCCAGTCCATGCTCGATACAGTTGATACATTTATGCTCTGCTCCATGATACATAAATACCCGTTTAATATCCGGAGTCAGTGAGATTACCTCAATATATAAGATAAAAATTGCCAGACGGATTCCCCCCTCCAAAAGGGTAATAATCGCAGCAGACTTTATGATCTTATGGAAAAATCCAGATAAAAAATACGGAAGGCAGAAAAATAACAGTACGGCAAATACAATGGAAAATGCAACTGTTCCACCCATTAACGCCTTCTCCTGCTTCTTTTCTTTTGCTTCCAGTGCGGTTCGTTCTTCCTTTGTCATGGACGCTTTTTTCTTCCTGTCCTCCTCGTCCTCTTCATCCTCAAAAAAAGAAGCGGAATACATAAGGGTACTCATCCCAAGAATCAATGACTCCACGAAATTTACAATTCCTCTCACAAAGGGAAGATTTCGAAGTTTTTCATTCTTTAAGGTTCCCTTGTAATCGGAAACTTTTATATCGATCTCATGATTGGGCTTACGGACAGCAACGGCATACCGGTCAGCGTTCTTCATCATCACGCCTTCCATGACCGCCTGCCCGCCAATTCCTGAATATTTCATTTCATATCTCCCAGAGTCACCTAACGACTCTATTTCTGAAAAGTTACCTTAAACTTAAAAAAGTTGAGACCTTTCACAGCCTCAACCTTTTTACGCAACTCATCAATTCTATTTCATGCCATACTTCTTGTTGAACTGTTCAATACGTCCACGAGCCTGGTTAGCCTTCTGCTGTCCAGTATAGAATGGATGGCACTTAGAACAAATTTCTACGTGGATCTCCGGCTTTGTAGAACCTGTAACGAATGTATTTCCGCAGTTGCAGGTAACTGTAGCCTGATAATAATCTGGATGGATTCCTTCTCTCATTTTTTCACCTCTTCTAAAATCGTATTGTTTATGTTTTCACTCTTTATACCCGTATACCCGATTCGCATATGATACTTAATGCAAGAGTGACACGTTCGTCCGTTTACATCCCGATAAACAGCTTTTTTATTGTAACATAGCTATTTTTCAAATGCAATAGGAAATTATAAGATTCTGCTTTTTCTTACCAAATTTACAAAATCCACATTGGTCCGGGTATGGGAAAACATGTTCAGGATATTTTCCACAGCCTCATCGGAACGCATTCCGTTTAAAGCCCGGCGCATATTTTCCACGCCCTCACGCTCATCGGCATCCAAAAGAAGGTCATCTCTTCTGGTTCCGGATTTCACAATATCCACAGCCGGGAAGATTCTCTTCTCGGAAAGCTTCCGGTCAAGGACAAGTTCCATATTACCGGTTCCCTTAAATTCCTCGAAAACCACATCATCCATCTTACTTCCCGTATCCACAAGGGCCGTTGCAAGAATGGTAAGACTGCCGCCCTCTCTCATATTCCGGGCAGCACCAAAGAAACGCTTCGGCATATGGAGAGCCGCCGGATCCAGACCACCGGATAAGGTACGACCACTGGGTGTACAGGTCAGGTTATATGCCCGTGCCAGTCTTGTAATACTGTCAAGCAGAATCATAACATCTTTCTTATGCTCCACGAGACGCTTGGCACGCTCAATTACCATCTCAGAAACTCTCTTGTGATGCTCCGCAGTTTCATCAAATGTAGAATAAATAACTTCTACATTCTCCCCCTCAATCGCTTCCTTGATATCAGTTACTTCCTCCGGCCGTTCATCAATCAGCAGGATAATGAGATGCATCTCCGGATTATTTGTCTTTACGGATTTTGCAACTTCCTTTAAGAGTGTGGTTTTACCGGCCTTTGGCGGGGAAACAATCATACCACGCTGTCCCTTTCCAATGGGAGAAATAATATCCATAACCCGCATGGCAACGGAACCTCCCGGACGTTCCATACGCAGTCTCTTATTGGGGAAAATCGGAGTCAGATCCTCAAAGCTTGTCCGTTTCTGTGCCTCGGATGGATGATAACCGTTTACAGTGGTCACATAAAGTAAAGCAGAAAACTTCTCACGCTCTGATTTAATCTTGGTATTTCCTGTCACAATATCTCCGGTCTTTAAATTAAATCTGCGAATCTGCGATGGTGCCACATATACATCGTGCTCACCCGGCAGGTAGTTTTCACACCGGATAAATCCGAATCCATCCGGCATTACCTCTAAGATTCCACTGGCGGTATATCCGCTGTCAAGATTCACGATATCCTCCTTGATTGCAGCAGAATCCGTTTCCGTGCGTGTATCATATGTCATATCCTGTTTTGGCTGCGAAGAAGCTTCTGTTCCATTAGTGGAAGCAGCAGACTTATTTTCCCCCTCTTCTGCCGGTTCCTCACGGCGAATTTTTCCCGTGCGTTTTTTCCCCTCAGTCTCTGTCTGTGCATGCACACTGTACACTTTCTTTGGTGCCGGCTTATCTGCCTTGTCCTTCTCATCCTCCTCAAGCATACGCTCAATCAGATCACTCTTTTTCATTGCCGAAATTCCCTTAATTCCTCTTGCCTTTGCCAGATCCTTAAGGACAACCAACGACAGGCTTTCATACTTTTCCCGCATTCTTTCACTCCTTAATTTTTATGAAAATATCACGATTATTCACCTGGGATAACTGTCAGAAACGACTGTGAATAGTTTCAATTAATTTTTTAATAAACTCATTATACACTAATTTTTGCAAAATAGGAAGTCTTTTTTTTCTTTTTTAAGAATGGTATCGTGATAGGAAAAGAATGTTACTGTATAAACAGTGGCAAAAGATAAAGGAGAATTTGAATGGACATCAAGGAAAAGGCACTTGCGTGCCATAAAGAGTGGAACGGAAAACTGGAAACGACTGCAAAATCAAAGGTACAGACCCGGGAAGACCTGGCCATCGCATATACCCCGGGTGTTGCAGAGCCCTGTAAGGTGATTGCAGAGGATAAATCCGCTGCCTACACTTATACCTGGAAATCAAACACTGTAGCCGTTGTCTCAGACGGAAGTGCCGTTCTCGGACTTGGAAATATCGGACCTTATGCAGCCATGCCTGTCATGGAGGGAAAGTGCGTTCTGTTTAAGGAGTTTGGAAACGTCAATGCTGTGCCCATCTGCCTTGACACCCAGGATACCGAGGAAATCATCCAGGCAGTCAAAAACATCGCACCGGGCTTCGGCGGAATCAACTTAGAGGATATTTCCGCCCCACGCTGCTTTGAAATCGAAGAACGTTTAAAAGAAATCCTTGATATACCTGTTTTCCATGACGACCAGCATGGCACTGCCATTGTGGTTCTTGCCGGAATCATCAATGGTCTGCGGGTAACCGGAAAGAAAAAAGAGGACTGCCGGGTGGTAGTGAACGGGGCCGGTTCTGCCGGTGTTGCCATCACCAGACTTTTACTTACCTATGGGTTTAAACATATTACAATGTGCGACCGCGAGGGAATTATAGGAAAAGATTACCCGAATTTAAACTGGATGCAGAAAAAGATGACGGAGGTAACCAATCTGGAAAACAAGACCGGAACCCTTGCAGATGCCCTTTGCGGTGCAGACATCTTTGTGGGTGTATCCGCCCCGAATATTGTAACTCCTGAAATGGTATCTTCCATGAACAAGGATGCCATCCTCTTTGCCATGGCAAATCCCATACCGGAAATTATGCCGGATGTGGCAAAGGCCGCCGGTGCGAAAGTTGTGGGAACCGGACGAAGTGACTTCCCGAACCAGGTAAATAATGTCATTGCATTCCCTGGAATTTTCCGGGGTGCACTGGAGGCACACGCAAAACAGATTACGGAAGAAATGAAGCTTGCCGCTGCTGAAGCATTAGCTGCCCTGGTATCAGATGATGAATTAAATGAAGACTTTATTATGCCCGAAGCTTTTGACCCACGTGTAGCTGAGGTCGTAAGTCAGGCCGTAAAATCCCATGCCGCAGACTAACCGGTATTATTCTCTAAATGATTTTTGTCAGGAAACATTCGGAGAAAAAGTATACCGTCTCAGTTTAAGCGGGGGCATGACCTGTCCAAACCGTGACGGCACCCTCGCTTACGGTGGATGTGCCTTCTGCAGTGAAGGAGGCTCCGGGGATTTTGCAGCAGATGCAGTACTTCCTGTTTCAGAACAGATTCAACAGGCCAAAACCCTCATACAGAAGAAAACTGCCTGCAAAAAATTTATTGCCTATTTTCAATCCTTTACCAACACCTATGCCTCCGTCCAACGACTGCAGCAGCTTTTTACAGAGGCAATGGAACCGGATGAGATCGTGGCACTTTCCGTTGGAACCAGAAGCGACTGTCTTCCGGACCCCGTTCTTTCCCTGCTGGCTTCTCTTAACCAAAAGAAGCCGGTATGGATTGAACTGGGTTTACAGAGCATTCACGAGCGGACGCTTATACAGATGAACACTCACACTACTGTAAATCAGTTTGATGCTGCAGTATATGCGCTCTCAGCCCGTGGTATCTCCGTAGTTGTCCATGTCATACTTGGATTTCCGGGTGAAACACCTGATATGATGAAAGAGACCATCCGCCACATTGCAGCACTTCCAATATCCGGAGTCAAACTGCAGCTGCTTCATGTCCTGCAGGGTACAGCACTGGCAGATACCTATGAAAAAAATCCGTTTCCCATTATGTCGCTGGAAGAATACTGTGATTTGGTAATCGACTGTCTGGAGCTTCTTCCTCCCAATATGGTCATCCACCGGCTCACAGGCGACGGTCCCCGAAAATTACTGATTGCTCCTTCCTGGAGTACAGATAAAAAACGCATACTAAATACCATTCACCATCGAATGAAAGAACGTAATACCAGACAAGGAGAACTTTTTCATGGCTGAACCATTCACAATTTATAAACTTACGATTTTATATATGCTTGACAAGGCAGGATTTCCACTTACAAATACGCAAATTTCTGATTTTTTTCTGGAGCATGAATACACAGATTACTTTAGAGTACAGGAAGTATTAAAGGATCTGACAGATACGGATCTTATTCTGACAGAGCCAACCCACAGCAATACCCAATACTCTCTTACCGCCGCCGGAAAAGAGACTTTATGCTTTTTCGAAGACAAATTAAATGAAGAAATAAAATCTGATGTGCTAAAATTTTTTGAACAGAATAAATTAGAACTGCGTCAGGAAAATTCCATTCTGGCAGACTACTACAAAACCACCTATCAGAAATATGCAGTACGCTGCCAGGTCCGCTCTGACGGAGCCCCACTTATTGATTTAACCATAAGTGTCTCCACAAAAGAGCAGGCCGAAACCATCTGCAATAACTGGAAAAATTTAAACGAAGATGTATATGCATTACTGATGGATCTTCTTCTTCAATAATGGGCGATTTTAATCAAATCAAGCTTTATCTTTTTGAATACTAAAGCCAAATTTTCCAAGTTTTTTCCCAAGTGAAAAATATTCCCCATGGGAATACATGATGAGACCGGATTCGTTGATCAGAAACTTTCCAGTCTCATCCAGATAGGAATCATCTACTGTGACTCCCAGAACCTCTGCAAGAAACATCCTATGGCTGCCAAGCAGTTTTGTATCCGTCACGCGACAGGCAATACAGACCGGGCTCTCTGCAATCCCCGGAACTTTCACATGTTCCATCGGAAAGGGAGTAAGTCCGGTTTCTTTGAATTTGTCCACATCTCTTCCGCTTACCACACCACAGTAATCACATGAGCGTACCAGCTTTTCATTCGTCAGATTGATGACAAACTCACCGGTTCTTTGAATGATGTCATAGGAATACCGGGAGGGACGCACAGAAATGGAAACCATCGGCGGATTGGTGCAGACGGTTCCTGCCCAGGCTACCGTTATGATATTTGCCCTGCCATCCTCATCTGCCACAGTCACCATCACTGCCGGAACAGGATTTAGCATATTACCGGCTTTCCAATTTTGTTTTCCCATTGTTTCACTCCCTTATAATTTTATGCCCCCTCCCCCATGCATTCGCAAAACCGCACGTTTCACGTGCTTTCCCGCTGCTTCGCAGCTAATTTTGCTCATACATGGGGCGGTGACTCTATTCGAGCCACCTTACGAATAAGATAAGCAGCCTCTTACATGCAAGCATGACGATTCTGCTTATCATATTCTACGGGGCTAAATAGTCACTTATAATTTTAAATCCGGATTTTCTTTTATAATTTCTGCAATTAGTTCTCTCTCATCCATATGATGCTTGACCCCTTTAATTTCCTGATAGTCTTCATGCCCTTTTCCCGCAAGGACAACAATATCCCCATCTACTGCATGCTTCATGCAGTAGGCAATCGCCTCTTTTCTATCCGGAATTGTCACGTAGTCCCCATCGGCCTTATGCACTCCCTCTAAAATGTCATTTATGATATCCATCGGTTCCTCATTTCTTGGATTATCCGATGTAACCACAGTGAGATCAGCAAGCCTGGAAGAAACCTCTCCCATCTCATAACGGCGGGACTTTGCGCGGTTCCCTCCACAGCCAAAAAGACATACCAGTCGACCCGGCTCATACTCTTTTAAAGTCGTTAACAGACTCTCTAAAGCCATTGCATTATGTGCATAGTCTATCATCAGCGTATATCGCTTGGTAACCGGTACAATCTCAATTCGTCCCTTGACACTAACATGCAGGAGCGCCTGTTTGATTTTTTCCTCCTTAATTCCAAAATGATGACAGATTGCAATTGCAGTCAGGGAATTGTATACAGAAAAACTTCCAGGCACATTCACTTCCACATCAAAATCCATCTCCCCGCTGACATGATAGCAAACGCCAAGAGCCCCATGTTCTTTCTTAAGTTCAATATTTTCTGCCCTTAAATCATTATCCGCCCCGCATCCAAAAGTCTCCACGGTACAGGTATGTCCCTCTAAAATTCCACTTAAATGTTCACTGTCTCCATTAAAAATTCCATGTCTGCATTGCTGGAATAAAAGACTCTTACAGTGCATATAGTCCGCAAAATCCTTATGTTCATTTTCCCCGATATGATCCGGTTCAAGATTAGTAAACACCCCGATATCAAAGGTAAAACCGGATACCCGGTGAAGCATCAGAGCCTGGGAGGATACCTCCATCACCACTGCATCAAGACCTGCATCCACCATCTCCCTAAACAGTTCCTGCACCCGGTAGGATTCCGGAGTTGTATTGGCAGATGGTATTTTCTTATCTCCAATCACAGCCTCAATCGTACCAATCAGGCCGGTCTTAATCCCGGCTGATTCCAGAATGGATTTTACCATATATGTGGTGGTGGTCTTTCCCTTCGTGCCAGTTATTCCAATTGTCTTTAATTTTTGAGCCGGATGACCAAAATAAGCGGCCGACATGCAGGCAAGGGCAAGGCGTGTATCTTCTACTTTAATATAAGTCAGTCCTTCGATCAATGGAACATTTTTTTCCACAACCACTGCGGCAGCCCCCTTCCGGGCAACGTCCGGAATAAAATCATGGGCATCTCTCACGCTGCCACTGATACACACAAAAACGGAACCCTCCACTACTTTTCTGGAATCATAGACCAGCGTAGAAATATCCGTTTCAACATTCCCGGCCAGCACTTCATATTGCAGATCTTCAAGTAATTGTTTAATTTTCATTTATTTTCTACCTCTTTTATGTTTCTCAATCACTTCAGGCAATTCTGTTCTGATATGCCCTTCATACCACGCACCAGCAGCTCATCCCTTTGTTTCTGAATAATCGAATCAGAATGTGCCATGAAAAACCTCAACCGCTGGTCCTGTCATAAAAATGTGATTACTCTTGGGATCATACTCTATCGTCAAATCTCCGCCCCGTAAATGAACCAGCACTTTATTTTCCGTTTTATGATTCAATATACATGCCATGACCGAAGCACAGGTTCCGGTTCCGCAGGCTAAAGTCTCTGCCGAACCGCGTTCCCACACACGCATGGATGCTTCTGTCCTGGAGATGACATGGACAAATTCCACATTCGTCCTCTTAGGAAAACGCGGGTGATTCTCAAACTGGGGACCATATTTTCCCAGTTCAAAAGCATCCGTATCCTCAACGAATACAACAGCATGTGGATTTCCCATGGATACACAGGTCATATGCCATTCCTTTCCATCTACATAAATCTTCTCATCAATTACAGTATCTCCATCAGCTTCAACAGGAATTAATTCCGGATTTAAGATTGGCTCTCCCATATCCACACGAACCTGTGATACTTTTTTATTTTCTACCGTTAACAGTAATGTCTTTATTCCCGCCCCTGTTTCCACAGTGATTTCCGTTTGATCTGTTAAACCATGGTCATACACATATTTTGCAACACACCGGACTCCGTTTCCACACATCTCAGCTTCCGACCCATCCGCATTATAAATATGCATCTGAAAATCAGCAGTCTCAGAAGGGCCAATGGTAATAAGTCCGTCTGAGCCAATTCCAAAATGGCGGTCACTCACTGCAATCGAAAGCTTTGCCGGATTCTCTATTTTTTCCTTAAATAAATCTACATATACATAATCATTTCCGCATCCCTGCATTTTTGTAAATTCCATAATACAACCCCTTTCCTACTTTCTCTCTGCCAGCGTATTGATAAGTGCCGGAATCAGCTGTTTTTTTCGGGAAACCACATTTTTAAGCATAATTCCCTCTGCAGACGGTGCACAGTTATAAGCTGCTGCCACCAGCTGTGCTGCTTCTTCTCCCTTGTATATCAGAAAAGTTGATTCGTTCAGAATATCTGTAAGCATCACAAATATCATCTGGATTTGTTTTTCTCCCATCATTTCTTCCAGCTTTGGTTCTACCCTTTTCTGAACCTTATCCAGTTCCGTCCGTCCCATGGCACTGATCTGTGCCACACCAAAGCTTACATTCCCTGCATGAAAGATTTTAAAATCCTGATTTAGGATTTCTGTTTCCGTCTTATTGGCAAAGTTGCTTCCTGCCTCAAACATGGCAGATGCAAGTTCCTCCACCTTTACCTCTGCAATTTCTGCCAGGCGAAGAGCAGCCTCCTTATCTGCTTCCGTACAGGTGGGCGACCGAAACATTAATGTGTCTGAAAGAATGGCCGAACACATGAGCCCCGCCATCTGTGGTGTAATGTCCACCCCCTGCTCCAGATACATCTGATAGATAATTGTGGAAGTGCAGCCGAGAGGCTGATTCCTGAAATATACAGGTGCCATGGTCTCTAAACTTCCCAGTCTGTGATGGTCAATAATCTCCAAAATTTCTGCCTCATCAATATTAGTCACTGCCTGGGACTTCTCATTATGGTCCACAAGAATCAGTTTCTTCTTATCTACCTTCATCAAATTACGACGGGAAAACATTCCCACGTAATTCTGATTTTCATCCAGGATTGGGAAATCCCGATGCCGGATTTTTGCCACAGTCTCTCTGACATCATCCACATAGTCATCCAGATCAAAGCCGATAATGTCCTTCTTTGTCATAAAATATTTAATGGGAATGCTCTGATTGATTAGTCTTGCAGTAGTAAATGTGTCATAAGGCGTGCTGATCAACACAATTTCCCGTGCCTTTGCTGCTTCTACCACTTCCGGACTGATCTCATATCCATTGGTCACGATCATACAGCTGCAATCCGATGCAATGGCACGCATCTGATTTTCCTCGCTGTCCCCGATAATAACAAGATCATCCCTCTCAATTGCAGAGGTTACTCCATCTGGAGTTCCAATTCCGATTACGACTTTTCCCTTTACAAAATATGCATGCTCATTACCTGTAAGAAGCTGTCCATCCAATGTCTCTATAATGTTTTTGTACTGTGTTCTTGCCGTGGAAAGAATTGTGGTGTCATAGACATCCATATAGGATTTTGCAATATCCCCTGTCACAATAAGACCTTCCAGCTTATTTTCATTAACCACAGGAAGTGTCACCACATCCAGTATTTTCATCATTTCCCATGCTTTCTTCATGGAAATATGACTGCTGACCCCTTCCGTCTTTCGCATATGAATATCTTTAATCTGCGTTCCCACATCTGTAATCAGCTCCGGTGCCTCCACGTGAAAACGCTCCAGCACATATGCGGTTTCCGCACTGACAGAGCCTGCACGTTTCGGTATATATTGAAGTCCTGTACTGTTTCCGCCAGACCGTTTTTCTATTTCATTTTTTAAATTTGCATAGGTAATTGCAGCGCATATGGAATCCGTATCCGGATGCTTATGTCCCACTACCCAAACTGCTTTCTTTGCCATAACAAGTAATCCTTTCTGTATTTCTATTTCTATAGAAAAAAAGCAATCCCCTGTACCGGGAATTGCGCTATATTTTTAAATACGGATAAGACCAAGGCTGATCAACATAACAAAAATCAGGGCAATCAAATTGATACCACCTAATATCACACCTGACAGTGCCATCACTTTTAATGTACCCAGCTTATTGTCTACTACAGTAAGCTTGTCCAGACGCTCTTCCATGCCGCGGAACAAATCAGATATATTACGGTAACACTTCACATTTTCCGTATGCACCTTATCAGAGAGTTCTGTCTTTGCTGCTGTGAGTTGTTCTTCAATCTGTGCAAGGGTATCCTTAATCTCTTTCGCCTTTTCCTCGTTCAAACGCTTTCCATCTGCAACATCCTCTTTCATGGAAGCTTCAATTTCTTCCATCTTGGCAGCAACCTTTTCAATCAATATATCGACCTGTTTTTCTACCTCAGCGGTAAGGCCGTCTGCCTTTTCCTGACGTTCCTTTAAAATCTGATCCAGCTCGTCTGCCTTCTCCTGACGCTCATCTACAAGCGTCTTAAGTTCCTGTGCCTCAGATTCCCTGGAATTAAGCAGTGTCTGTAACTGCTTTGCGCGTTCCCTGAACTCATCTATCTGGCTTAGTAAAAAATCTTCTTTGCTCACAACGTCAATGTTCCTTTCCTGAATATTACCCTCTGAAGCCTGTTGGACTGTTTCTTCTTTCCTCAAACTTTTGACCGGCTCATTTAAAGTCTGCGAAGCCGACACATTAGATTTGCCACCTGTATCATCATCCTTATGGCGGCCGTTATGTACCTGTGCATCCGTCGGTTTTCCATATGCATCTTTTCTTCGATTGCGTGCAATCTGGCGACGCAATTCAAGCAATAACCCTGCCATTGTGTTCCTCCGCGGTAATATACTCTTTTACTATTGTATCATTCCTTGCCACATTTGTAAATGAATAATTACGCGTCTAATCAAACCCAAAAATTAAAAAGCCCCGAACGCAAATGAATCTGCGTCGGGACTTTTCATGTTTATTCTTCCAGCTTATTACAGCTGTTCTTTTTGCTTCTTGCGATTATTTGCCTGCATAAAGAGTCTCTAACTTCTTTAAGTGCTCATACTCATCCTTAGAGTTCTTCTCAGCTGTAGCAAACAGCTCAGCAGCTCTCTCCGGATTGAACTTAGCAAGGGAAGCGTAACGGTTCTCACCCTTTAAGAATGCCTGATAATCACCGGTCGGCTCCTTAGAGTCTAATGTGAATGCATCCTTGCCCTCAGCAGCAAGCTGTGGGTTGTAACGGAAGTTGAACCAGTAACCGGACTCAACAGCCAACTTCTCCTCAGTCTGAGCCTTGCTCATACCCTTCTTGATACCATGGTTGATACATGGAGCGTAAGCAATGATCAGAGATGGTCCCGGATATGCCTCAGCCTCTGCAATAGCCTTTACGCACTGGTTCATGTCAGCACCCATAGCGATGTGTGCAACATATACATAACCATAGCTCATTGCAATACCTGCGAGATCCTTCTTCTTGGTCTCCTTACCACCTGCAGCAAACTGTGCGATTGCTCCGGTAGGAGTAGCCTTGGAAGACTGTCCACCTGTATTAGAATATACCTCAGTATCGTAAACCATGATGTTGATATCCTTGCCGGATGCAAGTACATGATCCAGACCACCAAATCCGATATCGTATGCCCATCCGTCACCGCCGAATACCCACTGGGACTTCTTGGCAAGGAAATCCTTCTCTTTTAAGATATTCTTAGAAGCATCACATCCGCAAGCCTCTAATGCAGCTACTAACTTCTCTGTAGCAGGTCCGTTGGTTACACCACAGTTAAAGGTGTCGTTCCACTCCTTGATAGCAGCCTTAACATCCTCGTTGCTTGAATTTGCAGCGATTTCATCCAGTTCTGCCTTTAATCTGTCACGGATTGCTCTCTGAGCAAGTAACATACCATAACCAAACTCTGCCGCATCCTCAAATAAGGAGTTAGACCATGCAGGACCATGACCCTGCTTATTTACAGTGTATGGTGTGGATGGTGAAGAGTTAGCCCAGATAGAAGAACATCCGGTTGCATTTGCAATGTACATTCTGTCACCAAATAACTGGGTCAGTAACTTCGCATATGGAGTCTCACCACATCCGCCGCAGGCACCTGAGAACTCAAGTAATGGCTGACGGAACTGCGATCCCTTAACAGAGTTAAGCTTAAACTTCTCAATAACATCTTCCTTATCCGGAAGTGTAACTGCATAATCAAAGTACTTCTGCTCATCCTCGTGTGCCTCGAAACCGGTCATGGTGATAGCCTGTACCTTATCCGGACATACGTTTACACAGGAACCACATCCTGTACAGTCGAATGCAGAAACAACGATTGCAAACTTGTATCCAGGCATCTGGTTCAAATCCTTCATCTGCATTCCTTCCGGAGCTGCAGCAGCCTCAGCCTCAGTCATGGCAACCGGACGAATTGCTGCATGAGGACATACATAAGAACACTGATTACACTCGATACACTTGGTAGAATCCCAAACCGGAACATCTGTTGCAACACCACGCTTCTCGTATGCTGCTGTACCGGACGGAGTCCAGCCTGTCTCATATTTCTTTACTGCGGAAACAGGAATTGTATTACCCTGCTGTCCATTAACCTTTGACTGGATATTCTTAACGAAATCTACAACCTCAGGCTTATCTCCTGTGATTTCCTTAGAGTAATCATCATCCGGGCAGTTCTTCCAGCTCTCCGGAACCTCTACCTTAACATATGCTGTAGCACCTGCATCGATAGCGTCGTGGTTCATCTTAACCACATCGTCACCCTTCTTAGCATATGACTTGGTAGCAGCATCCTTCATAAGCTTAATAACCTCATCCTGAGGAATCAATCCCGTCAGTGAGAAGAAAGCAGACTGAAGAACCGTATTAATACGGTTTCCAAGGCCAATTTCCTTACCAATCTTTACACCATCAATGATGTAGAAGTTAATGTTGTTCTCAGCGATATATCTCTTAACCTGTCCCGGTAATTTCTCATCCAGCTCATCTACTGTCCACTGGGTATTGAACAGGAATGTTCCACCCGGTACCAGATCCTGAACCATGTTGTACTTGTAGATGTATGCGGTACAGTGACATGCTACGAAGTTAGCCTGGGAGATCAGGTATGTAGAACGGATCGGAGTATGTCCAAAACGCAGGTGGGAAATAGTAACACCACCGGACTTCTTGGAATCATAATCGAAGTATGCCTGTGCATACATGTCTGTGTTATCACCAATGATCTTAATGGAGTTCTTGTTGGCACCTACAGTACCGTCTGCACCAAGACCCCAGAACTTACAGTTGGTAGTTCCTTCCGGAGTAGTAACCGGATTCTCCTTAACTTCAAGAGAAAGATTGGTAACATCATCGATAATACCGATGGTAAATCTCGGCTTCTCTGTATTGTTATATACAGCGATGATCTGTCCAGGAGTTGTATCCTTAGATCCTAATCCATAACGTCCGCTGAAAATCGGAACCTGATCAAACTTAGATCCCTTTAATGCAGCAACAACGTCAAGATATAACGGCTCTCCAAGGGAACCAGGCTCCTTGGTTCTGTCTAATACAGCGATTCTCTTAACGGTATCCGGAATAACATCGATTAAAGCTTCCTTAACGAATGGTCTGTAAAGACGAACCTTTACAACACCGACCTTCTCACCTTTAGCTCTTAAGTAATCGATTGTCTCATCAATTGTCTCACATACAGACCCCATTGCAATGATGATACGGTCTGCATCCGGAGCTCCATAGTAGTTGAATAATTTGTAATCAGTGCCGATCTTCTCATTAACCTTGTCCATATATTCCTGAACGATTGCCGGAAGCTCATCATATGCGCTGTTGCAGGCCTCTCTTGACTGGAAGAAGATATCCGGGTTCTGAGCAGATCCCATCTCTACCGGATGGTTTGGATTTAAGGCATTCTTACGGAATGCATCAACTGCATCCATATCTACCATATCCTTCAGATCTTCATAATCCCATGTCTCAATCTTCTGAATCTCATGAGAAGTACGGAATCCATCGAAGAAGTTGATGAACGGAACTCTTCCCTTGATCGCAGCACAGTGTGCAACCGGAGTCAGATCCATAACTTCCTGAACGGATGACTCGCAGAGCATAGCCACACCGGTCTGACGGCAGGCGTAAACATCTGAATGGTCACCGAAAATGTTCAGTGCGTGAGAAGCAACACAACGAGCGGATACGTTGAATACGCCCGGGAGTCTCTCACCAGCTACTTTGTACAGGTTCGGGATCATAAGTAAAAGACCCTGGGAAGCTGTGAAAGTAGTTGTTAATGCACCGGCTGCAAGAGATCCGTGAACAGTACCTGCTGCACCAGCCTCAGACTGCATCTCTGTAACCTGAACGGTCTGTCCAAAAATGTTCTTACGACCAGCGGTTGCCCACTCATCTGTAGCCTCAGCCATAACAGATGAAGGAGTAATCGGATAGATAGCTGCTACGTCTGTGTATGCATAAGATACATGAGCAGCAGCATGGTTTCCATCCATGGTTTTCATTGAACGTTTCATGAATAAATCCTCCTGTTTTTAATAAAAAAGTTCAAACAATCCGGTCTGCCTCAGCTGACCAGACTGTCAGACATCGAATCATAATGCCTCTAAGATAATAATATATGATGAATGCCCCTAAAAATCAAGCGATTGCGACACCATTTCTTGTTTTTTTACAAATACAAGTTATTTCGTTCAAATGCAGTCCCGTTAATTCACAGATTTATATACAATTCCACCAAGAAAGTGTTTTCAGCTTGAAATATGTGCCGGCTCGTGTTTATAATAGGAGGCGTGGTTTATTAGTTACATGATAATGAAAGAGGATTTCATATGATTAGTGCAAACAATGTTACCTTACGATTAGGAAAAAAAGCTCTGTTTGAAGATGTAAATATCAAATTTACCGAGGGAAACTGTTATGGTCTGATTGGTGCTAACGGTGCCGGAAAATCCACCTTTTTAAAGATTTTATCCGGACAGTTAGAGCCAACCAGCGGAGAAGTGGTCATCACTCCGGGGCAGCGTCTCTCCTTTCTTCAGCAGGATCACTTTAAATACGACCAGTACACCGTTTTAGATACCGTCATCATGGGAAATAAGCGTCTTTACGATATCATGAAAGAAAAAGATGCAATCTATATGAAGGAAGATTTTACCGACGAAGATGGAATCAGGGCCAGTGAGCTGGAAGCAGAATTTGCAGACATGGATGGCTGGAACGCCGAATCCGATGCTGCAACCTTATTAAATGGTCTCGGCATCCCACCGGAAGAGCATTACAATTTGATGGCTGATATGCCGGGTGCATCCAAGGTAAAGGTGCTTCTCGCCCAGGCACTATTCGGTAATCCGGACATTCTTCTTCTGGATGAGCCCACCAACCACCTGGATCTGGATGCAATTGCATGGCTGGAGGAATTTCTGATCAACTTTGAAAATACTGTCATCGTAGTTTCCCATGACCGGTATTTCTTAAATAAAGTATGTACCAATATTGCCGACATGGATTACGGAAAAATTCAGCTCTATGCCGGAAACTACGATTTCTGGTATGAATCCAGCCAGTTACTGGTCCGCCAGATGAAGGAAGCCAATAAGAAAAAGGAAGAAAAAATCAAGGAGCTGCAGGAATTCATTTCCCGTTTCTCTGCCAACGCTTCCAAATCCAAGCAGGCAACCTCCCGTAAGCGGGCACTGGAGAAAATCCAGCTGGAGGACATCCGGCCTTCCAGCCGGAAATACCCGTATATCGATTTTCGTCCGAACCGGGAAATCGGAAACGAGGTTCTCACAGTAGAAGGCATCAGTAAAACCATCGACGGCGTTAAAGTACTCGACAACATTTCTTTCATCGTCGGTCATGATGACAAAATTGCCTTTGTGGGCGGCAATGAATTTGCCAAAACCGTACTGTTTAAAATTCTCACCGGAGAAATGGAGCCGGATGAGGGAACCTATAAATGGGGTGTTACCACCAGCCAGTCCTATTTTCCAAAAGATAACACCGAAATCTTTGATTCCGATGAGCTGATCGTGGACTGGCTCACACAATACTCTGAGATCAAGGATGCCACCTATGTCAGAGGTTTCCTTGGACGTATGCTTTTCGCCGGCGAAGACGGTGTCAAGAAGATGCGTGTTCTCTCCGGAGGCGAGAAGGTACGTGTACTGCTCTCCCGCATGATGATCATGGGAAGCAATGTTCTCATCTTTGATGAGCCTACCGACCACCTGGACATGGAATCCATTACCGCATTAAATAACGGTATGATTAAATTCCCGGGTGTCATTCTCTTTGCCTGTCGTGACCATCAGGTCGTACAGACAACAGCGAACCGTATTATTGAGTTCCTTCCGGACGGCACCATGATTGATAAGGTATCCACCTATGATGAATACTTAGAGAGTGATGTGATGGCAAGAAAGCGTCAGGTTTATAACACATCTGCAGATGAAGAGGCAGATGACTGATGACTTTCTCATCTGTTCTGTTTTCCGTAAATAACAGTTACCTCATTCATAGAAACGTGCGCCGCAAGGCGCACAAAAAAATCCCCACGGCACATGCCATGGGGATTTTCCATTACTTATATCAAAATCCATCATAGAAAATATTTCCACTGTTGTAATTGTAATTATACTTTCCGGACTGATTATAAGTATTCGCTTTAGAGGCTTCCGTCTTAGCATAGGAATCAATCATAGATGCCTGGGTTGCAACACGGTATCCATAGGATCCGGTTCCCTTGAACAGAGCCTTAACTTTATCCATGTCAGCACTCTTAAATTTCTTTTCATCCACCGTAAGCTTCCCAGTCTTCCCGTCAATGGAAATACCAATGTCGTTTAATGTCTTCTCATTGGCATCCGTACTGCTTTTCATGGATGAAAGCGCATTATCGATGCGGGAAGTGTTGGATTTTTCTCCGGAAGACAACAAAGAATTATAATCCTCTGCAAAATCATTCACAGCATTGTAGATAGCATTCACATCATAATTTCCCTGTGCATCCTTCTTAAAAACGGTATTACCGCTTCCGGTATAAAGCTTTTTAGCAGAATCAGTAAGTGCCTGTGCATCTGCCTCAATTCCCGCCAGGGTCTTTTCAGAATCCTTAGACGTAGAAGTCGATGAATTGGTCTTTGCACCTGTACTCTTGTCCGAATCCATTGCATAATACGCACGAACCAGTTTTCCGTAGGATCCACTCCGAATGCTGGCATAATCGCTGTAATTGATTCCCAGAAGATCACTTCCGCCCTGAGTCTTTGAAGAATTCAGACTGGAAAACAATGTACTGATGGATGATGAATCATAAAAAGATATTCCTGCCATATATTTCACCTCTTTCCTCTAATTAAAGTCACAATCTTAAAGTCACAATCGTTCAGGTCCCTGTAACCTGTACAACAAAAGTTCCAGAGTCATCTATTATTATCATATCTCTTTTTTTCGTATTTTACAATAGTTTTCCATTTTTTATCTTTC
The DNA here is from genome assembly GCA_022772675.1 of Agathobacter sp. Taxonomy (GTDB): domain Bacteria; phylum Bacillota; class Clostridia; order Lachnospirales; family Lachnospiraceae; genus Roseburia. The sequence goes on along the minus strand of JALEZW010000002.1, from coordinate 17,977 downwards.
TATATCCTCAATCTGCCAGTCAATGGGCGGGATTCCATGTTCCTCCAGAAACCGGTTTGCCTGGCTGAAATGCCTGCACCCGAAAAAACCACGGTATGCGGAAAGAGGACTTGGATGCGGTGCCTTTAAAATCAAATGCTTCGGGTTCGTAAGCATCGGTATTTTACTCTGTGCCGGCCGTCCCCAGAGCATATAAACGATTGGTCTGTCCTGGGCATTTACTGCCTGAATAATAGCATCCGTAAACTGTTCCCATCCATGTCCCTGATGGGAATTTGCCTGATGTGCCCGCACTGTCAGAACGGTGTTAAGCAAAAGCACTCCCTGATCTGCCCACTTTTTCAAATAACCATTGTTGGGAATCTTACATCCCAAATCATCATGAAGTTCCTGATAAATATTCTGCAGGGACGGGGGAATATCTTTCTGTTCCGGCAGCACCGAAAAGGACAGTCCATGGGCCTGATGCTCATTGTGATAGGGGTCCTGTCCCAAAATCAGCACCTTCACTTTACTAAGTGGCGTAAAATGCAGGGCATTAAATATATCATCTGCCGGAGGATACACGACAGTGCGGCTGTACTCCTCCCTCACAAACTGATACAGCTGCCTGTAATATGGCTTTTTAAACTCTCCCTCTACCGCCGGCAGCCAGTCATTGGAAATCATTGCCATGGTTACACTCTCCTTACAGAAACACCCTGATCTGCAAGATAATTTTTAAGATCTGCGATTTCCAGTTCTTTATAATGAAACAGTGATGCGGCCAGCGCAGCATCTGCATGTCCCTCCGTAAGTGCCTCCAAAAAATGCTCCTTAGTGCCGGCTCCCCCGGACGCAATGACCGGAATAGAAACATTATCAGCAATCTGTCTAGTCAGTTCGATATCATATCCGGCCTTCGTTCCATCACAGTCCATGCTGGTCAAAAGAATCTCTCCTGCACCAAGTTGATTGGCTTTCATTGCCCACTCCACTGCATCCAGACCGGTATCAATTCTTCCGCCGTTCTTATAGACATTCCAGCCGCTGCCATCCTCCCTGCGTCTGGCATCAATGGCAACCACAACACACTGGCTTCCAAATTTGTCTGCTGCGTTGCTGATCAGTTCCGGTGTATTAATGGCCGAGGAATTGATGGAAATCTTATCCGCCCCCTCTCTCAGTAGCACTTTAAAATCCTCCACCGTACGAATTCCCCCTCCTACGGTAAAGGGGATAAACACTTTCTCAGCAACCTTCCGCACCATATCAACCACCGTTGCCCGGTGATCGGATGATGCTGTAATATCAAGGAAAACCACCTCATCTGCACCGGCTTTATCATAGGCGGCCGCAACCTCTACCGGATCTCCGGCATCTCTTAAATTCACGAAATTGATTCCTTTTACCACACGTCCGTTATTCACATCAAGACATGGAATAATTCTTTTTGTAAACATTATCGGTCTCCTTCCTTGATCTTAGCAAAATTCTTTAAAATAGAAAGTCCGACAGTACCGCTCTTTTCCGGATGAAACTGACAGGCAAATACATTGCCGCTTTCCACAGATGCGTGAATCGTGGTGCTGTACTCCGTCGTCGCCTTCACGATTTTCTCATCGGAAGCCTTTAAATAATAGGAATGTACAAAATAAACATATGGCTCCGGAGTAAGTCCCTGAAACAGTCTTCCATCATTGATAAGTTTTAAGGAATTCCATCCGATGTGGGGAATCTTAAGTCCCGGGCAATCCGGAATTCTTAAAATCTGCCCGTCTAAAACGTGCAGTCCCTCTACTCCACTGCTCTCATCACTGCCCTCGAATAAAAGCTGAAGTCCCAGGCAGATACCGAGAAAGGGCTTATTTTCTGCCGTCACTTCGTGAATTACCTTGTCCAGCTCATATTTCTTCAACTGCTCCATCGCATCCCCAAATGCGCCAACTCCCGGAAGAATCACCTTGTCTGCTGCCTCAATCTCGTGAAAGTCACGGGTAATCACACAATCCTCTCCCAGATAATGAAGAGCCTTCTCCACACTCTTTAAGTTTCCTGCATTATAGTCAATAATTGCAATCATTTGTTGTCATCTCCATTCATAGCCTCGTTTTTCCAGTATTTAAGCCGTCTCACGGCTTTGGAGTCTCATATGTGCTAATCATACCACACCCAGAGCACCTTGTCGACAATTTATATTTCACCTGGATGATAAAATATTTATACAAAAAATCTTATCCTAATTGATAGGGCAGAACAATTTTAACAGAAGATGCTAATTCGGTTAGGGATTTTGGCAGGGTTATTTTCCAATTATCCGACTTCCCCCATACAATTTCGACTCGTTGTACGGATTATTTTTCATAATGCTTAGTTTCACCCGTATAGTTTCGGCTCTTCGTGCAGGTGATTTTTCATAATGCTCAATTTCACCCGCACAGTTTTGGCTCATTGTACGGGTGATTTTTCATAATGCTTAATTCACCCGTACAGTTCCGGCTCGTTGTACGGGTGATTTTTCATAATGTCCAATTTTGCCCGCACAGCCCCGGTTCATTGTACGGGTGATTCTCCAAATTTCTCAATTCCACCCGTAACGAAGCATGTCATATTTAGTGAGAAGCTTCGCATGTCTGGAACCACTGTGGAATACAGACAGTACATAATCTCCCCTCTCGTATCTATCCCGGCAGAATCACATGAATACCAGCCATAAAAACCTTCGCCCCCACCGGTATCAGAATCAGGGTACAGCAGAGAACCGCTCCCAGCACACACAATACCACTCCGATCGGCAGAAGGATAAACAGCCACAGACAGGCTTTTAACAATGCGCCTGTTACAGCAAATCCTACCCAGAACAAAACTGCTAACAATGCAAGACAAATCATAAATGTAATCATTTTTCCATATCCTCCATATTCCCGTAAGTATCGTTCATCCTTACTTCGCAAAAGGTCGACCGATTCTCAAGACCAATCTTTTTGCTGTATTCCTTCTGATGCTCCATCTGTTCAATCAGCCTGCACATCCTCATTCTTTCCTGTATGCTCATCTACAGTTCTCCTCCATATGATTTTGTGATTTTTCTTTACAGCATGAGTATACAAAATCTCTGCTTTTTCAAAAAGGTGTCACAGGTGCGAAATAGGGCCCTTTATTTCTCCTTTTGGACCCCAAACAAACAGCCCTATACTTTTATTTACGGAACCTTTCGTGTATAATAGGGTTACCAAAACCGATCAGCCGGAGGTGCATCATGGGAAGAAAATCCACGAAAGAAAATAAGAACATTTACCAGATCAGCAGAGAAGAGGCACATCTGTCCAGAGAGGCCGCAGCCGGACAAATTTCTGAATATCGTCGTTCTCTTCAAAAATATTGATGTATTCTCCGTTTCTATTGCTCTGCCATTTCATTGACTCTGCCGCCAAAATACCAATGATTTTCTTCAATAAATTTATTCTGGAACTCGTTAAGTCTGTACTCCTCAACTTCATGATTCATATACTCAATAGTCTGAGGATTTGACTATGGAAATCCTAAAATTTTAAGAGTCCAGGTAAGGATTCTTCAATTCTCTGTATAGACTCTGTCACAAATTTTACCCGTTTTTCCTTATCCGCCAACGCAATTGCTGCATCATTAAAAGTCTTAAAATTCGGCACGTCATCTGTAACTCTCGTTGTTCCCGATGGATGATAAATCTAGCAAACAGGTTATGGTCTATCTCTATTCTAAGCCACATCTGGTATCCCCGAATCATAGTCACATCTTTTACAATGTAGTTAATACCTGGATATGTGGAATATGTATCATAGAATGAAAGATCTGCACATTCCGGACACTCATACCAGTTAAATTGACTCTCTCGTTCCAGATGATACTTTTCCTGTAATGGTTTCATCTGCTCTGTGAATTCATCCATCACGGATCTGATAACCATAATCTGAGCTGTTTTTATGGAATCCGCTATACTTTTACCCGCTTTTAACTTCTCTGCTGAAGTTGCTAAATCCTTTGCGATCATGGTCAATCGTTCCTTATCTGTGCTGTCTGTTAAACATTCTATGGTGTCAATATACTGAGACAAAATAGATTGCATCTGTACATTGCAAATCTCTTTACATTTCTCACACCAGTGCTTGATATCATCTATAAAGGAAATACTTCTTTTCCCTGAATCCCCAGAACTGAAAAAATATTATAATCTCCTGCTGACGGAAAAGCCTTATCATGATTTAGTAGTATTACAGATTTCAATAACTACTGTTTCAATTTGCCCACCTTACCTTTATACAACTTTTTGTTTACACAATGATAATTTTTTCACCTTATCCACAATCGCTATGTACTCAGCAGCTTTTGTTTTACAGTGTATCAAATATGGACTTTTTCAATATCCCAATGAGAAGGGTTCTGTTTCTTTTGCAGAGTTATTTTACAATTCTTCCTCCGCTTCTCTAAGGGCATCCATATAGTTATCCATCCAGGCAGCCATTTGTACAGCATTTTCCGAATTCTCATCCGGCTTGTCTATATCCTCAGGCCACTCATCCCCTTCTTCAATTTTCTGATACAAAAGCCAGTCTTCAGATACTTCAAAACGACACTCTCTGCCATCATCGCTTTCCAATATAACAAGTGCCAGCAACGGTTCCCCCGGCATTCGTTCTTCACAGCCATAATCAGCCTCTTCTATTCTACTCACATACCACATATGTAACATCTACTCCTGCATAATATTTTCTGTTTTTATTTTTTGGGGAATCTATTCACCAAGCTGTTTCACAATCTTTTTTGTCATGAAAAAAAAATATCATCCATCGCAGATAAAGTATTTGCTACCTATATCTTACTACAGAATGCTCACAAAATAAATACCTTTACAAAAGACTCCATCCGGACCAGAATGTCACGAAAATTTTCATTTCCTCATACAAGATTCTATGGTAAAATAATAGTGTATTTTCCGTACGGGCTGACGTTCCGGAAGGCAGCTGATGTATGAATCAATATTCACAAAAGGGAGGGGTTCATTTATGAAGAAACGAGTAAAGGTACTTGGAATAGCAGTGATGCTGCTGTTTCTGACAGTGTATGGGGCTTTTGCCAATGTGCCGCAAGTGCGGGCAGATGGACAGGTAAAGCTTAAACTGCATTATAACAGGCCGGATGGAGCCTATGATGGCTGGATGGTCTGGTTTTGGGCAGAAGGACAGGAAGGAGCGGATTATCCCTTCGCTGAGGAGAAAGGGGATATGGTTGCAACCATGGATGTCCCGGCAGGAACAACGTCTGTCGGTTTTATTGTAAAGACTGCGGACTGGTCAAAGGATGTGGCCGCGGACCAGTTTGTTGATATTTCCGAGATGGTATCGGGAACTGTTGATGTATATGTAGAGTCCGGTGTAGAGGGATATACAAAAGAATATGGTTCTGATGCTGTTACAGGTACAAAACTCAAGAGTGCCGTTTACAATGGGGACGGAACCATCACGGCCGTAATGACCGGTACCATTGAGGGAGGCGCTGATTCGGCTTTTGCAGTCCGCGGTAAAGAAGGAGCTGTTGCCGTAAACAGTGTGAAAGAAGGAAAAGAATTTAATTACACCATCACTCTGGAAGGTGAGCTGGACAATACAAAAAGCTATTTTATCACCTTTGACGGAACTGAGATGCCGGTGCAGATGCCGGTCATTTACTCAACGGAAGAATTTGAGAAGGAGTATACCTACACCGGAGATGATCTGGGGGCCGTCTGGTCTAAGGATCGTACTGCATTTCGCGTATGGGCCCCCACAGCGGATGAGGTTACTCTCAATCTCTATGAGAGTGGTATACCCAATGCTGATGACCTGATAGAGCAGATTCCCATGGCCGCAGATAAGAACGGCACCTGGGTTGCCACAAAGGAGGGAGATTTAAACGGAACCTACTACACCTATACGGCAACACAGGATGGCGCAAAGCAGGAGGCCTGCGATCCATATGCACGGACAACCGGTATCAATGGAAAACGTGCAATGGTTATCGATCTGACTTCCACAAACCCAAAAGGCTGGGATAAAGATACAAATCCCCATGCCGGTGAGGGCATCAACGATGCCATTATCTATGAGCTGCATATGCGGGATCTCTCTGCAGATAAAAGTTCCGGAATTAAGAATGTGGGAAAATATTTAAGTCTTACGGAAAGCGGAACAAAGACTCCGGGCGGTGTTGCCACCGGTCTGGATCATTTGAAAGACCTGGGCATTACCCATCTTCATCTGATGCCGATTTATGATTTCGGTTCCGTTGATGAGACATATACCTTTGAAAATCTGTATAACTGGGGATACGATCCGGTAAATTACAATGTACCGGAAGGTTCCTATTCCACAGATGCCTACCACGGGGAGGTTCGGGTGTCTGAGATGAAGCAGATGGTAAAATCCCTGCATGATAACGATATCAGCGTGGTAATGGATGTGGTTTACAATCACGTTCAGTCCGCTGAAAATTTTTGTATCAATCGCCTGGTTCCGGGATATTTCTCCCGCATCAATGATGACGGAACTTACTCCAACGGCAGTGGCTGTGGCAATGACACTGCTTCCGAGCGTTCCATGGTAAAAAAATATATTGTGGATTCCGTATGTTACTGGGCAAACGAATACCACATTGATGGATTCCGTTTTGACCTGGTGGGACTGCTTGATACCGATACGGTCAACGAAATTGTGGAGGAAGTACATAAGACCAATCCGGATGTCATCTTCTATGGTGAGGGATGGTCTCTGGAAACCAATGTGACGAAGGAAGGCTATAAGCTTGCAACCCAGAAGAATTCTGAGCTGACACCGGATTTCGCATATTTTAACGATACCATAAGAGATGGCTTAAAAGGAAATGTATTTAATACCGATGAAGTTGGCTTTGTTTCCGGTGCACGGCATATGGAAAAACTGATTACCGAAAACTTCATGGGAAAAGCAGACTGGTGCAGCAGCCCGTCCCAGACTATCAACTACGCGTCCTGCCATGACAATATGACGCTGTTTGACCGTCTTGCAACCTCCTGCCAGGATGCCAGCCGTGAAGATCTGATCCGGATGAACAATCTTGCCGCAGCTGTTTATATGACTGCAGAGGGAGTTCCATTTATGATGTCCGGGGAAGAGATGCTCCGCACAAAAGTAAAAGAAGACAAAACCTTTGACTCCAACAGCTACATGTCCGGAGATGAGGTTAATTCCCTGAAATGGTCGGATCTGGAAAATGAGGAGTACCGGAAAGCTTATGACTATTACAAAGGACTGATTGCATTCCGCAAGGCCCATGGAGCCCTCCGGCTGTCCGATGCCGCGGATGTAGAAGCCAATGTAAAGCCGGTAGAGGGGCTTTCAGATAATGTTGTTGCTTTTGATATCGCGGGCGGCGTAAATGGTGAGACCGCAAAAGAAATCTATGTAGTTTTCAATGCCAATAATGAGAAACAAAACATTGAACTGCCGAAAGGCAAGTGGAACGTCTATATTGACGGTGAGAAGGCAGGCACGGAGGTGTTGTCAACGATTAAGGATGGCAAAGCCGTAGTAGCACCGATTTCCGCAATGGTTCTCGTGAAAGAGGGCGCATCCCTGCCAATAATTGCAATCGTTCTTCTGGCCATTGCAGCACTTGTGATTGTTACGGGTGTACTTGTAGCAGGAAGAAAAAAGACAGGTAACATCTAAATCCCGTTTATCTGGGTTTTTTCTGAAACCCATCAGAGTTCGTATTACGTAAACCCGGAGGGCCGGCACAAAACCACATGCCGGTCCTCTCTCATTTTACAATTATTCGAAGCAATCCACTCTTTTCTCACTTCGTGAGTCTGGTTCTAATCAGAACTTTTTTCCAGAAAATACCTATTATTCTGCGTATACAACCCGTTCCAGCCTAAGGCCCTGCGGCGGTGCCGTAAAACCTGCAAGGGCTCTGTTCTTTTCCTGAAAAAGAATAGGTATACTCTTTATATCCCGTTTTCCATTTCCAATTTCAATCAAAGTTCCTGTGAGAATCCGTACCATTCCCTGCAGAAACCCGTTTCCGGTATAAAATATAGTAAACTCATCCTTATTTTTCTGAAATGAAATCTCATAAATCGTACGTACTGTGGATTTTTTCATATGTTTATTTCCACAAAAAGAAGCAAAATCGTGTGTTCCTGTAAGTAAATGCGCAGCTTCTTCCATTTTATCCACATCCAATGGCATCCCATAGTGATACAGAAACCGTCTTTCAAATACATCCGAAACCGGATTGGTCCGGATCCGATATCTGTAGGTTTTCCGGAGAGCATTGTAACGACTGTGAAATCTGTCATCCACTTCAGAAATATCTGTAACTGCAATGTCACCCGGCAGATACCGGTTCAGATACTCTAATATTTCATTTTTTTTAAATACACCCTCCAGGTGAAAATTTGCCACCTGCCCAAGTGCATGCACTCCGGCATCTGTGCGTCCCGAACCAATTACATCAACCGGATGACCCGAAAAATTTTCTAAAACCATAGAAAGCTTTCCCTGTATTGTTGCATCTGTGTTTGTCTGAATCTGCCAGCCCTTATAACGGGTCCCATCATAGGAAACGGTAATCTTATAGTTTTTCATTGCTTGATTTGTTTTCTCTCCTGTATAGTTATCCTCTGTTCTTCTTTACTGTGCACGGCCAATGTCAGCTATATTGTTTACAAGATTCTGCATCTCTTCCTTCGATGTCATCCCACGCGCTGCCTCTATCACCTGCTTTTTTTCCTCTTCATTCATAGAAGCAAAACTGTCCATAGCCTTTTCATTCATTGCTAACCCGAAACCCAGTCCCAGCGGAAGTCCATCTTCTTTCACCATCCAAATCCACCTCTTTTCAAGATTTTTTCGGATATAGTATTTCCCTCCGCTGAGTTTACTATACACTTACATCCCCATCAGCGCAACTCACCAAATAACAAATTACGCAAAAATCATGTTTTCTTTTCTGTCTCAAACATATATTTCCGGTACCATTTGGGCATCATGGTATTCTGGCAGTGCTCATTGTGACGCTGTCCGATCTCCATGGTAGAGACATACTGCTTCCAGAGAGCTTCAAAGGCATCCTTCCCATATTGTTCCAGGTCCAGTTCCACCCCCGCCACCAGAACAGAGCTGTGAAACGCCTCATGGACTGCTGCAATCCTGCGTTTCTCATCATAAATGATAAAATTCTCATTAGGAAAACGATCCGTAAAATGCTCCATCATAAGAGGCGCAAGATTGCACTTGGGTTCCATCCGCGCAACCAGCACATTCCCTGCTTCACGAAACCGGAGAAATCCGTAGAATTTCTGTCTTTCGTTCTCCACCTTGCGGGACAGCTCCATGACACGCATCACATAAGGATCCGCCAGATGATCGGATATATCGCATCCCCTGGAAAAAGCCCTCACCAGATATCCCAAAACCATAGTTGCACGATTCTCATCAAAATGGCACAGAGTCCGAAGAAGAGTATCATAAACGGAAAACCCCAGTCTGGTCTGTATGGAATACACTGTTCTCTCTACCTTCTGCTCATCGGTAACAACCATAATTTCCTGAGCAAACAGGCTCATACTCCCCTCCCCCGGGACAATAGAAATACTATCTCTATAGGGATGTACCATCTTATTCTTATACACAAATGCATCATAGATTGCAGTGAAGATTCCCTCCAGAGAATCTTCACAACGCAGAATCAGCTCCTCACCCATTTCAATCTCCCCGCTATTCCCTCATTCCATTCATAATAATTTCAGCAAACCGCCTTTCATCCCTGCAAAGCCTGATAAAAAGGACTCTCTTCAAAGAGTGACAGCTGCTTATAGCTCTGGCTGCTTCCGTCCGATAAAAGCAGGTGCACCGGGTTCTCCTCATAGGCCAGTTGTCTGGTAATATAATCTTTCTCCAGTTTCGTGTGATACAGCATGTGCCCCTGACAGGTAATGAAATATAGGGCCCGCTTTAGTACAACCCCCATCTTCTTTATATCTTCAAACCCCAGCTTTGCATTTCGCCTGGCCGCCAGGATTCTTCTGGCACTTTTAGTTCCTATCCCCGGCACACGCAGAAGGGTATAGTAATCCGCCTGATTGATCTCAACCGGAAACAATTCAAGATGATTCACTGCCCAGTCACACTTGGGATCAATCTGCTCATTAAAATTCGGATTTTCTTCCGACAACAGTTCATCTGCCCGAAAGCCATAAAACCTTAAAAGAAAATCCGCCTGATACAGCCGATGTTCTCTCAGAAGCGGCGGCCCCTGCGGAGTCTGAAGAAGTGCCGAATCCTGATTGATATTCACAAAAGCTGAATAAAAAACTCTCTTCATCTCAAACCGCTGATAAAGAGCTTCCGTCACCGAAATAATCTGATAATCCGTCTCTCCGGTAGCCCCGATGATCATCTGGGTACTCTGTCCCGCCGGAACAAAATACCGGTCCGGCCGGGTTAATCCCCCCGACGTTCTATTCTCAGAAGGCGTTATTTCCAATCCTCCGTCGGTCAATGCAGTCTTTGGGGCATTCTTCTCCCGGATCGCCTTAATTCCACTCTGGTAATCCTGCAGCCTTTCATAGCTGTCACGAATCTGTGCCATCTGTTCATAATAAGACTTTTCATCAATATACATACGGCTTTTCATGCTGGATATCCCATGATACTGACGGCTCTCTTTAATTCCATTCTGAATCTGCCTCATAGGGAATAGAATATTCTTCCGTACTTTATTGGGAGCAGCCGTTCTTAACCCCTCCGCCGTGGGCATCTCCAGATTGACACTCATACGATCCGCCAGATACCCAACCATCTCCACAACTTCCGCGGATGCTCCCGGAATCCCCTTCACATGAATATATCCATGAAACTGGTACTTGCTCCGTAAAAGAAAAAGTGTTTCATATAACAGTCCCATGGTATGATCCGGTGACTGAATAATTCCGGAGCTTAAAAAAAGGCCCTCTATATAATTACGCCGGTAAAACTCCATGGTCAGACGGCACACCTCTTCCGGTGTAAAACTTGCCCTCTTTATATCATTGGATACACGGTTAACGCAGTACTTACAATCATATACGCACTCATTGGACAGGAGAATCTTCAGCAGGGAAATACAGCGTCCATCCCCGGCAAAGGTATGACAGATTCCACACGCCGAGGTATTCCCCGTGTGCTTTCCATCTCCGCCTCTCTGCACTCCGCTGGATGTACAGGCCACATCATACTTTGCCGCATCTGATAAAACCGTCAGTTTCTCCATAAGACCGTCTGCCTGCATAATCCCTGCCATGTTGCACACCTCTTTTCCTGAACAGTAATCCATGCAGAATCCGCTGCCAGTCTGCAGTTTCATCTATTTTTATGCCTCATTAATTTTCTTCGTGGCACAAAAGAACATCTGTTCTTTTTGTATTGTATCACAAAGAACAGATGTTCGTCAATAGTTTTCTTATTACTTCCAAAAGATAATTCATAAACTTTTATGAATTCCCATTCTTATTTATTACGTAGATACCTGTTGCAACAACACCTCCTGCAAGTATATACTGCCACATGAATGGCTCTTTTAAAAGTATACATGAAAACATAACACCCAATATTGGTATCAGGGCATTATAGATAGCAACTTTGCTAATCGGATGATAGGCTAAAAGCATATTATAAATACTAAAGCAGACTGCAGAAATCAGAATCAGTAAAAGGACTAATCTCCGTTCTGGCAATCAGCCCCAGATAGTTTAAAATCTTCTCTGCTCCGCTCTTTAGTAGTGTCGGCTTGTTACAATGTGGGATGACACCATAATCCACACCAGCAATGAGTACCGCATCAATAAAACGGTTCATCTCGTCATCAAATGTCTTTCCACAACCGTTTTTCCTGTCACTTCTGCAAAATGCTTACGGATAATCGGCTCCATGATTGTTCCCCATTGCATAGCCTCATTTTCCTCCACAGGCTCATTGGTCTGGTTTGTCTTATCCAGCCATAACGAAATTGCACTGTTCCACTTACTGATTCCAAGAATGGCGGCAACATCACTCCCACCGATTCCACACTTACGATAACGTAGCCATTCCTCTCTTGATAATCCTTCTGTTTCCACTAAAATATTTGCATTCATGGTCTATTCCTCACTTTCTTCTTTCAACATGGAAAAAGCGGAATCCGAAGACTCCGCCAGTTCTGTAATAATGGTGTACGCAATTTTCTGTACACTGTCTGCTATGATTTTCAGTTCTTCTTTATCTTTCAGCCAGCTCTTGATGTAGCTCATACTGTATCTGCTGGTATCAAGACCAAGCCTTAGGCTGACAATAAACGCCACCGATTCTGCGATTAGCTCCCTGCGGTTTCTGCTGATATCGTCCTCTGGATGCATCTTAAAATCCAGAAGATGTGCATACTCATGGAGCAATGTCTTTATCTTCTGTAGATACTCCAAATCCTCACGAATGGATATTACCTTTGTTTCCAGATTAAAGCTTCCTTTGGATGCTGTACCCGACACTTCCTGTACACAATGCTCTTTGGAAATCACACCGAATAACCGCTCATAGATTACCTTTTCCTGTTCACTGTTTCCTGCAAGACCAGTTACAAGAACAGGAAGCATACTGTCATCACCGTCTGTATCTGCAATATCGTACACATAAGTAATACGAAATCCTGATACTACTTTCCGAATCTCTTTTTCTGCTTCTTCATCATGGTACATATTCTTATTTTCAGGCTCTTTGAATACTTTCACCTTTCGGATGCAAGGGGCTAAAATAGCCAGCCCCTTACTTCCTCTCTTCACATATCTTCCCAACTTATTCCATGCCTTATAGCCTTTGACATAGGTAGCGTTGGGATTTTGTGAAAAAATCAGCATTGCATTTCCGAAAGAATAGTTGTAAAATTGAGCTTGAAAACATAAGAAGTTAATCCAGCAGAGCATTTTGCAAAAGAGCTGACTAAATGTTGTAATGATACTAGCTATGGTTATAATACATATGGTCAAGATTTTTTCTATGCTGAAGGCGTAACTAAGACAGATTTTATTTCTATTGATAAAAATATCGCTTTATCTAAAGCTAAAGCAACATCGTCACTCTCTTTAAACAAAGGTAAGAGCCAAACCATTAAAGTCACATTACCTACTGGCTTTACAAAAGTTACAAAATACACTGGTAACCCTGTTGATGTAAAAGTAACATTCAAGTCAAGCAATCCAAAGGTTGCTACAGTATCATCTAGCGGAAAGGTAACTGGTAAGAAAAAAGGTTCTGCTAAGATTACCGTAACCATGAAAATAAAAGATGGAGCAAAGAAAACAGTTACTACTAAAGTGACAGTAAAGTGATAAACTTAGTTTGGAAAGAGAGAAATTTTTATGGAAAAACTGATAAAAAGGTTAGGGGTATTGGTATTATCAATTATTGCTATCACGCTGGTATCATCTCAGGAGGTAAAGGCGGGAGTAAATGTTGAGGTTGATGGAACAACTGCTGTGGTTAGCTGGGACGGTGAAGGAAAGGCTGAAATAGTTGGTGAAACTTCACTTACTTCGTTTGAAGTTCACACTATATTAGATGAAGTAAGTGACAAAGTGGAAAATGTAATTATTGACAAGAGTATTAAAACTATTGGAGATAATGCATTTCATGGATGTGGTAATTTAAAAAGTATAACAATACCAAATTCCGTGAAATCTATTGGAAATGATGCATTTTATAAATGTTACCGTCTCAAAAGTATAACAATACCAAATTCCGTGAAATCTATTGGTGACGCAGCATTTGATTTCTGTACCAGTTTAACAAGTATTAAAATACCCAATTCCGTAAAATCTATTGGGCAACATGCATTTTCCGAATGTATCAATTTAACAGATATTACAATATCAAATTCCGTAAAATCTATTGAACTCTGGACATTTGGAGGTTGTGAAAATTTAACAAGTATTAAGATACCAAATTCCGTGAAATCTATTGGAGGTAGTGCATTTAACTGCTGTTTTAATTTAACAAGTGTTAAAATACCAAATTCTGTGAAATCCATTGAAACATGGGCATTTTATAGTTGTAGGAATTTAAAAAGTATAACAATACCAAATTCCGTGAAATTCATTGAAAAAGATGCATTTAAGTTCTGTGACGAAATAACTATCAAATGCAAAAAAAATTCATATGCTCATAAGTATGCTAAGAAAAATAAGATAAAATATAAAATTATCAAATAATCGAGTAGAAGGGAAAATTAATTTTATTTCCCGAGAGGGGATTAAAAATGTAACATCATGTTACAACCGCCAGTATAGACAAATTTTTTGTGTATATTTTTAGAGCCAAGCAGGTAGGAAAACTTAATTACAATTCATAGTTCGTAACCCTAGTGGGGTTATATATGAGTATCAAAGGCATCAGGAAAATCTTGGTGTCTTTTTTATTTGACCCGAGCATGTCACTAAACTGCTCTAATTTTATGCCTTTTATGGCAGGAAAGGAGGAAAATCTCATGGAAGAACTGTTGTCGAAAATCTATGACAGAATCGTGATTTACGAAAAGGACTGTATCTCACTTGGTACAGAGTTTGACCAGAAGGTGGCGGAGAAGCTGGAACCCATGAAAGAAAGCATTTCAGAAGATGAACTGGAAAAGCTGAAAGAGCTGATTTACTGGGCGGCATTTCTGGAAGAGAAAGATGGTTTCCGACTGGGAGTAAGATTCACGCTGAAACTGTTGATGGAAATTCTGTTACCAGAAGAACAGTCATGACCTTGGCAAGTCATAAAACTGCCTTATTTTTGTGCCTGTAAACGGCGGGAAAGGTGGTGATTCCAATGGATGCATTGTTCATTCAGGCGGTAATTATACGGACTTTAACCATGTACAGGATAAAATCTGTTACAAGCTCGTCAACAGAGATAAGAATAAGGAGCTTTTGTCAGATGCACCTTATCTTCCATTTCACGATTTGGCAGTTAATGTAACTGGCGTAAATGTCAGTCACATCAGCAACATAGAAACAAACAAGGTCAAAGTCAGTCTTACCTTACTCGTCCAGATATGCAATGCTTTAGATGTGACCATAGATTATCTGCTGGAAAATGAGTACCACAACCCGACTTCTGCGTTAGAAAAAGAGCTTCTCAATACTGTAAAAGACATGCCAAATGACAAGCGGGAAACACTTCTGCGTATTGCCAAAGTTCTATAATTTTCCAATCTGCTCCACTTCATATATAAGTACCGTCGGGTATCAATCTATTTTTTTAATTTAAAGATTTTGAAAGCAAGTGCTCCAAAAATATATATACATATTTTGCCTATACTGGCGATTTTCCTTTACTCTTGGCTCTTATCAGCGTACTCTTACTGATTCCCGTCATTGCTTCCACCTGCCTATATGAATAATGTTCCAACAGTTCCAAAGCATGATTTATCTGCGTTCTGCTATACTTCTTAGGTCTACCCTCCCGAAAATCAGGATTCTGTCTTGCAATCGCTTTACCTTCCTGTGTACGCTCCACAATCATATCCCGCTCAAACTGGGCGAAGCTGAGAAGAATATTCCGCATTAGTGTACTCATAGATGAATTATCCAGAATACCAAGATTACAGACATCTACACGAATCCCATTATCAATCAGTTTTGTTATCAGGTCGCTCGCCTGTGACACACTCCTTGCGAACCTATCCAGTTTAGCCACTACCAGCGTATCTCCCGCTTTTAATTCTTTCAGCAGCTTATCAAATTCTGGTCTAGTCATTTTTGTACCAGTAAAGGAATCCATATAGATAACCTCTGCTCCATGCTCTTTCAACAACCGTTCCTGTGCTTCCAGACTATTACCGTCTTTAGCCTGTCCTTTTGTACTCACTCTTTCGTAACCATAAATCATAATCTGATTCTCCTTCCGTAATTTAATTTTAGGCATCAAAAAAGAAGGTATCTTTCAACCTTCTTCTCTGACAACTTATGAATATAAGAAATGACACCACCTCACCCCTTGATTTATCGTCATGGGCGAAGCGGTGTCAATACTTTTGAGTTTTAAATATAAATTATATCTCTTCTAACACTTCAACTACTTTCTTTTTATATCCTAAATCATTGGATATTGCACTGCGTATCAAGCTTTTTTCTGTATTTTCATCAAATTTTATATATTCTTGAAAATAAAATATTATAAGTAATGTATTCACAATACTCGATAAAGTATCCACCTGTTTTGTCAAAAAGTTTACATCTTTTTTTACAAATTTAAATTCATCAACATATTCTGCCCTTTGAAAAAACTTGCTATTTGTCCCATGAACAAAGTTAGATAATTTCCTATATTGCATAGTCCAATCATCTATAACTTTAGAAGCAATTTCCTGTACTTTCGCATCTTCTACATTATATTTCATTGAATATGGATAATTTTTTATATAATCTTTTAACTCATTAAAACCGCTAACAGTCCTTGAATTATCATCCATTTCCTTTTTAAAGAGTTCTACAGGATGTTCACTATAAAACAGATATGTTAATATTAATTCTTGAGTTCTTCTCAACATAATTAATGCTGGTATCTTCATATCAATATTTCCTAGTAAAATAATATGAATGGCATTTGATAACATCTCCTGAAAATACATTTCTGTCTTAGGTGCTTTTTGAAAAGTTGGAGTCATATGTTTTTTCCAAACTTTAATAGTCATCATAAAAGTTAGTGCTTTTTTTGTAAAATCAACAGACTGCTCTCTAGACTTTATAATAATACCATACTTCTCTTCTACAAACCGTGTTATTGCATTAAATTCCTCTTCTAATTCATAACCAAATGTTTCCATCACTCAACACCTTTATAACTGTCAAAAAATTCAAACCATGATTCCATAAACCCTTTTTCATCAGATAATTTTTTATTATCTAAAGATGAAGAATTTGATTCACTATTAAACTTATTCCATGCTTTCAAGAATTTATTAAACTGCTGTGGGCTTTGCTCATAAACTTCATTAAGCACAATTCCTGCCGCTTCTGCTCTAGAACGTTTTAACCAATAGTTTTTTATTTCAATATTCAAACACTTCTCAGCAAATTTTAATATTTCTTTTGCTGATGGGAACTTGTTAACATCCAATAAAAGCATTGGTAAAATTCCTAATAACTCCTCCGTATTGCTATCAAGAATTGCTACCTCCTTCTTTTCTCCTATAACATCTAGAACCTCTTTCCTTATGCTATTAGCTTTATCTATATCCATGTTAATGAATTCAATGCTTCCAAGCATATCCATTAAATCCAAAAGAGAATATAATGCTTCTTTAGTTTCTTTTTTCATAATTATAACCTTCCTTTCTGAACTAATTCTTTGGTTATATTCTTAATCTGATTAACAACATTCAAATCACTCATATTTAATATGTATTTTTCATGTGATAAATCAGAATCTAATCCTTTAACTATATCTTCACATTGCTTTAATTCATTTTGAAATAGTTTTAATTTCCATTTTTTCTGTATTATTGGTTTATTCTTCTTATAAAGCAACCTTGTAGGAATAACCATATTCAATACTATTCCAACAAATTTTATTTCATGCTCAAATTGCTTTTGAATTGTTTCTTTTACATAATTTTCCAACATAGGTAAACCGAATACAGACAATGGCTCTGCCTTCATTGGAACCAAATACATATCTGATGCTAATAAAGAAACCTTTGTATACTCTGATATTGTAGGAGGGCAATCTATTATTACAATATCATATTTTTCTCCCAAATCATTCTGTATATACTGTTTTAATTTGTATGGACTAGCCGCCAAGTTCAATGTTGTTAAAAATTCCATGAGCTGTCACAGTTCTGCTCTCACTCGCTGTCACAAACTCACTCATCTTTTTGTCACGACTTCCGGGGCTTTCACCCCGGATTTCTTACTCCATTCCTCCAACCATTTCATGGTCAGCTACAA
>JALEZW010000058.1 GCA_022772675.1 Agathobacter sp. | reverse complement strand
CCGCACACACATGAGGAAGTAGTGATTTTCCTTGGAAAATCAACGGATTCCGAATGTGTGTAGAATTGCGGGAGTTGCGTAGCAACGGAGCAATTCGTGTATCAAATGAGGGGCAAAATACCTTTTGACCCTCATATCATTAAATATAAAAGTAAAAAGAAAAGATATTAAGAAAGAAGAATTGAATATGTCTGTTAAATTAGGAAGAAATGACCCATGCTGGTGCGGCAGTGGCAGAAAATATAAAGCATGCCATGCTGCGTTTGATGACAGGATTGCAAAATTTGCGAGAGAGGGGCATGTCGTTCCGACACATGATCTGATCAAGACTCCGGATCAGATTGCAGGAATCAAGGAGAGTGCCAAGATTAACATTGCGGTATTGGATTACATAGAAAAGAACATCCATGCAGGGATGAACACCGCAGAGATTGACAAGATTGTCTATGATATGACCACATCCATGGGAGGGATTCCGGCACCGCTTAATTATGAGGGATATCCTTACAGTGTTTGTACATCAGTGAATGAGCAGGTTTGTCACGGATTTCCATCGAAGGATGTCATTTTAAAAGAGGGGGATATTGTAAATGTAGATTGTTCTACCGTCTTAAACGGATATTTTTCCGATTCCTCCCGTATGTTCTGTATCGGGGAGGTAAGCCCGGAGAAAAAACGGCTTGTGCAGGTGACAAAAGAGTGCGTAGAGGCTGGACTTAAGGCAGTGAAACCCTGGGGATTCCTGGGGGATATGGGGCAGGCTGTGCACGACCATGCCTATGAGAACGGATATACTGTTGTTCGGGAAATAGGCGGTCACGGGGTAGGCCTGGAGTTTCACGAGGAGCCATGGGTAGGCTATAATTCCAGGCGGGGAACCCAGATGGTGCTGGCACCGGGCATGGTTTTTACCATTGAGCCCATGGTCAATATGGGCGGTGTAGAAATCTATATTGACGATGAGAACGACTGGGAGGTTTATACGGAGGACGGACTTCCGTCCGCACAGTGGGAGATTATGGTATTGGTAACGGAAGACGGAGCTGAGGTGTTATGCTGGTAAAATCTGCATGACAGAAGGCTTCCAGAGTTACAAATGGGGGCAGAGAATGAAAAAAGATTGTATCACGACATTTTCGAAGATTGAATTTAATACGATTGATCCGGAGGAGGAGCAGATTAAAATCGAGGACATTGCCCATGCGCTGTCACTTATGACCCGGGCAAACGGACATTTTCCACAGTTTTTTTCCGTGGGACAGCACTGTATTCAGTGCTGTCGGGAGGCAATTGCAAGAAATTATATGCCGCAGACGGCTCTGGCATGTCTGCTTCATGATGGAAGTGAGGCATATCTGGCTGATATCACAAGACCGGTGAAAAAGAATATGACCATGTATCTGCAGATTGAGGAACAGCTGCAGAACAGGATTTACAAGAAGTTCTTAGGTTATGTGCCGAAGGGGGAAGAGGCAGAACTTGTATCAAATATTGATGATGCCTGCCTGTATTTTGAGTTTTACCACTTCATGAATCAGAAACTGATGAAGACAGAGCCTGTTATGATGAGCAGTCCGTCCTATAAATTCAGGCCCATGGCAGAGATTGAGACGGAGTTTTTACAGCTGTTTACGAAGCTGAGCAAAGAAATACAATTACAGGAGCGATAAGAGGAAGTTATGAATAAAAAAGAAGTACTGGAGCTGAAAAAAAGATTAAAAAAGGATGCTGCCACATTCACCCGCGTCTGCGGGTGTTATGTGGATGCCAATCACGAAAAGGTGTGCAAATTTGGCAACACCTTTTTAAATTTGGAGGAAGATGAGTTTTATAAGTATCTGGAGATTGCCAACAAAGCATTATCGGGGACTCTTGGCAATAATCTGCTGGAACTGCATTTTCCCATTGAGGAGGAAGAGGTCGGCGGCCGCCAGCAGATTCTGATGGCACTGCGGGACACGAAGCTTCAGGACGATAATCTGCTGGATACCTTTTATGATCTGGTAATTGATACCTTTGACCATGCGGGAAATTATCTTATTGTGCTTTTCCATGATGCCTATGATGTGATGACACGCACCAGTGATAACAACAATCTGGACGAGTCGGAGGAAGTGTATGAATATCTGATCTGTGCCATCTGCCCGGTGGATTTGTCCAAACCGGGGCTGGGTTATCTGGAAAATGAGCAGAGAATCGGACCGCGGGTGCGGGACTGGGTGGTAGGTGCAGTGGATACAGCCTTTTTATTCCCGGCATTTAACGACCGGAGTACGGACATCCATTCCACACTGTTTTATACAAAGAATACGAAGGAACCCCATTCCGAGTTTATGGCAAACGGTCTGGGCTGCGGCATTGAGCGGACAGCGACAGAACAGAAGATGGCTTTTCACTCTATCGTCCGGAATGTTCTGGGAGCCGAGGATGAGCACACGGATGAGGTGCTTCTTGACATGCAGCAGAATTTAAGTGAGATGATTGATGAGTACGAGGAAACTCATGATGATGAGGAGGATGTATTCCTCCTGGATAAAGAGGTGGTGGGAAAGCTTCTGGCAGACAGTAACGTCACGGCGGAAAAGGCCGCCCGTATT
This sequence comes from Agathobacter sp., assembly GCA_022772675.1. Taxonomy (GTDB): domain Bacteria; phylum Bacillota; class Clostridia; order Lachnospirales; family Lachnospiraceae; genus Roseburia. The sequence goes on along the minus strand of JALEZW010000058.1, from coordinate 20,264 downwards.
GAGAAATCTGTGGATGAAGCCTTTGGAGAGAAACCACCGGCTGCGGAGCATGTGATCGATTCCCGTGCCCTTGCACAGAATGAGCTTCGGGTGGAGAAACTGGCCCTGGAGGATCAGGTGGGTTCCCTTACGGTGCAGTTAAATCAGAAGGACGACGAATTGAAGGAGCGGACAACCCAGCTGATTGAAAAACAGGAGGAGATTGACAACTACATTGCTGAGACGAAGACCTATGATGTGGTGCTTCGGGTGAAGCCGGAAAAGGCATCCCAGATTCATTCCCAGATGATTGACGGGCAGAAGTGCCTGGTGATTCCTATGGGCGAGGACGAGCATGCTGCCATCAATGGGGTGAATACTACCGTATAGAGCGTGGGATGCCATTGCCTGTTTCGGCTGGGAAATTGAGAAAGGAGATTCTGCTTTGATACTCGGGATTTTGGCGCATGTAGATGCAGGTAAGACAACTTTATCGGAGGCGATGCTCTACATGACCGGGCAGGTCAGGAAGCTGGGGCGGGTAGATCATCAGGATGCCTTTCTCGACACGGATGCCCAGGAGCGGTCGAGGGGAATTACGATTTTTTCCAAGCAGGCCAGAATGGGGGATATTACGCTTTTGGATACTCCGGGGCATGTGGATTTTTCTGCAGAGATGGAGAGGACACTGCAGGTTCTTGACTATGCAATTCTTGTAATCAGCGGTACGGACGGTGTGCAGGGACATACCCGTACCCTCTGGCGTCTTCTGCGCCATTATCATATTCCTGTTTTTATTTTTGTGAATAAGATGGATCTGCCGGGGGCAGACCGGGAAAGCGTACAAAAGCAGCTGAAGCAGGAGCTTTCAGACAGGTGTGTGGATTTTCTGCTGTCGGAATGTGCAGGAGAAAATTTCTTAGAAACATTTTATGAAGAGATTGCAGTCTCCAGCGAGACGATGCTGGAGGAGTATATGACCTCCGGAAAAATAGAAAAGGAGCACATCGCAGAAGCAATTGCGAACCGGGAAATATTTCCCTGTTATTATGGTTCTGCGCTTAAACTGGAGGGCATAGAGGAACTTTTAGATGGAATGAAAGACTACGGGAAAAAACGGGTATATGGCAGTACGTTTTCTGCCCGGGTCTATAAGATTGGCCGGGATGCAAAGGGGACAAGGCTTACCTATCTTAAGGTGACCGGAGGGGAACTTCATGTGAAGGACCGTATTTCCTATGATGGGCTGGAGGAAAAGGCGGATCAGATTCGTCTGTATTCCGGGGAAAAATTTGAGAGTGTCCAGATGGTTCCGGCAGGGGAAATCTGTGCAGTGACCGGCCTTTCGGCAACCACACCGGGGCAGGGACTTAGAGCAGAAAAAGATACGAAGATCCCTGTTTTAGAGCCGGTACTGAGCTATCAGATTGAGCTGCCCTCTGATGTAAATCCGGTGGATATGATGGGAAAGTTAAAGCAGCTGGAGGAGGAAGATCCCCAATTACATATTTTGTGGAATGAGCAGCTTAAGGAAATTCATGCCCAGATGATGGGGCAGGTACAGATTGAGGTGCTGACCCAGCTGATTAAAGAACGTTTTGGGGTGGTTGTGGTATTCGGGCAGGGAAACATTGTCTATAAAGAGACCATAGCAAAACCGGTAGAGGGAATCGGTCATTTTGAGCCACTCCGGCATTATGCGGAGGTGCATCTGCTTTTGGAACCCGGGGAGCCGGGCAGCGGAATCCAGGTGGAATCTGCCTGCAGCGAGGATGTGCTGGATTTAAACTGGCAGCGGCTGATTGCAACCCACGTGCTGGAGCGGGAGCATCCGGGGGTACTCACGGGATCGGCACTTACGGACGTAAAGATCACGATTCTGACAGGACGAGCCCATATCAAGCATACGGAAGGCGGAGATTTCAGGCAGGCAACCTACCGGGCAATCCGCCAGGGATTAAAGAGTACGGAGAGTGTACTGTTAGAGCCGGTGTATGCATTTTCCCTGGAAGTGCCACAGGAAATGGCGGGACGGGCCATGACGGATTTAAAGCAGCGCTTTGGAACCTTTGATACGCCGGAATTTATTTCGGAAGGTGGCAGGGATTATGTCCTGCTTAAGGGAAAAGCACCGGTTTCGACTATGCAGGATTATAGTTCGGAAGTTCACGTCTATACGAAGGGAATGGGACAGCTGACACTGGAGCTGGCAGGATATGATGTGTGCCATAACAGCCAGGAAGTAATCGCGGATATTGGCTACGACAGTGAGGCGGATACGGCAAATCCTACCGGATCGGTGTTCTGTGCCCACGGAGCCGGATTTCTTGTTCCATGGGATGAGGTGGATTGCTATATGCATCTGGAGCGGGTCTTTGATCCCGAAAAATATGATTTCCATAGGGAAAACGAAACGGGACAGAAAATTGGAGCTGAAGGCCGTGCTTATCGGACAGATGACGCGTACAGCGCAGCGGAAGCAGACCGTCTGTCGGGAGTAAAGAGACAGGGCAGCTGGGAGAAATCCGTGGCCAACATGAGCTCCTATGAGCTGGACAAGGAGCTTGCCGATGTGTATGCACGTGAATTTGGTATGAACCGCGGGGACATGGAGGAGGAAGAACGCCGGAAATGGAGCCGGAAGAAACCGGATCAGATGGAGGGAAAGCCACGAACCGTGAAATATGATAAGAAGGGAAATCCGATTTATCCTGCTAAGAAACCCCAGGAGGAACTTCTGATCGTGGATGGATATAACATTATTTTTGCCTGGAATGAGTTAAAGGAGCTCTCAAAGGTTAATCTTGATTCCGCGAGGGACAGGCTTAAGGATATTCTTCTTAATTATCAGGGATTCCGGAGGTGCCGACTGATGCTGGTGTTTGATGCCTACAAGGTAAAGGATAATGCCGGGAAGAAAGAATTCTATGATGGATGCGGGAAACGGACACGGGAGACTTCCGGAAGGGGCGGTGCTGGCGGACACATTGTATCTGAAAAAGCATCATCCGGAGGAAAGCAGGGCAGCACATCCGCAGTAGAAGTATGTCGGGAAGTCGGAATTGAGGTAGTGTATACAAGAACCGATGAAACGGCAGATGCCTATATTGAGCGTACCGTGCATGAAATAGGAAATAAATACCGTGTGACGGTTGCCACAAATGACGGGCTGGAGCAGCTGACCGTTATGAGTTATGGAGCACTGCGGATGTCTGCGAAGAATCTTTATGAGGAGATTGAGAAAATACAATGGTAAATGATGGAAGGAGAAAATTATGATAGTAGCAGAAGATATGTATGAATTAGGAAGCAAACGGTCGGCGATCCGTGAATTATTTGAATATGGAAAGCAGCGGGCAGCAGTAGTCGGGGCAGAGAATGTCTACGATTTTTCCCTGGGAAATCCCACGGTTCCGGCACCGGACTGCGTCAATGAGAAAATAAGAGATCTGACCCGGACACTGGATTCCATTTCCCTGCATGGCTATACCTCTGCGCAGGGAGATGTGGAGACGAGACAGAGTATTGCAGATTATTTGAACAAGACCTATGGAACCAAGTTTCATGCAGACAATTTTTATATGACCATGGGTGCAGCGGCATCCCTGTCCATCTGTTTTCGGGCACTGACCACCAGTGCAGAGGATGAATTTATCGCAATTGCACCATTTTTTCCGGAATATCGTGTATTTGTTGAGGCAAATGGGGCAAAATTTGTAGTAGTACCACCTCAGACCAGCGATTTTCAGATTGATTTTGACGCAATGGAGAAGGCAGTCAATGCACATACAAAGGGCATTATCATCAATTCTCCCAATAATCCATCGGGAGCTGTTTATTCTGAGGAAACCATTAAGCAGCTGGCTGAACTGCTTCGGAAAAAAGAAAAAGAATTTGGTACAGAAATCTTCATTCTTGCAGACGAGCCCTACCGTGAGATTGTCTATGACGGTGTGCAGGTACCCTATGTGACCAAATATTATGACAATACGCTGGTGTGCTATTCCTACAGCAAATCCCTGTCACTGCCGGGAGAGAGAATCGGCTACGTGCTGGTGCCGGATGAGGTGGCTGAGAGTAAGGCGGTCTATGCAGCAGTAGCAGGAGCCGGACGGGCACTGGGGTATGTATGCGCACCCAGCATGTTCCAGAAGGTGGTTGCTTCCTGTGTGGGACAGACCGGTGATGTGGAGATGTATAAGAAAAACCGGGATCTGCTCTACGATGGACTGACGAAAATCGGATTTACCTGTTTTAAGCCCCAGGGTGCATTCTATCTTTTTATGAAGGCTTTGGAGCCGGATGCGGATGCTTTCTGCGAGAAGGCAAAGGAAGAGGATTTACTCATTGTATCGGCAACCGGATTCGGATGTCCGGGCTATGTCCGTATTTCCTATTGTGTGGATTACGATATGATCTGCCGCTCCTTTGCTGCGTTTGAGAGGTTGTATAAGAAATATGAACAGTAAAATACGGGAAAGAATGCGTTTCACCGGGCGCGTGCAGGGCGTAGGATTTCGGTATAAGCTGTCGTATCTTTCCGATGCATTCGGCGTAACCGGATGGGTGCGAAATGAATATGACGGCTCGGTCTTGGCTGAATTGCAGGGATTTAAGGAGGAGCTGGATCAGATTATAAAACGGCTGGGGCAGGACCGGTACATTGAGATTGACGAAGTCAGACGAAAAGAAATACCGGTGGAGGAAGAGGAGCATGGATTTGATGTGAGGGGGTGACAGGTATCAGACAATATAAGGTAACCGGCATGAGCTGTGCCGCCTGCTCTGCCCGGGTGGAAAAGGCGGTATCCAAAGTGCCGGGAGTGAGGGAATGCACCGTGAGTCTTCTTACCAATTCCATGAGTGTGGAGGGAACTGCGGATGAGAGGGAAATCATTGCCGCAGTGACAGCTGCCGGTTACGGAGCCCGACCGATGCGGACAGGTGATAAAACGGAACGAACAGAAAAAACGGAAGAAGCAGAGGCAGGGCATATATACCGGGAGGAAGAGGAGATGCTTGATGACCGCGAGACTCCCCGGCTGAAAAAACGTCTTTTGGCATCTATTGTATTTCTACTGATCCTCATGTATTTTTCCATGGGACATATGATGTGGGGCTGGCCTGTTCCTTCCGCCCTTGCAGATAATCATGTGGCCCTTGGACTTTTACAGATGCTTCTTACGATAGCAGTGATGGTAATTAACCAGAGATTTTTTGTGAGTGGTTTCAGGAGCCTTTTTCATGGGGCACCCAATATGGACACTCTTGTGGCACTCGGTTCGGGTGCTTCTTTTGTCTACAGTACCTACGCACTGTTTGCCATGACAGATGCACTGCAGCGTGGGGATATGGATGCCGTTATGGGATATATGCATGAATTTTATTTTGAATCTGCAGCAATGATTCTGACACTGATTACCGTAGGAAAAATGCTGGAAGCCCATGCAAAGGGAAAGACCACAGATGCGCTGAAAAGCCTTATGAAGCTGGCACCGAAAACAGCAGTGCTTATCCGGGATGGCCGGGAATTGAAGGTAAATATTTCTGAGGTCCGGAAAGGGGATATTTTTGTGGTACGGCCGGGAGAAAACATTCCCGTGGACGGGGTGGTCAAAGAGGGCAGCAGTGCGGTTAACGAATCAGCACTGACAGGGGAGAGCATTCCGGTAGATAAAGAGCCTGGGGATATGGTAAGTGCAGCTACCATCAATCAGTCCGGATTCCTGAAATGTGAGGCCTCCCGTGTGGGAGAGGATACCACATTGTCACAGATCATCCGGATGGTGGAGGATGCTGCGGCAACAAAAGCGCCTATTGCAAAGATTGCGGACCAGGTATCGGGAATTTTTGTTCCGGCAGTAATACTGATTGCAGTCATTACGATTGCAGTATGGCTGTTTGCGGGACAGACCGTTGGCTTTGCCCTGGCAAGGGGGATTTCCGTTCTTGTTATCAGCTGCCCCTGTGCACTGGGACTGGCAACACCGGTGGCCATTATGGTTGGAAATGGCGTGGGAGCAAAAAACGGAATTTTGTTTAAAAACGCTATGGCTCTGGAACAGACCGGTCGGACACAGATTGTGGTACTGGATAAAACAGGAACCATTACAAAGGGGAAACCGAAGGTAACAGATATTCTTCCAGCAAAAGGCAACAGCGGGGAAACGCTTCTGCAGCTGGCGGCAGATCTGGAATATCAGAGTGAGCATCCCCTGGCAAAGGCAGTGATGGAGTATGCCATGTCCCAGGGAATCACCGGCAGTTCTGTCACGGAGTTTGAGGCACTTCCGGGAAATGGTCTTTCCGCCATTAGGAATGGAAAAAAATTACTTGGGGGAAGCTATTCCTATATGGAAGGAACTGTCTCTGTGAAAGAAGAGACGGTGGTTCTGGCAAAAAAGCTGGCGGCAGATGGAAAAACTCCCCTCTTATTTGCGGAAGACGGGATATTTGCAGGAATGATTGCCGTGGCAGATACCATTAAGGAGGACAGCCGCGCTGCAGTAGAAGAGTTAAAAGCCATGGGAATTCGTGTGGTCATGCTGACCGGAGACAACCTGCAGACGGCACAGGCAATTGCAGCGCAGACTGGTGTGGATCATGTGACTGCCTCTGTCCTTCCGGGGGGAAAAGAGCAGGAGATAAGAAAATTAAAGGAGCAGGGGAAGGTAGCAATGGTGGGAGATGGTGTCAACGATGCTCCGGCACTGACAAGGGCAGATACCGGGATTGCCATTGGAGCAGGGACAGATGTGGCCATTGATGCGGCAGATGTTGTGCTGGTAAAGAGCAGACTCCGTGACGTTCCCGCTGCTATCCGTTTAAGTCGTGCAACCCTGCGAAACATTCATGAAAATCTGTTCTGGGCTTTTTTCTACAACGTAATAGGGATTCCCCTTGCCGCCGGTTTGTGGTATCCTGTGTTTGGATGGAAATTAAACCCGATGTTTGGAGCGGCAGCTATGAGTCTCTCCAGCTTCTGCGTGGTGGTAAATGCGCTGCGTTTAAATCTGGTAAAGATTTATCAGCCGGGACGAAAGGGATGGAAGGAGAAGAGTATGACAAAGACAATGCAGATTGAAGGTATGATGTGCGGGCACTGTGAGGCCCGGGTGAAGAAAGCACTGGAAGAACTCTCAGGTGTGGAAAGTGCACAGGTAAGCCATGAGAAGGGTACGGCAGTGGTTACTCTATCTCAGGAAACTGCTGATGAAGTGTTAAAGAAGGCAGTGGAGGATCAGGATTATAAGGTTACTTCAATTTCCGGATAGCATGGGAAAAGGGATAAAGCAGGGAGGCAGAGGATGAAGGGATTTTGGAAAAAAGCAGTTTCGATATTTTGCGCAGCAATTATGGTAATTGGACTGGCGGCAGGATTCCAGACGGCATCTGCGGCAGCAAAGTTTCAGGATGCAAAGCTGGGGCCACTGCATGTAAAGGGTACGAAGCTCTGTGATAAGAAAGGGCATACCGTTCAGCTTCGGGGCATCAGCACCCATGGACTGTCCTGGTATCCACAGTATGTGAATGACAAATGTTTTAAAGAACTGCATGATAAGTGGGGTGCGAATGTTGTCAGGCTTGCGATGTATACAGAGGAATATAACGGCTACTGCAGCGGGGATGACAAGAACCGCAAGGATTTAAAAAAGCTGGTAAAAAAAGGTGTAAAGCTTGCGGATAAGTACCATATGTATGTGATTGTGGACTGGCATATTTTAAATGATTGCAGCCCGAAGCAGAATCAGAAAGAGGCAAAGGCATTTTTTAAAGATATGTCAAAACAGCTTAAGGGCTATGACAATGTACTCTATGAAATCTGTAATGAACCTAATGGGGGAACAAGCTGGAAGGATATTAAAGATTATGCGAAGTCCGTTATTCCGGTGATTCGGAAAAACGATAAGGATGCAGTGATTATTGTGGGCACGCCCAACTGGTCACAGTATGTGGATCAGGCAGCGGCAGATCCCATCAAGGGAAAAAATATTATGTATGCCCTTCATTTCTATGCCGATACCCACCGGGATGATCTGCGGAAGAAGATGGTGGATGCCATAAAAGAGGGACTGCCTGTTTTTGTCAGTGAATATGGAATCTGTGACTGTAGTGGAAAAGGGACTGTCAATAAGACGGAGGCAGATAAGTGGATCAGGATAATGGATAAATATAATGTCAGTTATGTGGCATGGAATCTGTCAAACAAGGATGAGACTTCAGCCGTAATTAAAAAGGATTGCCAAAAGACCAGCGGATTTAAACGAAGTGATCTAAGTGAATCCGGCAAATGGCTGTATGACATCCTCCGGAAGAAAGCCGGAAAATAGGGAAAAAGCACTATATCATTTAGAGGAAAAATTCGGTATAGTTAAAATGTAGATTGGACATTATCCAAAATAAAAACAAAGGAGAGTTAGAAAATGGGTAACTATCAAAATGCAGGCGCAGGCCTGAAAAAAATGTTTATTGCAGAAATAGGTGCAATTATCTGTACTGTCTTAATGATCATTCCGATTATTAATATTTTTGCAGCGATCGCTTTATTGGTATTTGGAATTATCAGCCTTGTGGGACTGTATGGAGCAGGCAAGGATATCGCAGGCTGTAAAACAGCGTTTATTCTGACGATTGTGCAGTTAATTGTAAGCTTCATTTCAGGTCTTATCAAGACTGGTGTGTTACATACTGTTTTCAATGTAGCAAATTATGTATTTGGTTTACTGATTATTTATTTTGTATGTACTTCTGTTGCAGAAGTCATGAATCAGGTTGGAGCCGCTGATATTTCCAATAAAGGGCTTACGGTATGGAAAATTAACCTGGTATGCTACATTATCTTAATTGTAACTAACATTGTTGCAGCAATTCCGGTTATTAATATTGTTGCTGCAGTTGTAAGCATCATTACTTCAATCGTTTCCATTGTTGCAGATATTATATACATGATTTTCTTAAATCAGGCATACAAGGCTTTGGGAGCATAAAGTTCATAGGAATTAAACATATATAAGAAATCCCCTGCATAGACTGTACAAACAGATATGCAGGGGTATTTATTTTGAAAACATATATTGAAGAACGGGCGGTGGAAATCGCAAATTATATTATCGAACATAATGCAACGGTCAGGCAGGCTGCAAAGAATTTTGGCGTCAGTAAAAGCACCGTACATAAAGATGTCACGGAGAGACTTTCCCAGATCAATCCCTCTCTTGCCGCACAGACCCGTAAGGTTATCGATGTAAACAAGTCGGAGCGTCATATCCGGGGCGGAATGGCAACCAAAGAGAAATACGCACATCAGCATGAGGTAAGGTGACGTGGCAGGGAAGAATACATATGCAGCGGCTCTCTATTATGAAAGCCGCTTTTTGTATGTTGACAAAAAGGAAAAAAAGTATGAAAATATCTTTCATATAATGTACCAGAGGAAGTTGGTGCATGGATTGATGTTTTAACACAGGAGGTAGGATTTATGCAGGCAAAAGGAAATATTGAAGAAGAGTTTTTCTTAAACAGTATGAATGTTGAGAAGGTGTTTGCTTTTCTCGACCGGACGGATTATTTTTTCCTGTACCATATAAAAAAATGTATGGAAACATCGAAGCTTAAGGATGGAGTATATTTAAGTGAACTGGCGGAATTTATGGATTTTCCGATGGCAGAGCTCTCGGTTACCGTGAAAAAACTCCAGGAAAAAGGATATGTAAACTGGAATACAGATATGGAGGAGGAGCGGACTTATATTACGCTGACAAATAAGGCAAAGGATTTGATGGAACGGCAGAAGAGACATATGATTGATTCCTATGAAAAGATTGTGACAAATATCCGGAAAGAGGATATGGAGACAACGCTTCTGACACTTGGCAGAATCCGCCAACTGATTGAGGAAACCAGGCCGCAGGAGGATTCTGACTCACAATAAAAATATGCCTTCTGTTTACAGAAAACAGGCAGATTGGGAATGGTCATAAAAGGGAGAGAAGAATAGAGAGACTAACATGAATAATATAAGAAAAGAACAGCTTAAGCTGTATGCCATAACCGACCGCAGCTGGCTGGGAAATGCAACATTATATGAACAGGTGGAACAGGCACTAAAGGGTGGAGCAACCATGGTGCAGCTTCGGGAGAAGCTGCTGGATGAGGATGCTGTTGAGGGGGAGGCGGAGGAAATTCTAAAACTCTGCCATCGCTACCATGCTCCTTTTATTATCAATGATCATGTAGAGCTGGCAGCACGTATTGGTGCCGACGGAGTTCATATTGGACAGTCGGATATGGAACTTATGCGGGCACGGGAAATTCTCGGACAGGACAAGATCATCGGCGTGACGGCAAAGACCATTGAACAGGCGAAAGCAGCTGAGGATGGCGGAGCCGACTATCTGGGAAGTGGGGCAGTGTTCGGCAGCAGTACCAAGCTGGACGCAAAACCCATGGAGCATGCCCTTTTGCAGGAAATCTGTGATAGTGTCAGCATTCCGGTAGTGGCAATCGGCGGAATCACGGCAGCAAACCTACTTCAGTTAAAGGGAAGAGGTATGGCCGGGGTTGCTGTGGTCAGTGGAATTTTTGCCTGCCCGGATATTGAGGCGGGAACAAGAGAACTGCGGGAACTGATGGATCAGATTCTAAAATGAAAGCATGACGATTCTGATTATTCAATTCTATGTGATTTTGAATAGAGTCAAAAGATACAATTCGGATGAAAAGGAGCGTATATGAAGACGGCGTTAACGATTGCCGGCAGTGATTCCAGCGGCGGCGCGGGAATACAGGCAGATATTAAGACAATGACGGTAAATGGTGTGTATGCCATGAGTGCAGTTACCGCACTCACTGCCCAGAATACCACGGGTGTTGCGGACATTATGGAGGTAACTCCGGAATTTCTGGCAAAGCAGATTGACTGTATTTTTACCGATATTTATCCGGATGCAGTCAAGACCGGTATGGTGTCGTCCGCCGGGCTGATTGAAGTGATTGCGGACAAGCTAAAAATCTACGGAGCGAAAAATATCGTGGTGGATCCGGTCATGGTGGCAACCAGCGGAGCCAGACTGATCAGTGAAGAAGCGGTTACCGCTTTAAAGGAAAAACTTCTTCCGGCTGCCACACTCATTACGCCGAATATTCCGGAGTCGGAGGTGCTCAGTGGGATGGAAATTCATACAGCGGAGGATATGGAATCGGCTGCATCGTGTATCTGCGAGACCTACGGATGTGCTGTTCTGTTAAAAGGAGGCCATCAGCTGAATGATGCCAACGACCTGCTTTACCGGAAAGGGGATAAGCCGGTGTGGTTTGAGGGAAAACGCATCGATAATCCAAACACCCACGGAACCGGCTGTACTTTGTCCAGTGCCATTGCAGCAAATCTGGCAAAAGGATATGATTTACAGACAGCTGTTCAATATGGGAAGGAGTATATCTCCGGGGCACTGGAGGCGATGCTTGACCTGGGAAAAGGAAGCGGACCCATGAATCATGCATATTTTGTACCGGAGTTTCCGAAAAGATGAGTTGCTGCGTATCAAATGACTGGCGTAAGGAAATGTGATATAGTTTCAATTCATTCTGACGACTTCAGAGAGTTTACAGACAAAGGAGAAAATGGAAGATGGAGACGGTAACAATACCCGCAGAAGATGGCTATAAGCTTAGCCTTGCAGTATTTGAAGCGGAAAATCCCCGTGGATATATTCAGTTTATTCACGGAATGGAAGAACATAAGGAGCGTTATGATGCCTTTGCCGAATATCTTTGCAGGGCTGGTTTCACGGTTGTTACATCGGATATGAGAGGTCATGGAGTAAATGCGCCATTTCCTGGTTTTTTTAAAGAAAAGGATGGGCACCGTTCTCTTTTATCGGATCAGAACCAGATTACGGACTATATTAGGAAGCGTTTTCAGGCACAGAAGGTCAGCCTGTTTTCACATTCCATGGGAACAATTATTGTCCGGAATCTTCTCCGCAGCCAGTCCGACAGATATGAAAAGATAGTCATGAGTGGATATCCCAATTATCCGGGGAAGTGGGGGTTGGCGAAAGGCTTCCTGATGGCGAAGGTGTGTACCGTGTTTCGCGGACCGAAATATTATTCCCGTCTGCTGGAACATGCAGCAGTTGGGCATTATAATGACAGCATAGCAAATCCTGAGACAGCAGTGGACTGGATCTGCACCGACAGGAATGTTGTGCAGGAATATATAAAAGATCCATACTGTGGGCATGGATTTACGGTTTCTGCCTTTCATGATCTTTTTATGCTGCTGGTGGGAATGGAGAATCCTGCGAAATATGAGAGGGTGAATGGGAATCTGCCGATTCTTCTGCTCCGTGGAAGTGAGGATCCCTGCACCGGCTTTGATAAGGGGGCAAAAGACAGCATGAACCGGTTGAAGCAGGCCGGCTTTTCCAATATCAGGTCCAATACCTATGCCGGCATGCGGCATGAACTTCTGAATGAGCGTGGGCATGAAAAGGTATGGGAGGATGTTGTGGAGTTTTATCGGGGAGATGAAAATGGTTAAAAAGTGACAATTTATTGTCTGCAATAAGCCTATCCATAGGTATTTTATTCCATTATAATTACATATAACTGGTTGTTTTAAACAAAAGGAGGGAAAACTTATGGGTAAACGAGAAACTTTCTTGAAACGGGTGATGACATGGGCACTGTGTATCTGCATGGCTGCAGTATTGATACCTGTGGGAGAGCCAACAGCAAAGACAACTGCTCCGGCGGTGACCATTACTTACAAATTTCAGGGCAATGACGCTGCTACCGCAGGCTTCGCGCAGGGAACCATTACGGTAAAGTCAAAGACAGGTGGAAATTATTATCTGTATTGGGCAAATGACACAAAGGCACTAAGTGGTTATTATGAGATAGCCCGGTTGAATGTGAAGAAGGGGAAGAGCAGCAGCTTTACTTTTGCAGAGCAGATCGCAATACCGGCAGATGCAACGAAAATCATTGCCGTTAAGTCTACAAAAGAGCCGGCGGACAAGACCGTGAAAAAAGCAGCAGCTGTTTACAAGATTCCGGCCAAGAAGCAGATTAAATCAGCTTCTAAAGATGCACTGTATACCTTTAATTCTTATTCCGATATTCACATTGATGAGGAAAAATGGGGCGGTCCGGCAGCATATTGGCAGTTTTCAGAGAAAAACTGGGAGCAGGCACTGGAATACTCTGTAAAAAAGAACGTTGATTTCATTGTATCTTCAGGCGATCAGGTTACAAACGCAAATTTTGACAATCTCGACAAAGAGTGGAAAGCATACCAGAGTATTTTAGCACAGTCCGATTATGTAAATCCGATTTACGAGGCGGGTGGAAACCATGAGGTTCGTAAAGATCCGGTTCCGGAAGAACTGGCAGCTTATGTAAAGGGCAGCGGTCTGGACAGTAATATCAGCACCATTGAGAGTGGAAAGAGCTATTATACAATGACCGAGCCGAAAACCGGGGATTTGTTTATTTTCATGTCCTTAGAAGGTGGTTATCGTCCGGCACAGTATGATGAGTTTACGGATGAACAGCTTGACTGGCTGGAGAATACACTGAAAGAAAATTATAACCAGGGTAAAAATATTTATCTGATACAGCATGCACTGATTTCGGGATATGGTGCAGGTGATGACACAGAAAATCCATATTATGGTGGTTCTATCAACAAAGACCTGCCAAGTGCAAAACGTTTTATTTCCATTATTGAGCAGTATCCGGACATTATCTGGATTTCCGGCCACACGCATGAGGATTACCGTCTGGGATATAATTATTCCAATAACAACGGAACCTCCTGCAACATGATCCATAACAGCTCTGTGGGAAATCCCACTACATTAAAGACAGAGGATGGAAAAACGAGCCTGAGTTATGATTTCCATGAAGATAATTCTCAGGGATATTATGTGCAGGTATTTAAGGATGTCATTCTGTTTAACGGAGCAAATCTCCATGATCAGAAAATTTATCCGGCATATTCTTATATCATTAAGGGAAATACAGCGAAGGTTAATGAGATTAAGGATAATTATACAGTGGTAGATAAAGAAGATCTTACATCCGGAAGCGTGAACTCCATGCTGGCAACAGTAAAGACATATCTTTCTGTTAATTACCAGTACAGTTCCTATGATCAGTACCAGCAGCTGAAGAAGACATATTACCAGTACAAATCTGCCGATACGTCAAAGATGTCTGCAGAACAGCTTAAGACCGTGTACAGTAAGCTTAATTCATATCTGGAAGAACTTCATAAAGTTGTAACTGCGGTTGCAATGAATTAATTTTTGTGGTAATCTAATTGATAGAAAATAAAGGAGCAGCTGTCATTTGACATTGTTTGTCGGATGACAGCTTTTTCCTGTATTATCGGGAAAGTTTTGTTGCGACGGGGGAAATGGATTTGGAGTGCAAACTGGAAATTGTGGAGCAGGATTTGAATATACCGGGGCGGATTCTGCTTCAAGATAAACCGGGATGGCGGTGCAGGTCTTCTCTTCACTGGCATTCGGAATTGGAATTTGTTTATATGATTCACGGGTGCATGGAGGCAAGAGTTAACGGTCAGGAGTATCGGATTCATGATGGAGAATTTTATTTTGTTGATCATGAGGAGATTCATATTAACGCGGCACCGGACAAGACAGCGGTGCAAAAGTATCTCGTGGTTCTGCTTTCTTATGAGGAACTGAAGAAGTATTGTGAGAATCTGGAGCAGTATGTGATTCATGTTAACGGAAACGAAAAAGTTCGCGGGGAAATTGACGGACTGCTGAAGCAGCTGGTTCAATATGAGGAGTCAGAACCGCCCTACAGTCAGGTTTTGGTAAATCAGGTAATTTTGCAGCTATATTACATTTTTCTTACAAAATGTCTCGAACCGCGGGTATATTTTCCGAGGGAAAAAGGAGATGTCCGCTATGCCAAACAAATCATCAGGTATATTCAGACTCATTTTCGGGAAAAGATTACAATGAATATGCTGGCGGATGAGGTGGGGCTGTCCCCACATTATATGTCAAAGTATTTTAAAGCAGTAACGAATATGAATCTTAGTAAATATCTGGGTCGGGTACGGGTAGAGAATGCCAACCGTGAACTGGTCAGTGGAGACCGGACAGTGACCGAGGTTGCGTTGGACAATGGATTTGCCAATGTAAAATCCTACATTAATACTTGTAAGCATGTGTATGGGATGACACCTGCAGAGTATAAAAAGAAACAGGGTAAACAATCTTCTATAGCTGAAACGTATTCGGATGACGATTATTTCCAGTAACTGAAATGAAGTATGATGACGGATATTTCTGCGATATATGTGTGTTTGGACTTGTCATTTACAATTTCATTTTATATAATGATATTTGCTTGGAACATTCGGGCGATGATTCAGAGATTATATTTCCGTTTCACACTTTCTTTTGTCCATTATATATGTATGGACAGGAGCATTTCGTCTTGGAAATATATGGGGCGGTGACTCTATTCGAGCCGCTTTACGAATTAATACACCAGAAACTTTTTACTCGGTGTACTAGTACACCGAATAAAAAATTGATAATTTTTAGGAGGAAAGAGACATGGACCAGGAAAAAGTCATTGTCATTGACTTTGGTGGTCAGTACAATCAGCTGGTTGCACGACGCGTCCGCGAGTGTAATGTGTACTGTGAGATTTATTCTTATCGTACTGATATCGAACAGATCAAGGCAATGAATCCTAAGGGAATCATTTTAACCGGTGGACCCAACAGCTGCTATGAAGCTGATTCCCCGACCTATTCGAAGGAATTATTTGAACTTGGTATCCCGGTTCTGGGTCTGTGCTACGGGGCACAGCTGATGAACCACATTCTGGGTGGAAAAGTAGAAAAGGCACCAATCCGTGAATATGGAAAAACAGAGGTGTTTGTGGATCCGACATCTCCACTCTTTGAGGGAGTGGGGACTCCGGTGAATGGTGAGACTGCCGGCAAAATCTGTCCGGATCATGATAACGACACCAACACAACCATCTGCTGGATGAGCCATTTCGATTATATCAGTAAGGTTGCACCGGGTTTTCGGATTGTTGCCCATACGGCAGACTGTCCGGTGGCAGCGGCAGAGGATGAAAGCCGTAAGCTCTATGCCATCCAGTTCCACCCGGAGGTGCTTCACACGGCAGAGGGAAGCAAGATGCTTCATAACTTCGTTCGTGGCATCTGCGGCTGTTCCGGAAGCTGGCGCATGGATTCTTTTGTAGAGAATACAATCAGGGAAATTCGTAAGAAAGTAGGAGACGGCAAGGTCCTTTTGGCTCTGTCCGGCGGTGTGGACTCCTCCGTGGCTGCAGGACTGCTTTCCCGTGCTATCGGAAAGCAGCTTACCTGTGTATTCGTGGATCACGGCCTTCTTCGCAAAAACGAGGGAGATGAGGTTGAGGCAGTATTTGGTCCAAATGGTCAATTTGACCTGAATTTCATTCGCGTCAATGCACAGGAGCGCTATTATAGGAAGCTTGCCGGTGTCACCGAGCCGGAGCAGAAGCGTAAGATCATCGGTGAAGAATTCATCCGTGTCTTCGAGGAAGAGGCAAAGAAAATCGGAGCTGTTGACTTCTTGGCACAAGGCACCATCTACCCTGATGTCGTAGAGAGTGGTCTTGGTGGAGAATCTGCAGTTATCAAATCACACCACAATGTAGGCGGTCTTCCGGATTACGTAGATTTCAAGGAGATCATCGAGCCACTTCGTTATCTCTTCAAGGATGAGGTAAGAAAGGCCGGCCTTGAGCTGGGCATTCCGGAGAAACTTGTGTTCCGTCAGCCATTCCCTGGTCCTGGTCTTGGTATCCGTATCATCGGCGAAGTCACTGCCGATAAGGTGCGTATCGTGCAGGATGCCGATGCCATTTACCGTGAAGAGGTAGATAAGGCAGTGGAAGCATACAAGGAAGAGCACGGAGAAAACCCATCATGGATGCCGAATCAATATTTCGCAGCACTCACCAATATGCGTTCCGTTGGTGTTATGGGGGATGAGAGAACCTATGATTATGCGGTGGCGCTTCGCGCAGTCAATACCATTGATTTCATGACGGCGGAGAGCTCACAGATTCCCTTTGAGGTGCTGCAGACGGTGATGAGCAGGATTATTAATGAGGTTAAGGGAGTGAATCGGGTATTTTACGATTTGACTAGTAAGCCACCGGGGACGATTGAGTTTGAATGACCATTTGTGAAAATCGAGCCTTTATTTGCACACCTTCCAAACAAAAAGTGTTAAGTTTTGGCAACGATTTGGCAACAGAATCTAACGCAAA
Organism: Agathobacter sp.; assembly: GCA_022772675.1. Lineage (GTDB taxonomy): Bacteria > Bacillota > Clostridia > Lachnospirales > Lachnospiraceae > Roseburia. The sequence continues at coordinate 2,954 of JALEZW010000058.1, read as the reverse complement.
TGTGTTAAGTGAAATATGATATTAATTGCATTTAAAGAAGACCTTACTGAAGTTCTTTTCCAAACTGGAAAGGAATTTTGGTAAGGTCTTTTTCTTTATCTTTCTCTTACTTGTATGGTCTGTTGCCACTAGAAAAAGGAATTAAAGCAGACCTCGTTTCTTCATTTCTTTGTTTAGCGTCTTTTGAAGTTCGGCGTCTAACTCATCAGAAATGGGATTTCTCACGAAGCCGGCAGTTGGCTGGATGTTTGGGAAGTTATATCTCCAATTGTCATAGTCATCCTCGGAAAGTTCGCCTTGTTTATACTTGGAGTATTGACTGAGCCAAGCTAGAAACATTGGTGCGATATGGTCATAAGCCTGATGGTCTTCATCGAGAGTGATACACGGACGTCCATCCTTATCTGTGGTGATTTGGAATCCATATTCATCCTCAAGAGCGAAGAAGGTATGCATCAATCCAAGATAGGAATCAATATTAGGTACTGTGATTGCTCTGGTTGTGACACCAAAGATATCAGCTAACTGTTTGATCAGATCATCTTTTGGAGTACGGGCTTCGGTTTCGTATTGTGCGATACGAACATCTGAAGTTTTTCCCATGAAGCCTACCATTTCACCGAGTTCTTTCTGCTTTAATCCTTTTCTGGTTCGGAATAATCGTATTCTTTTTCCTAACATAGTTGCCTCCTTTTGTCCGTTGATGTTGCCATTGGCAAATAGTTAAATCAATTTGTTTAAGTGTAGTATAACACCTGTAAATAATGTAATCAAGAAAAACTTTAACAAAAAAAGTTAATTTTCTGCAGAAAAGGTATTGACTTAACTAAAAAGAGTTAATATAATAACCACACATGAACTTAACGGATAAAAGTTAAGTATTAAAATCCCGAAGAAAGGAGGACAAGGAAATATGGACGAAAAGACATTTTTAACAGTGGATGAAGTTGCTGAGCTATTATCAGTTTCAAAGTCAAAGGCTTATGAGATTGTAAGACAGTTGAATAAGGAATTGAAAGCGAAAGGATTTATTACAGTTGCAGCAAGAGTCAGCAGAGCATATTTTGATGAAAGAATGTGCTATAGCAAAGAGTAGTGGAAAGGAGTTGATTATATGTCGGTTTATAAAGACAATGCCACCGGGAAGTGGCGTGTGATATACCGATATACGGATATCACAGGAAAACGAAAGCAGACACAAAAACGTGGCTTTGAAACAAAACGTGAAGCAGTAGCCTGGGAACATGAGATGATGCTAAAGTCTCAGGCGAAGCTGGATATGTTCTTTGGTAGCTTCTATGAGATATACGAAGCGGATAAGGCATCACGATTAAAGAGAAGCACCTGGGAGACAAAAAGTCATATCATAAGAACTAAGATTTTACCTTATTTTGCGGATAGAAAGATAGATGAAATTGAAGTCAGAGATGTGATTGCATGGCAGAATGAGCTTCTGGCAGCATTTAAGGATGAGGGAAAAGAAGAGAAATACTCTCAGGATTATTTGAGAACGATTCAAGCACAACTTACAGCGATTTTTGCACATGCTGTAAAGTACTATAATCTTCCCAAGAATCCATCTTCCCTTGCAGGGAATATTGGGAAGGAAGTACCAAAGGAGATGCAGTTCTGGACGAAAGAAGAGTATCTGAAATATGCAGAGACGATGATGGATAAACCGCGATCCTTTTATGCATTTGAACTTTTGTATTGGACGGGAATCCGTTCCGGAGAGCTGCTTGCACTTACACCGAGTGATTTCGATTTTGAAAATCAGACATTGCGAATTAATAAGACATTTCATCGTTCTAAGGGTGAGGATATTATTACGACACCTAAGACGGTAAAAAGTAATCGAATTATCACGTTGCCACCATTTTTGTGTGATGAAATCAAAGATTATCTTGAGATGTTTTATGAGATTGGTGAAAATGAGCGAATGTTCAGCTTTACTAAATCATATCTTGGACACGAGATGGAAAGAGGGTGCAAGGAAAGCGGAGTGAAGAAGATTAGAATTCATGATCTGCGACATAGTCATGTGTCTCTTCTGATTGACATGGGATTTAGTGCATTGGCAATTGGGAACCGTGTGGGGCATGAGACAGAGAAAATCACTTATCGTTATGCACATTTGTTTCCTACTGTGCAAAATGAGATGGCGGAGAAGCTGGAAATTGAAAGAATGTCAAAGGAGGATTAGGACTTATGGAGAAGAATGTAGATAGTAAAGGCAGATGGCGAAATCGTAATGTAGGATTTCGAGTATCTGAAGAAGAGGCAAAGCTGCTGGATGACTTAGTAGAATTATCCGGACTTGCAAAGCAGGATTATATCTTGCGAAGATTATTAAATCGTGAAGTGGTGGTTCAGGGCAATCCAAAGGTATTCAAGGCATTGAAGCATCAAATGACACAGATTTACGAAGAACTGAAACGTCTGGAAAAGGTCAGCAATGACAATGAAGAACTTCTGATTGTAGTGGAAATGGTTGCAACAATTATGAAGGGAATGGTGAATGAGTGTGACGGATAAACAAAAAGAAAAGGCTGCTCGTATTCCGGCTATTGGCGTAGCAGGTGAGCAACCTTCACATATGTATAACAAAACAATTATAGCAAACGAAAACGGTTCTGGCAATTTGTAATTTGCAGGTTCAAAGAATGAATTTACAGTCAGTGGGATGTCTCATTTTTATAATATAATATGTATACTTAAAAATGCGATGGACAACCTATTTTATGTAACTGTTTGGTGATTTGTAAGTATAATTTCAGGAGGTTTAGAATGGAACGTTTAAAGGATAAGGTTACCATTGTAACAGGCTCAACAAGTGGAATTGGAATTGGGATTGCGAAGCTTTGTGCTAAGGAAGCAGCTACAGTTGTCATTACGGGTCGTAATGTAGAGCGTGGACAGAAGGTGGTCGATGAAATTACAGCAGAGGGCGGCAA
>JALEZW010000034.1 GCA_022772675.1 Agathobacter sp. | reverse complement strand
TGAATTAGAGCAGCTGGCACCCTGGAGCAAGCTGGCACAGGAAACTTGTAAATAATTAGAGTAAAATACTCGCATGCCTGGCATCCCTAGCGAGGATGCCTGTTTTTTCGGGGGAACACCCCGAAACTATGCGCTTACGATGCATTGAAGCTATATTGTAGAAATGGCTATGATTGTTTAAATACGATCACTATTCGAAAGGACTTCAAGCCAGAGAATTACGTTGTAACTAGCGAAGAAGAAATTCTAGAGCATGAATTTAAGATAAAAGATTACGCAGAAGAATTATAGATACATTCAGTTATTCGAAAATATCGAATAACTTCCTATTTTCGGAATTAAACAAATATGAATTTTGCAGCGAGGTGAAAGACGTTGAATTATGTAGAATATGGAAAAGAAAATAATGATGTAATTATCCTCTTACACGGAGGCGGTTTATCATGGTGGAATTACAAAGAAGTTGCTGAAAGACTGCAAACGGATTATCATGTGTTTTTGCCTATATTAGATGGTCATGCAGGCTGTGATAAAAATTTTACGACGATAGAGAATAATGCTTTGGAGATTATAGAATTTGTAAATAGTAAATTGGGTGGTTCTGTTTTACTGATGGGAGGACTGTCGCTCGGAGGGCAGATTTTGCTTGAAATTTTATCTCAATGTAAAGATATATGTAAGTATGCAATAGTGGAAAGCGCACTTGTGATACCTTCAAAATTTACATATTCCATGATTAAACCGGCATTTGGGAGTTGCTATGGATTAATAAAGTATAAGTGGTTTTCAAAATTACAATTCAAATCATTAAGAATAAAATCGAATTTGTTTGATGAATATTACAAAGATACTTGTGCTATTAGTAAGAGTGATATGATTGCCTTTTTGCAGGAAAACTCAGTATATTCTCTAAAAGATGGTATAGGAGAGTGTGAGACAACCGTTCAAATTTATGTTGGAGAAAAAGAAAATCATTCAATGAAAAAATCTGCTAAAATCATTCATGAAAAATTACAGGGTAGTTTTATACAAGTTCTTCCTAATATGTATCATGGAGAGTTTTCAATAAATCACGCAGATGATTATGTGAGAAAACTATTGAAAATAGTAAAGCAAAGATAAATTTCAGTTTGGACCTTTGTTATGGGTACTGAATTTGATAGGAAATAAAGCAGTTTAGAAGGGGGGTCAAATGAACCCCCTTTTGAACCCCCCGAATGGTACAATCGTTAAGATTGTATCATTTTCTTTGTCCTAACGAATTTATACAGACATCCAGTATGAGAAACATGAATAATCCGTGTCCCTGCTGTCCGGGGATAGGAAACCGCAAATCCGTTTTTAAGGAAACCACCATTCCGGTGGTGGAAACCTTTATCATAAATCCTTTAGAATGTAATCATGCACCGAGAGGTGTAAATACATTCAAAGGAGGTCATGACTATGACCAAGTATCGAGAGATTCTCAGACTTAGTGGTCTGGGACTCAGTCAGCAGAACATTGCCGACAGCTGCAATGTATCCAAGAAGACGGTCAATCGCATTTTAAGGCGAGCTAAGGAATTAGATATTTCCTGGCCACTTGATGAAAGCGATACCGATGCTGTACTTGCAGAAAAGTTTTTCCCTTCTGCAAATCAAGTCACATCCAATAAAAGGATGCCTGACTATGCTTACATCCACAAGGAACTGCTCCGCAACGGAGTCAGCAAAAAGCTTCTGTGGACAGAATACATGGAGGACTGCCGTGCTAACGGTGAGGAACCGCTCATGTATTCCCAATTCTGCTATCACATCCAGCAGGATGAGCAGAAACGACGCGCTACCATGCATATCAATCGCAAACCCGGTGAACAGGTTGAAGTAGACTGGGCAGGGGATCCTGCAACAATCATTGACCCGGATACCGGAGAAATCATTAAAGCCTATATATTTGTTGGTGTTATGACCTACAGCCAGTATGCATATGTGGAGGCATGTCTGGATATGAAGCAGAAATCATGGATTAATGCTCATGTCCATATGTACGAATATTTTGGCGGTGTCGCCAGAATCCTCGTACCGGATAACTGCAAAACTGCAGTTGTTCACAATGGTGGATGGAAAGACCAGCAGATCAATGAAACTTATCAGGAACTGGCTGAGCACTATGGTACAGCTATTATTCCGGCTCGTGTCAGAGCTCCCAAGGATAAGCCGAATGCTGAAGGAACGGTAGGAAATATCTCTACCTGGATAACAGCAGCACTTCGGAATGAACAGTTCTTCTCCCTTGCCGAATTAAATCGTGCAATCAGAGACAAGCTCGAACTGTTCAACCAAAGGCTCTTTCAGAAGAAAGAGGGTAGTCGGCGAAGCTTATTTCTTGAGGAAGAAAAACCATTGCTGGCACCATTACCTGCTACCCGTTTTGAACTGAGCGACTGGAAAACAGCCACCGTCCAGTTTAATTATCACATATCTGTGGACGGAATGCTATACTCAGTTCCTTACGAATACATCAACAAGAAAGTTGATGTAAAGGTAACAGATACCACTATTGAAATTTTCTACAACCATAACCGCATTGCTTCCCACCGTCGTCTGAAAGGACGCCCTGGGCAGTACAGCACTGTCACGGAACATATGCCGGAAGACCATCAGAAATATCTGGAATGGAATGGCGATCGTTTCCGCAAATGGGCTGAGCGGATTGGCATAAATACGTACACTGTGGTCAATGCAATACTGACCTCCAAAAGTGTGGAACAACAGACCTACCGAAGTTGTATGGGACTTCTAAAGCTTGCTGAGAAATACTCAGAT
>JALEZW010000017.1 GCA_022772675.1 Agathobacter sp. | reverse complement strand
GATTCATCATGCTTCGTCAGAACCGCACAGCTTTCTTATCATATCACATATGGCTGCGTATGAAACCTCCGTCAGATCGCAGAGCTGCTGACAATCTTCCGGTCCAGCCATTTCATGCTCAGATAGCGATGCAGGAATATGATTCCCCGCAGGGTCCAGTCTACAGCCATTCCAATCCACACCGCAATCGGACCGACATGAAAAACGCGAATCAGGACAACAGCCAGAATGACTCTCGCCGTCCACATCGTAATGCTTGACGTGACCATTGAAAAACGAACATCGCCTGCTGCCCGCAGACCATACGCAGGGATGAACGCCGGTACCCACACAATCGGCTTTACGATACTGATAAAGATCATCATCTGAAAGCACATCTTCCCGGCAGCCGGCTCAAGCCCTGCCAGGAAGATCACCGGCTTCGTGAGAATAAGAACAGCCAGAACGCTCAGAAACACGGCGAGGTACGCCAGCTTTGTCAGCCTGACAATGTAGTATTTTGCCTCTTCTCTCCGCCCTGCGCCGATCGTCTGTCCTACAACCGTCATCAGGCCAATCCCGATTCCGATCGCGGCGATCCCGTTCAGACTTTCCAGGAGAATCGTCAGCGCCTGGGCCGCAATGGCTGTTGTTCCAAGAAGTGAAACGGAGGATTGAATGACCAGCTTTCCGAACTGAAACATCCCGTTCTCGATTCCGGCTGGCACACTGATCGACAGAACATCCCGGATGGTATCCCATTTCGGTTTGACCAGATACCGGCGAAGTACAATCTGCTGGCGGTCCTTTCGAAGCATGACGAACAATATCACTGCATTCAGAATCCTGGATCCCAGCGTTGCGTATGCGGCACCGGCAACGCCAAGATTCAGTCCAAAGATGAGAATGGCATTCCCGCCTATATTGGCTCCGTTGCACAGCGCTGCAATCAGCATCGGAAAGCGGCTCTCCCCGCCGGCACGGTAGAATGCGGCTCCGCAGTTTGAAAGCGCAATAAAGGGATAGGAAAGTGCCGTGATCAGGAAGTAAATGAGCGAGTTCCGCATCACATCCGGCTCGACTGTTCCAAAAACCAGGTGAAGCAGCGGTACTCTGAGCAAGACACAGACGGCCGTCAGCATGACGGACAGCACGATGTTCGTCAGCACAATCTGCTCTGCGGAACGGTTTGCACGCTCTCTGTCCTGTCTGCCGATATAGAAGGAACAGATGATGGTTCCGCCAGCTGCCAGCGCCTCAAATACCTGAATCACAAGCACATTGATTGCATCGACCAGGGAAACCGCGGAGATTGCCGCACTTCCGCATCTGGCAACCATGACCGTATCCATCATGCCCATCAGCGTGTTGAGCAGCTGCTCGGCCATAAGCGGGATCAGGAGACGGCGCAGTGCCTGTCTGTCAAACAACAGATCTCCGAAGTTAATCTTTGATCTGTCATAGAACTGTAATTTTCTCATCCCTGTCTCCCTCCCACCGTATCTCTCACTGTCATCCATCTACTCTGTTATATCATCAGCAGCCGGTATTATGTAAAGATACCGAGAGCAAACAGAGAACCTGATCCTTTTTATATTCTATTTTGCATGAGTTATTGCATGAGTTTTGCTAAAATCAGCATATAAAAAACTCTGGAACCCGCATAAATACGGCATTCCAGAGCAAAAAAATATGCCCAGAGCAGGAATCGAACCGGCGACATAAGGATTTTCAGTCCTCCGCTCTACCAACTGAGCTATCTGGGCATATAGTTGCGGGGGAAGGATTTGAACCTACGACCTCCGGGTTATGAGCCCGACGAGCTTCCAGACTGCTCTACCCCGCGCTATGAAATTTTGCAGATCAGAGAGTTGTTTCTAATCTGAATGGATGGCGGTGGATTCGAACCACCGAAGCAATTTGCAGCAGATTTACAGTCTGTCCCCTTTGGCCACTCGGGAATCTGCCCTGACAAGATTTGATTATATCACAAGCATTCTGATATCGCAACAGAAAATATGAAAATTAAAAAGACAGCTACGAACGCTGTCTTTTTAGGAGAAGGTATTTTTACTATGGGGTATAGTAAAAACTATATAATGTATTGGGGGGTTTTTACGGTTATTATAATATCATGTTTCCATGGAGAAGTGTGCACAAACGTGAAAAAACTTATCAACTGTTTCTATACAGTTTACACAGTACTTAAGTCCCATTTTTTACAACAGGTATAAAAAATCGCACAAACCAAATCCCGCTGATCCTATTTTTTTGCACACAGCACCCCAAATAAAAAGTTTCTGGTGTACCAGGGGCTCTTTCCAAATAAAAAAGACAGCTACGAACGCTGTCTTTTAGGAGAAGGTATTTTTACTATGGGGTATAGCAAAAACTATATAATGTATTGGGGGTTTTACAGTTATTATAATATCATGTTTCCATGGAGAAGTGTGCACAAACGTGAAAAAACTTACCAGCTGTTTCTATACAATTTACACAGTACTAAAGTCCCATTTTTTACAGTGGTCATAAAAAATCGCACAAACCAAATCCCGCCTCTCCTATTTTTTTGCACATCAGGCTTTTTCACCATATTTATCTAATGAAGAGCAAAATACCTTTTGACCCTTGTATCATAATATGCGAAATGAATTCCTCCCTGCTGTATCAAAGGCACGTAAAACGCAGGGTTTTATAAAAGTATTTGGGGCAGACTCCTGAATAGATATGAAAAAAGACAGCTACGAACGCTGTCTTTTTAGGAGAAGGTATTTTTACTATGGGGTATAGCAAAAACTATATATAATGTATTGGGGGGTTTTTACGGTTATTATAGTACCACGATTCCGAAAATAAGTGTGCATAAACTTCACAAAAATTTATATGAGTTTTTGTGCATATTGCACACTCTTATTTCTATTCCTACTGGCAACTATTCAGAACCCCTCCCCATACATTCGGAGAACCTTATGCCTCAAAAAGTGCCTCAAACTCCTCACGGGTAATCTTCTCCTTTTCCAGAAGAAGTTCTGCACACCGGTCAAGGATTGCACGGTTTTCATTGATGATCTTCTTTGCTTTCTCATAAGCCTCATCAATGATACGTTTTACCTCTGCGTCAATGGCTCCGGCTACGCCCTCGCTATAGTTATGGGCATGAGCAAGGTCGCGTCCGATAAATACCTCATCATCATCATCCTTGTAACAGATCAGACCGATATTCTCTGACATACCGTAACGTGTCACCATATCCCGTGCCATCTGGGTGGCCTGTTTGATATCCTGGGATGCTCCCGTTGTGATATCGTCAAATACCAGTTCTTCTGCCACGCGGCCGCCAAGGTCTACCACAATTTCCTGTAGCATGCGTCCCTTGGAGTTAAACATCTCATCCCGCTCCGGCAATGGCATAGTATATCCTGCTGCTCCAGCTCCCGTAGGGATAATGGAAATCGTATGCACCGGTCCCACATCCGGAAGCACATGGAATAAAATTGCATGACCACTCTCGTGATAGGCTGTAATCTTCTTTTCCTTCTCAGAAATGACGCGGCTGTGCTTCTCTGCGCCAATTCCCACCTTGATAAAGGCTTTCTGGATATCTGCCTGGGTGATAAAAGCCCTCTCCTCCTTTGCCGTAAGGATTGCTGCCTCATTCAACAGATTTTCAAGGTCTGCACCGGTAAAGCCTGCGGTAGTCTGTGCCACCTGCTTTAAATCCACATCATCACCTAATGGTTTGTTCTTTGCATGGACATTTAAAATTTCTTCTCTGCCTGCCACATCCGGCCTGCCCACCACAATCTTCCTGTCAAAACGTCCCGGACGCAGGATGGCAGGATCTAAGATATCCACACGGTTTGTTGCTGCCATGACAATGATGCCCTCATTAACACCAAAACCGTCCATCTCCACCAGCATCTGGTTTAAGGTCTGCTCACGTTCATCGTGTCCGCCGCCCATTCCGGTTCCACGGCGTCTCGCAACAGCATCAATCTCATCGATAAATACGATACACGGCGCATTCTTCTTGGCATCCTCAAAAAGGTCACGCACACGGGATGCACCGACACCCACAAACATTTCTACGAAATCCGAACCGGAAATACTAAAGAACGGCACTCCTGCCTCTCCTGCTACTGCTTTTGCCAGCAGAGTCTTACCGGTTCCCGGAGGTCCCTCTAACAGTACCCCCTTAGGAATTCTTGCGCCAAGCTTTGTATATTTTTTCGGTGCCCGCAGGAAATCAACAATCTCCTCCAGATCTTCCTTTTCCTCTTTTAAGCCTGCCACATTTTCGAAAGTAACCTTGTTGTCCTCTTCCGTGGAAAGCTTCGCGCGGTTTTTCCCGAAATTCATCATTTTCCCATTGCTGTTACTTGCAGCAGCGTTATTATTCATAATGACAAACAGGATAAAAATCGCTCCGAAGATAAGAAGATACGGAAGTAATTTCATGATCCAGCTCTCTGCCGGCACATCATCCACCACATAATTGGTAAAATCCTTCTCCTGAAGCAGAGTCTGTATCTCGTTAACATCAGAAGTGTACAGCCGCTCAGAGGAACCGTCCTTCATCTTAATGCTTAAGTATCCGGTAGGAACCTCTCTGTTCTGTTCCACACGGATGCTCACAACCTTGTTGTCATCCAGCGCCCTGATTAAGTTTTCCCTTCCAAAATCACTGGTCGCACTGTTACTGGTAAACATGTACCACAGAAAAACTACCAGCAGAATCAGCATCACATAGACACCAAAACCGCCAAACCCGTTTTGTTTTTTTGTATTCAATGTTATATTCTCCTTCTTTACTCCACATCTTCCACAAATCCGATATAGGGAAGATTGCGGTATCTCTGATCGTAATCCAGACCGAAGCCCACCACAAACTTGTCCGGAATCACAAATCCTGTATAGTCCACCTTCAAATCCTTAACCACACGCCTCTCCGGCTTATCCAAAAGCGTACAGATGGTCAGTGTCTTCGGATTTCTGCTCTCGAACAGCTGCATCAGACGGCTTAACGTATGTCCGGAATCCACAATATCCTCCACAACAATAACGTTCTCGCCTTCGATAGACTGCTCCAGATCCTTTTTGATACTGACTACCCCGGAGGATTTAGTCTGGGCACCATAGCTGGATGCCGAGAGGAAATCGATTGTCATCGGAAGAGCGATCCTTTTGGCAAGCTCTGTGGTAAAAAAGATAGAACCTTTCAAAATGCACACCAGATACACGGACTCGCCTGCAAACCGTTTGGTAATGTCTGCTCCGATCTCAGCGATTCTCCGGTTCAGCTGTTCTTCCGTCAGATATACGGAAATTTTATGTTTTTCTCTGTAATCCATGACCTATTCCTCCCTGTATTTCCTGCCTTTTACAGTGATTTCCAAAACTTTTTTCGTTTGCTCTGAAATCCCGGCTCCGTATGCCATGCGTCCTCCGACAATCCAAAGTACCTCTGCCCCCCGGGTCACAAGAAGACATTCATCCCTCTGTGCCGCCGGGACTTTACGGTCCACGAAATAATCCTCCAGCTTCTTGTGGTGACCGGCAGAATCCAATAGAAAAAAATCTCCCGGTTTTCTTGTTCGAATGGTAAAGCTATCCTTTATCATATCACAATCAAACCATTTCGTATAGATTTTTTGTGGAATTTTATGCATATTTCCATCAAATTCAAAAATACGGCCCTGAAAACAGCCATCCCCTGCTTTGAGAGAAAATACACCTTCTGATAATAAGTCTAAGGAAACGCTGACACATACCGGTTCTATGGCATTCACTGCTGCAGAAGTCAGCACAATCCCCCCATATTGCCGGTACGCCCTGACTCCATAAGGAAGCTCAATAGATTTTCCGGTCTGTTTTCCCATAAGTCCTGCCACTGCCTCAATGTGGGTCGATGTAATGTCTTTTTTTGCCCCTGCTGTCTCCTGCAGTGCCTCACGGATCAGCCGCATACGGATAGCTTCCGGTAAAACAGAAAGCTTCTCAATATCTAATGCAATCTCATTTTTCCCATGCACAATCACCTGCGGGGCACAGGCTTTTGTCTGTTCCTCGAGATAATCCCGAAGCTGTGACAACTGCTGCATGGCATCACAGATATGGGACACCGCCTGCCGGTTAATGGCACTCAGTTCCGGAATCACCCGGTTTCTCATCCGGTTTCTGCTGTAGGCTTCACAGCTGTTGGTACTGTCCTCACAAAAATCCTGTCCTTTCTCTTTTAAACAGGCTTCAATCTGCCCACGGCTTACGGTAAGAAACGGACGGATATAAATTTCCCCCTGTTCTCCGGTTCTCACTGGACGCATCCCGCACAGCCCATCCAGCCCGCTTCCCCGAACCAGCTGAAACAACATGGTCTCCGCATTATCCTCCATATGGTGTGCAACCGCAATACGCACATTTTTCCTCCCCTCTGCAATTTCCGCAAAGGCGTGGTAACGTAAAATTCTTGCAGCTTCCTCCTCCCCCAGATGATTCTCCCTTGCATATCCGGGAACGGAAACCTGCACCATATGGCAGGAAATTCCAAGTTTACTGCAGAGTTCCTGTACAAATGCCGCATCCTTTCTGCTTTCCTCCCCCCGGATTCCATGTTCCACGTGGATAACTTCCAGGGAAAAATCCATTTGTGTGGAAAGTTCCTGTAACACAAGACATAAACATACGGAATCCGCACCCCCCGACACCCCGGCCACTACCGTACAGCCTTTCTCTGTCATATGCCATTGTTCCATGTATTTCTTTACCTGTTCAACCATTATTTCTCCCAGATGCCGGTGACGATGATCGTCATGTCATCCATGGCATGCCCGCCCGTAAAAAGCATGACGTGCTCCATCAGCGTACTTGCAAAAGTCCCGGCATTTTCTGTATTGATCTCACTGATCATCTCTGCAAGCTTTTCCTCCGGATTTTTGACATGTAGATATTCTAACACACCATCCGTTACCATGACAAGAAAATCACCGTGCGTAAGATTCCTTTCCAGAAGATCCCCGGAATAAGAGGCATCCACTCCCGCCGGAAGAGATGGCGAAGTAAGGCAGCTTACCTTGTGATTATGGCAGACAAAGGATGCCGCCGCTCCGATTTTGGTAAGCTCCAAATGCCCGCTGTAAAGGTCAAGGGATGCAAAATCCAAAGTGGAATAGGACTCATTTTCTCCCTTAAGCACCATGGCAGAGTTCATCATCCGGATTGCCGTTTCTGCTGGAAAGCCTGCCTCCAAAAATTTTTCCATAAGCTCTACCACCATATCGCTTTCCCTAAACGCATCCGGTCCGCTCCCCATTCCGTCTGAAAGACAGATGTGATAATGTCCGTTTTCCAGAGTAAACAGTGAAAAATTATCTCCACTCATGCCAGAGCCCTCCTTGGTCTCGGAAGCCACCCCGGATAAGGCATAAAAACAGGTATCTTCATATGCAGTAATGGAAACCGCTTCCTGCGTCAGAATATTTCTCGCATCTTTCTGCAGCCGGATGGCAATCCCGGTGGCACGCTCCAGTGCCTTCCTGTAATTTTTTGCGGGAATGCCCCCGCCCCATTTGCTGGCTACCTGCGCGGTAATCATTCTCCTTCCATCCCTGTCCTCGTAAATATGAAGCTGCTCCGCCACAAGACCGTATTCCCGCGCTTCAAAATTGATGCGTGCCAGTAAAAGCTTCGAGCGTGCATCCACATTTTTTATTCCCTGGTCCATATCCAGAAGGGCGGAGGACATGGCATCCAGCTGTCCGGCTATTACCATCCTGTTTTCCTGCAGTCTCCGGTACCAGGCTTCATTTAGTTCCATCCGGGAAAAAGCCCAGATTGCCTCTTCCACCATCCCGGAATAGTGCGGACAGTCCTCTATATAGTTCTTGCTTATGATTTCCTCTTTAGGGCTATGTGAAACCACTGCTGTAAGCATCTGACGGATTCTCGCATAAAAATCCGGTTTTTGTTGTTCCATGCAGATGGCGCAGGCATCACAGCCGCCACAGAGCTTTCCGGTAATCTCCTGTTCTAAAACGGCAAGGCTTTCCGGCTGTCCCCTATAGGAACGCTTTCCCATAGAGGCAAATGCTGCCGAAAGCTCATCCACCGCATCTGCAAAGGCGTGAATTCTTCCCTGGGCATCAAACCTTCCGCTATCGGAAAACGCCTCCTCCTTTTCATTCCCGGACTGCCCCAGGCTGTCTGCCAGCTGGGTTCCCATTTCGAAAACATAGTGAAATAACACTGCCAGGCCAAATACGGCAATTCCCTCACTGATTCCCAGTATCAGCTCCCTTTTTCCCACCTGCGTCACAATGAGACCGGAACAGTTCATGGCTATCGTCGTGATTCCCGCAATCACGCCGGCCGTCCAACCGCTGCATCTCCTGTTTGCCCATACATAAAAACGGATAGCAATCCCTAAGACCAGCAGGGAAAACAGATATTTTACCACGGAAGCCACAGGCATTGACAGGCCCATTCCCGCAAATAACCCTATGTATAAGAGCAGATTTTTCTTTTTGTCCAGGCAGCATGCCGCATAAAATGCCGGGACAAAGGGATAGTATCCCATCACACATATCCTGCTGGCCAAAAGTCCAAACAGTGCATATAGGATTTGCCCCAATAGTCTTTTTTCTCCTGCTTTCTTTTTCTTTTTCGTGTCCATACCACACCTCCTGATTGATTCGTCAAGGCGAAAGTATACTCACATGGCATGGAATTTTCTGTCATTTCTTCTGTGATTTTAAAAAAAGTTTTCGTTCAAATGTTCCATGAATGGGTTTCTGCAAAACATAGGATATTAAAAAAGGAAGAACCTGCAGGACACAGATTCTTCCTCTACTCTTTCTTTTCCTTAAAAATAATCTCATTCTTATAAGTAAGACCGAGCTTGCTTTTTGCAACATCTTCTATGTATTCGGATGAGTTCATGTAGGTTTCAAGATCATCAATCTCACTTGACCTTTTGGTCTCCTCCTGATACTCTTTTTTAAGCTCTGCTTCTCTTTGCACATAATCGGCATCCTTTGCCCTGATTCTGCAGATCTGAACTGTCATAACCACCAGAAATGCAAAAACTATGACAACAATGCCAACCGCTCCATTAGCGCGGCGTCTCCTCTTCGCACTCATTGTCCTTCTCCGATCTTTGCTGCTTCTTTTTCACATGAAGCTTATTCATTCTTATTGTAGCCGCTTTTTTCATTTTTTTCAACCGGTTTTTCATTGAAATGATTCCTCTCGTCAGAAACCTCATCAGAAAACGGCTGAAGAGTGCATAATAGGAAACCGCTCCAAGGACAACTGCCAACAGCAGATATCCTCTGATTCTTCCGTTATTTTCCTGGCACAGACGGAGAAAAAAACAGCTCCCCGTCACGGTCCAATAGAGAAAATCCTCTCCTGCGATCCACAGAATCCCATGGGGAAATACCCTTCGTAAAATCCGAATCCCGTCATATCCCAGAAATGCAGCTACTCCAAACAGAAAAAATGAAAGGAAAAGAAATCCCTCTGTCACGATCCGAACCACTTCCCAAACAGTCCGTGCCCCGGCATTCCTGCATATTGAAGCAGCTCTACGGTTCCATCAATCTCCACTTCCTTTTTCTCCAGATCCAGCCGGTTCACATGAAGATTGTTTCCTTTTATGGTAAGTCTTCCCAGCTCCGTATCCAGAATAATCTCACCCGAGTCAAAGTTCAATACATCTTTAACCCCGGTAAAGCTGCCACTGTTCCGATTGATGAGCGTCAGGCGATGCTGACCACCCTCTATCGTTTTTCCCCTGTCTTCCACACACATACCCTCCTAAACCTCTTATCCCCCTTCATTTGACTGATGCAGGGGGACTGCTTTCCCTAAGACGAATTATGAATAAGATATGGTATAATGTATGCGCCTCCGCTTAAAATATGTATTCGAACAGATCCTTTGCCTGTTCCTTTTTCGTGGTATCCTGAATATCCGTAACCCGAACCTTTACGGATTTCTGTCCGAACAGGATTTCAATCTCATCTCCAACCTTCACGTTAGTAGAAGCCTTCGCCGGCCTGCCGTTCACCATAACACGGCCTGCGTCACAGGCCTCGTTGGCAACGGTGCGCCGCTTGATCAGGCGTGATACCTTTAAAAATTTATCCAGTCTCATTCTCATTCTCCCATCTGTCCTGATTTAAACTGATTGCATTTGTTTTAGTTCTGCATTCAAGCTTTTAATCCGAATGAAAAAAGAGAGCACCAGACGGCGCTCCCTTCACATATTTCACCAGAATTAGTTTAAATAATCCTTTAATGCCTTTCCAGCCTTAAACTTAGGTGCTTTGGAAGCCGGAATCTTAATCTCTTCCTTTGTCTGAGGATTTCTTCCGATTCTCTCAGCTCTCTCAGAAACCTCGAAAGTACCGAATCCAACTAACTGGATCTTTTCACCCTTCTTAAGTTCTTCTGCAATAACATCTGTAAATGCCTTAACTGCTGCCTCAGCGTCCCTTTTGGAAATCTCTGCTTTCTCAGCTACTGCTGCAACTAACTCTGCCTTGTTCATGATAAAATTCCTCCTATGGATTCTATATTATATAATTCGAGTTCCTTCTCTCAAATTACTACATGTTTATTTATACTTGTTTTCCCGCCTTTTGTCAAGGACAAATGCCATATTTTCGGGCTTTACCGCCCTTAAAAACAACCAAAAATCTAACGAAAAAATCGTCATTTTGTCACAAGACTACTGGAATCGGTCAGGCCCGAGATCAAATCCCGCAGCGTCTCAAGATCTTCTTCCCGCTTTTCTTTCTCGCTCTTGCCTGATTGGGACTCTGAGGATGATGAACTGTTTTCACTATTTGTGGAGGAACTATTGCTCCGGTTTCCCGAGGTACTGCTTTCCTCAGAGTTTCCGGATTTTTCTTCCTCTGTATCGGAAAGCTCTATAACAATAGTGGATTCCGCGGAATTCACAAACAGATTCCGCTTCCAGGTGCCGTATTCTGTGGAATAGACCACAATACTGTGGCTTCCATAGGTCAGTTTCACCGGCTTTTCATAGTCCGTCTCCTTCCCATCAATCAGAAGTTCTGCCGACGGGTCATCGATAACAAACTTGATTTTTCCATAGGATGGCCCATCTCCCTTTATTTTATCTAAATCCACATAGGTTGTCCGGCCTCTTGTAATGGTCACCTCAGTATTTCCGCCCCAGCCTTTATTTGCCACGCGAAGCTCATAGGTTCCCTCCGGTACGGAAATCTCCATATCCGGCGTGATCTCTGTAAAGATTTTTGTTCCCAGCTGCAAAAAGCTTCCCTCAAAGAGCCCGGTGTTGGTAAGGGCCAGCGTTCCCTGGGCAGTCGTGACACGCACAGACAAAACATCCTTATCATGCCCCACAACCGAGAGAACATCGCCTTCCTTTAAATCCGTCATCTGAAGCCTCTTGTTTCCGGAAAAAACCATCGTTTCATTTGTAAACCGGTATTTTCCCGATCCAATCTTTAACATCTCCATATCCGGATTGACAGAAAAGCGCTTTACATCATCATAGACCCAGGCGGCATCGGAAATATGAACCTCCGTCAGGCTCCCGCTGCTGTCAATCTCCCCTATGGTAACCAAAAGACCCGGTTCTAAATTCGTAACCGGTGTCCGGTTTCCGAACTTATTGTAAAATACCGTGCTGCTGGAATAGTAGTAACGGTACTCCATCTGATCCGAATAGCGGTAAAGTTGCAGCGTCTCCTCAATCTGATCCACCACAGTGACCAGAAAGTATTCTTTTCCCTCTGTCTCATCTGCAGACAGCTGTGTTTCCCCTTCCGTATCCCCTGTCTGTTCCCCGGCCCGGGAATGGTGAAAATAGGTCACGCCATCTCCTGAGGTCTCCTGTTTCCCACAGGCAGAAAAAAGAAACATTACTGCCAGCAGGCAGAAATATATAATTTTTTTTCTGATTGCTATTTTTCTCATATCTTTAGTATAGCCCTTCTTCCTTAAAAAGAAAATACGTTTTCCAAAAATCGTACCCGCGCCGGCTCCATCTCCGATAATTTTTCCAGCTTCTCGATATCCCTGCCTGATACCCATGCCTTATGGGAATTGCTGTAATGGTTTGAGATTTTCCAGAATTTTTCCGGGAAAAGCAAAAGAATATAGATGAGTTTCCTGTCGCCTTCCGTAAGATTTACCACTTTATCATATTCTTCCAGAATACTTCTTCCAAGCTGAATACTCCAGCTATTTTTTTCCATCATTTTCCTTAAAAAATTTACCAGATCCACTACCTGCTTTCCCCAGAACATATTTTCAAAATTGATCAGGCAAAATCCTTCTGCCGTATGTAAAATATTGTGCTGATTACAGTCTCCATGACAGAGCAGCATTTCATCAAAGGCTTCCTCCTGTCCGTTAAGCTGATCCAAAGCCTCCTTTGCCTGTGCGATGAAATGGGGATACAGCTCTCTGAAACGGCTTTCAAAAGCATTCTTTTTCTTTCTGGAACGGACATAATTTTTAAGCAGGATGAGTTCCTTAAAATGTCTCGAGTATAATAACTGCAGACTGTTTTTCTCTTTTTTCATAAACTCCGGAATCTGCAGGGAACATCTTCTGACAGCCGCGTGAAAAGTAGCAATTTCATGAACTCCCGCAAGAATATCGCTTTCTCTTACCGCAGAGCACTCACTGCCTTCCTTATAATCCTTCAGCCAGTAACGCATTCCACTCTCATCCTGAACCACACAGGAGCCATCCTTTGCCCGCAGTATCTGCTCTGCCGGATAACCATTCTCTTTTAATTCCTGCAGAACCCCGCTTAAAAACAGTCCTTTTTCCTTAGAGCCCCGAAAAGGCGCAAGTATTTTCATTCCCTGATTTGTTTCACAGAGAAATGCCCCTCTGCCTTTCGAAATCTTCTTTGTTTCCACATCATACTGTTCCAAAATTGTTTCCGGCTGCTGATACAAAATAACCCCTCCCATATCATGATACAATATCATATGGGACGGGGGTTTTATTTATTCCCGGAATCTGCAGAATTGTCCTGCAGAATTGCTTTTGCAATGGCAAGCAGCTTCTCCTTTGTATTCAGTTCGGGTTCCTCTAAAACACGGTCAAACAGCCGGTTTATCATCTCTCCGATTTCTTTTCCCTGCTTCATTCCCAGGGTAATCAGATCTTTTCCATTTACCGCCAGCTCTTTTTTTCTTACACACTGGTTTTCTGTCTGGATCTGATTCCACAGTGTTTCATATTCATCGATATAGGCAAGCTTTTCCTCCCTCTCATAGAGGCTCTGCCCCAGCATGTCCCCACGTTTCACCGCAAAGAGAGCTTCCATATTGTCCGCACCGATTCTGCTCGCCGCACGTCTTACATTCTCAGGAGTAACCTTAGGCCGGTCATCATGATAGCGGACCAAAAGGCATACCCGGTCTATTGTGGCATTATCAAACTTAAGCCGCCTTAAGATTTCCCGTGCCATCTCAGCACCCTTTGCAGGATGTCCCTTGAAATGATCCTGTCCCTTCTCATCCGTTGTTCGGCAGACCGGCTTTGCCACATCATGGAGAAGCATCGTAAGCCGAAGCACCCTGTCCGCAGGAACCTCCTGCAGCGTACGGATTGTGTGCTCACCTACCGAATAACAGTGGTGCTTTGTATTCTGCTCTGTCACCATCATCCGGTCAAATTCCGGCAGGAAAATCCGGCTGAGCCCCAGCTCATAAACCTGCCTTATCTCCTCCGGATGCTCCGATACAAGAAGCTTCACAAGTTCTATCTGAATCCGCTCCGCACTGACCTTTTTTAAATTTTCTGCCAGGGCCGCTGCTGCCTTTTTTGTTTCTTCCTCAACGGAAAATCCCAGCTGTGCTGCAAACCGCAGTGCCCGAAGCATCCGAAGCGCATCCTCTGTAAAACGGTCAATGGGATTTCCCACGCAACGGATTACCTTTCTTTTTAAGTCCTCAGCTCCGCCAAACACATCCACCAGTCCGGCCTCATCATTATATGCCATGGCATTAATGGTAAAATCACGACGTTTTAAATCCTCCACCAGATTTCCTGTAAAGGTAACAGAACTGGGATGCCTGGCATCCTCATACTCTCCGTCAATCCGGTAGGTTGTAACTTCGTATCCGGTGTGCTCCAGCATTACCGTTACTGTTCCATGCTCAATACCGGTATCTATGGTGTGGGAAAAAAGTGCCTTTACCTCCTGCGGCTTTGCGGACGTTGTAATATCCCAGTCCTGGGGAATCCGCCCCAGCAGCGTATCCCTGACACAGCCGCCCACAGCATAGGCATCAAAGCCTTCCCTCTGGAGTCTATGTATAATTTGCTTCACATGTTCCGGTAATCTGATTTTCATAAAAATGCGTAATGTCCTTTTTCACCCGTTTTAACGGTATATAACAACTCATCCGCCTGTCGGATCAGCTCATTGATGTCTTCCTCTCCCCGGACATTCCCGGCCTGGGAGATTCCAATGGAGCAGGTAATCCTACGCTCCGGAGTGGTTTCAATCCTATGGCCTAAATATTCCTCGATGGCCTGCTGGAACCCGTTTGTCCGATGAATTTCTTTATAAATTCCCTTTGCAATATCCTCTAACTCCTGCCTGTCATCCGTATTTAAGATCATGATAAACTCATCCCCGCCATAGCGGCTGACAAATCCCCGTTCACCGGCTGCTTCCTTGAAAATATCAGCCATTTCCTTTAAAATCAGGTCTCCAACATCATGACCAAAGGTATCATTATAGTGCTTAAAATTATCCAGGTCGATAAACATAAGTCCTACATGGTGCGGCACCGATGAAACACCATATTTTTCGGCCATATGCTTGATTTCCGCATACATACCCGCACGGTTATAAATTCCTGTCAGCATATCTGTCACCGCCGCCTCCTGCAGCTTTCGGTTCATGAGATAGATTTTCTCATTCGCCTCCATCCGGTTAATGGAATACTCCATTTCCCGGAAAAGAAGGGTATAAATACGAAGATCATTCTCATTTAACATATAGCGTTCAATTGACCCGTGCCAGTTGTCCTTCATCCGGACATAAGTAATCAGAAGACTGGTAAGCATACCGTTTTTAAAAAAGGGAACTGCCACCAGAGAACACACATCATCCACTCCAAAGTAAGCTACCGTGTCCTGATGTTCAAAAAAGCTGTCGCTGATTTTGGATACCGCAAAGCCCTGTGGATACTCATACAATGTCTTACTGAGTCCCTCCAGAACCTCATCCGTCATCTCACATCCAGTGTCATTGTACAGTACCTGCGCCCCATCATCGCGGTAGCAGATATAAAGTGCACAGTCTAAGTTGAAATGGTTGATGAAGGTGTGGAATGCATTTTGCAGCATAGTCTGAACATCGCAGTCTCCAACGTCAATGAGTTTCTGCCAGGTAGAAATAAATTCCATCTGACCGCGGGTTGTCATATAATCCTGCGCCAGACCTTCCTGTTTAATCAGAACCTCAATATCCTCTTCCGATACCCTGCAGATGTCTGCATGCTCTCCCAGATCAATCTCGTCCAAAAGTTCCCTTGGAAATGTTTTCGCAATCTGTCTGCTCATTTCCTCATGCTGCTCTAATGTCCGTTTTTCCCGGTTGCTTCGCTCGGCAAGTCCGTTTTCCTCAAAAAATTTGATACGGTTTTTCCGGAAAATGCGGTATGAAAAGAACTGATTTCCCTCTGCCCTCTTCAAAAAACGTTCTGCCTGTTCAAATCCCTCCAATGCAGCTCTGTTATCCCCATTCATCCAGTACAGCATGGACTGTGCAAAGGTGTATAAAAACATATCATCGTCACATCTGGCATAGTCATGGATTACTTCTTCATTGGCATTATTCTTTTCTTTTTCAACAATATAATTCAGGAACTGACGGCAGCTTAAAAGATACCGCTCACAATTAAAGCAATCCTCCAGCATAATGCTTACCACAGCCAAAAGTCCATATAGTTTCGAAAGATTACATACTCTGAGGCTGTTCAGATGAAGCTTTTCAATCGCTTTCATTACAAGCAAAAGGTCATGCTCTGCCTGGCTGTATTTCTCCTGCATAATATAATTTAAAGAACGGTTGTAAAATACCTCAGCAATTTCCTCCGGCAGACGAAGGTGATAAAAAATCTCAATAGAACGGTTATAATACCGGTCCACTCCCTCATGATCCCCCAGGGCACTCAGATTATAGCCGATTCCTGAAAGAATCCGCCCTTCGTTCATAGTTCCATGGGTTTTCATAAACTGGTACGTGCGAACGGAATACAGCATTGCAATCTCATTCATTCCATTCGTAGATGCAAGCATAATATTTTTCTGATAAGCATCCGTTACCAGCTGTTCGTTACCGATTTCCTTTGCCAGTGCCACTCCTTTACTGAAATACAGAAGTGATTCTTCTGAGCGATAAGCCCTTGCTACAACCTCCGGTCCATTATCATAGGCATAGATATAAATATGAGCCAGGTGATTCAGATAACGTTTCTGCACCATCTTATCAATCAGTTCCTCATCAATTGGGATATCCTGCACACAGAAAAAGATATTATACCATCCGGACATCCTTGCCATCACTTCAAGAAGTTCTGCCTTAAAAATCTGATTCTCATCACCGCTCTTTTCCGCCTCCTCTTTTGCCAACCGGGCATAGTTCTCTGCCTTATCCAGTTTGCCCTGATACATAAGACAGGTACCCTTTAAAATGGCACACTCACTCCGGTATGCCCAATTCTTCTTCACAACAGGCAGACGGAATGCTCCTTCCACCATCTCCAGTACTTTAGACAAATCCCCCAGCAGAATGGAGACACGTGCATAAAGCAGATAAAAATCCCGGCATGTTTCATCATCCAGCACCATGTCCTCAAATTTCAGCTTGTACTCAATCTCCTGAAGATAACTTTTTGCCTGTTCAAAATCAAGAAATGCTGCAATCCGCTCTATCTGGCTCAGCATCCCCTTATTATTGTGATCTGCGATGCTGGCTGACTTCTCACTGTTCCTGCACTGCCCGGAACTTCCGATATGATAAATCTGGCTGCTGTCCTCCAGACTCTCCATAATCATATCCCAGACTGCGGAAGAAGTATCAAGACACGGCTGCATCTCATTGACACCAAGAACAATTCCAATCCTCGAAGACGGTTTCTTAAGAAGTGCCGAAATCAGCTCCATGGTACTGCGGCTGGCCAGCTGAAAACGATTGATAACTACAAGCACCGGACATTCTTCTGCAAGTTCCCGCAGCATGTCCGCAATCGCAGCGGTCATACGCTTCTGTTCATATGCCACTTCATTTAAGAGAACGCTCTCCTCCCGCTCCCCAATGCCTTCTTTATAATAGTTAATGAAAAGAGAACGGTGCAGTTCATAGACCCCACATTTTATCAGAAGCTCCTCGATATTTCCATCCTTATATCTGCGTGTCATGGCACAGATGATGTCAAGAAATGGCTCGTATGCCTCACAAATTTCTCCGTATTTGAGCTCACAGCTGGTAAAAAAAACGTTATCATCTCCCTGATAACGCTTTATGTTCTCCAGCGCAGACACAGAGAAGTCATTGTTATAGCTTGCCATAACAATATTCTTCTCCTCCGTCCCTATCCGGTGATATACCTGTTCAATTACCCCATTAAAATATTTATCTAACATGACTCTCTCCCCCGTCAAGTTTTTTGCATTGGCGTTTTAATATGCCTTTCCCCAATATACCAGCTTATGTGCCGGTTTTCCGCAGCAGACACAGACATCTGAAATCTGCTCCTTATCATTAAATGGCAGGCATCGTGATGTCACTGCCAGCTCCTCCTTAATCTTATCCTCACACGCCTGATCTCCGCACCACATTCCGCGGATGAAGCCCGGTTTATTCTCTGCAATATCCTTAAATTCCTCGTAATTATGTGCATCCCAGATATGTGCGTCACGGTGAGCCTTTGCCCGCTCAAACATCTCTCTCTGCATTGTTTCTAACATTTCCGGAATCTTTGTCTCCAGTTCATCCAGAGAAACCTGCGTCTTCTCTCTTGTGTCACGTCTGACAACCACACATGTATTTGAAGCAATGTCCTTAGGTCCCAGCTCTACACGAAGGGGAATACCACGCATCTCCTGCTCGGAGAATTTCCAGCCCGGACTCTTGTCGGAATCATCCAGCTTTGCACGGCAGATTTTTCCAAGACGCTCATGAACCTCCTCTGCCTTATCCATTACCCCATCTTTCTGCATCTGAATCGGGATAACCATGACCTGCGTCGGTGCTACTTTTGGAGGCAGCACCAGTCCGTCATCATCTCCATGAACCATGATAATGGCTCCGATCAGCCGGGTAGTAACACCCCAGGATGTCTGATGGACATACTGTAATGTATTCTCTTTATCTGTAAACTGGATTCCGAATGCCTTGGCAAATCCATCGCCAAAATTATGGCTCGTTCCCGACTGCAGTGCCTTGCCATCATGCATCAGTGCCTCAATGGTATAGGTAGCCTCTGCTCCGGCAAATTTTTCTTTCTCGGTCTTCTGTCCTCTGACAACCGGCATCGCAAGAAATTCTTCACAGAAATCTGCATACAGATTCAGCATCTGAATTGTCCGCGCCTCTGCTTCCTCAGCCGTTGCATGAGCCGTATGTCCCTCCTGCCACAAAAACTCTCTGGAGCGCAGGAACGGACGTGTCTCCTTCTCCCAGCGGACTACCGAACACCACTGGTTATATACCTTCGGCAGATCCCGATAGGAATGAACAATATTTTTATAAAAATCGCAGAACAGAGTCTCTGATGTCGGTCTCACACACAAACGCTCCGGCAGTTCATTTAAACCACCCTGTGTTACCCATGCAACCTCCGGTGCAAACCCCTCCACGTGATCCTTTTCTTTCTCCAGAAGACTCTCCGGAATAAACATCGGCATATAGACATTCTCTACGCCGGTCTCCTTAAATCTTCTGTCCAGTTCATGCTGTATATTCTCCCAGATGGCATACCCGTAAGGCTTAATAATCATACATCCTTTTACTGCAGAGTAATCAATCAATTCAGCCTTCTTCACAACATCCGTATACCATTGTGCAAAATCTTCCTCCATGGAAGTGATGGCTTCAACAAGTTTCTTTTCTTTAGCCATTGTTGTCTCCTTTTTCCCTTTTCTCCGGTCAAATAAACCGTTCTGTTTTGCTGTAGAAACCTCCGTAATCGCAAAAATCTCCATTTATTATAGTATGCTAATATTTCTGAGTTGTCAAGATTACCGCAGGAATTAAAACCGCTCTTCTCATAAATTATATGGGCATTTGCGGCACCATGGATTCTTTCCAGCCCCATGCAGGCTTTAAAATTCCGGATTCATGGGTTTGATGTCAAATTCCATTTTTTGTCCGCTTTTGGGATGCTCAAAATCAATGTGATAGCTGCACAGTGCCAGAATTCCCTTTGTATCATTTCCATACTTGCGGTCCCCACAGACAGGAGTCCCAATCCCGGCAAGCTGTACACGGATCTGATGGTGGCGCCCGGTATGAAGCGTAATATCAAGAAGTGCTTTTCCGTTTTGCCGGCTGATTACCCGGTAATCCAGAACTGCACGCTTTGCATTTTTCGTTCCCTTCTGCACAATGTGGGAAGTATTGTTATTGGGATCAGCCAAAATCCAGTTCTCCAGCGTCCCCCTCTCCGGCAGATGCGTCACATCCGAAAAAGTTCTCCCGTCCTCTTCTTTCCCTGTTTCCTGCAGTCGCACAAGAGCATAATACTTTTTTCCAAAAGAATGCTTCTGCACCTGTGTGCTTAAAGATGCCGCCGCCTGTGAGTTCTTCGCAAATACCATGACGCCCTCCACCGGCTGGTCCAGCCTGTGGACAATACCAATATACGGCAAAACGCCCTTACCGGTCTTTCCACCGGCAAGAGCGACATGATTTCTTAAAATACTTTCCATATCCTTTTGTCCCAGCTTTCTGGTCTGCGTTGCAATACCTGAAGGTTTATGGCAGACGATCAGGTCATCGTCCTCAAATAAGATTTTCGGTTCCAGCATTTTCCTTCTTCTCCCTGTTATTCATTCGTGTTTATCCGCTCATTAGAACATAAGATTTCTCTTGCCCGCTGCACCTGTTCTTCCGTAGGCGGTTTTACCCCTTCCAGTCTATAGGGAATCCCCAGTTCTTTCCACTTGAATACACCAAGCGTATGATACGGAAGAACCTCTACCCGTTCTACTGTATTTAATGTATCGATAAATTTTCTCAGCCTCTTTAACTGTCCCTCATCATCTGTAATTCCCGGCACAAGCACATGGCGAATCCACATTGCCTTCCCATTATCAGACAGGCAGCGTGCCATGTCTAAAATATTTGTATTGGTCTGCCCAGTCAGCTCCCGGTGCGCAGCATCATCCATATGTTTAATGTCCAGCATGACAAGATCCGTCACCTTCATCAGTTCCTCAAATTTTGAATAGAAGGGTTCCTCTCTGGTAAAAGGATTCCCTGAGGTGTCCAGGCAGGTATTGACATGCTGCTGTTTTGCAAGAGTAAAAAGTTCCGTCACAAAGTCTATCTGAAGCAGGGCTTCCCCTCCGCTTACTGTAATTCCGCCCTTTTTCCCCCAATAATTCTTATAGCGCAGTGCCTGCTTCAAAACATCCTCCGGGGAGCGCAGCTCCCCATCGGTCTTTGCCCAAGTATCCGGGTTGTGACAATATTTACAGCGCATGTTGCAGCCTTTTAAAAATACAATATACCGGACTCCGGGGCCATCTGCAGAGCCGAAGGTCTCAACGGAGTGAATATTTCCTAATATCTGACTCATAAAACAATCTCCCAGGGAACATCAGCCCATTTTGAGTTTGCCTTCGGCAAAGGGGCTGACGCTACATATCAGGTTTTCTGCGAAAACCTGATACATTTTAAATACGATCGTGGCAGGTTCTGGCGATTACATCCATCTGCTGTTCCTTTGTCAGATCAATGAATTTAACCGCATAACCGGATACACGGATGGTGAAGTTTGCATACTCTTCCTTCTCCGGATGCTCCATGGCATCAATTAACTTCTCCTTGCCAAATACATTGACATTCAGATGATGTGCCCCCTGGTCGAAGTAACCATCCATAACCTGTACCAGATTTTCTACACGCTCCTCCTCATTATTTCCAAGAGCCCCCGGATTGATAGTCTGGGTATTGGAAATTCCGTCTAGTGCCCACTCATAGGGAAGCTTTGTAAGAGAATTTAAGGAAGCTAAAAGTCCGTTCTTCTCTGCTCCATAACTTGGATTTGCTCCCGGTGAAAGCGGCTCGCCGGCCTTACGTCCATCCGGCATGGATCCGGTAGCCTTACCGTATACCACATTGGAAGTGATAGTAAGGATAGAGGTTGTCGGCTCGGAACGACGATAGGTGTGATGCTTCTTGATCTTATCCATGAAGGTTCCCAGGAGCCATACTCCGATTTCATCCGCTCTGTCATCATCATTTCCGTAGCGTGGGAAATCACCCTCAATTTCAAAGTCCTTTGCCAGACCATTCTCATCACGAATCACCTTAACCTTCGCATACTTGATGGCAGAAAGGGAATCAATGACATGAGAAAATCCGGCAATACCGGTTGCAAAAGTTCTCTTTAAATCTGTATCCATCAGTGCCAGCTCTGCAGATTCGTAATAATATTTATCATGCATATACTGAATAAGGTTTAAGGTATTGACATAGATATCAGCCAGCCACTCCAGCATATCATCATAGCGTTCCATCACCTCATCATAGTCCAGATATTCAGAGGTAATCGGGCGGTATTTCGGGCCTACCTGCTCTCCGGTCTTCTCATCCACGCCACCATTGATCGCATAGAGGAGACATTTTGCAAGGTTTGCCCGGGCACCGAAGAACTGCATCTCTTTTCCGGTCTGTGTTGCAGATACACAGCAGCAGATGCTGTAATCATCCCCCCATACCGGCTTCATGACATCATCGTTCTCGTACTGGATTGAGCTGGTCTCGATGGAAATTCTGGCAGCATATTTCTTAAAGTTCTCCGGAAGTCTGGAAGAATAAAATACAGTCAGGTTCGGCTCCGGTGCCGGTCCCATGTTCTCTAAGGTATGCAGGAAACGGTAATCAGTCTTTGTTACCATAGAACGACCGTCCACGCCTGTTCCGGCAATATCAAGAGTTGCCCACACCGGATCTCCGGAAAACAGCTGATTGTAAGATGGAATACGGGCAAATTTTACCATTCGAAGTTTCATGGTAAAGTGGTCAATCAGCTCCTGGGCCTCAGACTCTGTAAGTATTCCCTTCTTTAAGTCTCTCTCAATGTAAATATCCAGGAAGGTGGAGACACGGCCTACCGACATTGCCGCACCGTTCTGTGTTTTAATCGCTGCGAGATATCCGAAATACAGCCACTGAACAGCCTCCTTTGCAGTCGTTGCAGGTCTTGAAATATCACAGCCGTAAATAGCAGCCATTTCCTTCATTCCCTGAAGTGCCTTAATCTGCTCCGCAATTTCTTCTCTTAAGCGGATAACCTCACCCTTCATGCTGCCGCTTCCACAGTTTGCCTTATCCTTTTTCTTTTCCTCGATTAGGAAATCAATTCCGTACAGTGCAACTCTGCGGTAATCCCCTACAATACGACCTCTTCCGTAGGTATCTGGAAGACCGGTTAAAATTTTGTTATGGCGAACCTTGAGCATCTCCGGTGTATAGGCATCGAAAACTGCTGTATTATGTGTCTTGTGATATTTTGTAAAAATCTCATGAAGCTGTGGATTTACCTTATAGCCATAGGTCTCGCAGGCCTCTTCTGCCATCTTGATTCCACCATACGGCATAAATGCACGCTTAAGGGGCTTATCTGTCTGAAGACCAACAATCTGTTCTAAATCCTTCAAAGACTCATCAATGTAGCCCGGTCCATAAGCGGTCAGACCGGAAACAACCTCTGTCTCCATATCCAGCACGCCGCCCTTTGCACGCTCTTCCTTCTGCAGCTTCTGCAGGGCAGCCCACAGCTTTTCTGTAGCCTCTGTGGGTCCCTCCAGAAAATCCTCGTTTCCCTCATAGGGAGTGTAATTGTCCTGAATAAACTGACGGACATTAATCTCTTCTTTCCAGAGGCGTCCTTCGAATCCATCCCATTCCTTCATTTCTACCATGGTAATCCTCCTTCTCCGGACAGTGCCGGTCTGTAATTGTTTGTGTAGTTACACTGAAAGTAACTGAAAAGTAACTGAAAAGTAACTATTCAGAACCCCTCCCCATACATTCGCAAAACCGCACGACAAGTCGTGCTTTCTCGCTGCTACGCAGCTAATTTTGCTCATATATGGGGCGGTGACTCTATTCGAGCCACCTTACGAATTAGATAATCAGCCTCTTACATGCAAGCATGACGATTCTGATTATCTAATTCTAAGGGGTTCTGAATAGTTACACTGAAAATTAAAAAACGAACCGCCCGGGCTCGCTTGCCCAGACGGTTCGGCTCATATACGTTATACTCCACGTGGTGCTCCACATTATTTCTCCGTCAGTCATATAACGCAGTCATTATAATATAAATTTCTTTATTTTGCAAGAGGGATTTTCTGGTATCTCCCCTATTTACTACCATTCCTTCATGCTATTATAATAGCCTGTGATGGCACGGCTGTTTTTGCGCACCTCGGTAGCCTGCTTGTGCACATTTGCTATTTTTTCTTTTAACAGCTCCTTATTGCGTGCTTCCTGTGCCTGAATTTTAACACTCTTATCGGTTACGCTTCTAATGCATTCCTGCATTTTTTTAATCTCTGCAGAATACTTTTCTCTGTTATCCTTAATCTCCGCCTCAACCTCTGCATAAAGCTTTTCAAATCCACTGTCTAATTGATTTAACTGTTCTATGCAGGCACTTTTCGCCTCCACGGTCTCGTCAAACTCGTCAGCTGTTCTTTCCTGCTCTGTTAATGTAATCTTCTGCACATCATTCAAATGAATAATTTTATCCAGAACCTGTTCTTTTTTCTGCAGACTCTGAATCATAATTGCTATGTAAGTATCCGGCATACTGCCTCCTGTGAACAAATATATTCCCCTGCTATGATACCTGTACCTTATCTTTTACATTGTTACCATTTGCAGTCTTCTCCATAACTTCCTTCCAGGTATCCCGCATCGTACGGAGATGTCCGAGAACTTCCTTAAGGATCTCCGGATCTTTCTTCAAATTTGCCTCCTGAAGTCGCTGCATAAGATAATTATATACTGCATCAAAATCCTTCGCAACCGGATACTTATGATCAAGGGTTGACTGAAACTCAATAATAATATTTTCTACCTTCATAATATTATTGTGCGCTTTTTCAATATCTTTTTTCTCGACTGCAACAAGCGCGATATTTGCGAATTTAATTGCCCCTTCATAGAGTAATAGGGTCAGCTCCGCCGGTGATGCGGTCTGAATCTTGCTGTTACTATATGCTGCATATGCATTTTTTTGAATCATTATAGTTCCCCCTGTTATCTTTTTACTTATGAATTTCCAAACAGACCACTCAGCTGGCTTGTCTGACTGTTCAACTTAGATAATGCAGTCTCCATTGCAGTGAACTTTTTGTAATAATATTCTTCCTTTTCCGAAACTTTTGTTTCCCAGTCTTTAATTGTTTTTGTATAATTTGTGTACTGTGTAGTCATTTCCTTATCGTTATAGATAGAATAACGGCTGCGCAGTGTGGTACTCTGCATCTGCTTATCCATTGCATTATAAAGATTCGTTGATAGCTGTTTCATAAATTCGATCACGGTATCCGGATTCTCATTAATTGCCGCCATCAGCTTATCCTTATTTCCAGAGGTATTCTCATCATCCTCATCTCCATCAATATGGTAAGCATTCTGCTCATTTTCTGCTGAATTCATATAACCAAGTGTGCTGATTCCAAAGCTGGAAAGTGCATAGGTCTTTCCATTTACGGTAATTCCTGTACTCATGGCCGTTGTCATCGCATTCATAACAGTACCCAGATTACTATCACGACGGAGCAGGGAATCCTTTATCTTTGTTTCCCACTTCTCAATCTCCGTATCAGACATCTCAGCCTTTTCATCATCACTCAATGGCTCATAATCCTTGGCTGAGTCCGCATTGTAAAGCTTTGTAATCTCATTAATAATATTATTATAGCTGGTCAGAAAATCCTTAATCTTATCATAGATTCCCTGTGAATCGATCGAGGTTGTAATAGAAACCGCCTTGCTGTCATCCAAACTGCTTACATCAATAGAGCCATCCGCATTCTTCCCCACCTGATCCAGCCGCTCTGTCACTGCATTGACCGCAATTGAAAGTCCATTAATTGAGAAGTTATTACTTGAACTTGTATATTCCACACCATTTAACACAATAACTGCATCACTTCCGTCAATCTTTACTGCCTTATTGGTCGTTGAGTTTGTATTCAACCCCAGCGTATCAAGCAGCTTTGCAGAAGCACCGTCTGCATCAGTTGCAGACAGCGTAAAATCTGTTGCTGCCCCCGTATCCGCAGAGCTTAAATACAGACGTCCATTCCCGGAGTCAAAGCTGGCATTAAGCCCAGCATCCTTCATCTGCTTAACAACTTCTTCAATTGTGCTGTCCTTATTCAGGCTGATATCTTTACTGATATCTTTTCCATCCTTATCTTTAGCTGAAAACCTGAGAGTTGTATCTCCCTCGGTAAATCCCAGTTCTGCAAGCTTTGTCGACAAAGTCACCTTATTACCATTTTTTATAGCCAGCTTGCCGCCTGTCAGATACCCCGACTGTGCCGTGGAAAGAATATGCAGTTTCTGGGTTCCTGTAACAGCTCCTGCAGATGCGGAAACCGATGCCTTTGTGGTATCGGATGAGGCAGTCTTTTTTGTCGTATAACCACTGCTGTAACGCAGATTACCAACACTCTTATAAAAACTGTTCACCTTCTTATTCAGGTCTTTCCAGATATCCTGCTTCCATCCCAGCTTTGTCTGCTCTTTCTTATATTTCTCGGTCTTCTGGCTGTAACCTTTAACCAGTTCCTTAACGATGGCATCGGTGTCCAGACCCGAATTCAAACCAGATACTCTGATTGCCATATGATTTACCTCCTGTTATTCTTCATATTTTTATGTCCTAATCTACTTCCTGCAGTCGCTTATACATTCCTGCTCCTACCGTTTTTCATCTACCATCAGTCCGGCAAGTTCCCAGACCTTGGCGATCATATCCAGTGTCTTCTCCGGTGGAATCTCCTTGATTACTTTTCTGGTATCTTTGTCGATTATTTTAATCGTTACGCGATTGGTGGCCTCATGGATACCAAAAATCGCCTCGGAATTCACTGCTTTCTTGTTCACTTCTTCTACTGCCTTACGGATCTGCGCATTATACGGATCCTGATTCTGTTGGGAAGTGTTTTCGTTCTCATCGCCGGCTGCCTTTGTATCCATTGCCGTCGTAGCCTGTGCGATGCTCTCTGCAGCAGCTGCATTCTCTGCCGACTCAACCCGAGGCAGATTCTCCGTCTGGGTTTCTGCAGTTGACACACTTCCCTGATACGTCATACCTGCACCCTTAATTGCCTCCATTGCCATGATGATTACCTCCTGTCTCCATCATAAAACCAATCATAGTTACTCTAAAATAACTATCGGAGGATGTAAGTAAAAACTTAACACCCTCCGCCTATTTTATCCAAGAATTCCCTTTAATACTTCGATTCCGTCTGCGCTGATTGCCTCTTCATTTTCCTTCTGAATCTGCAGATAAACTTCCTTTCGGTATACCGGCACATCCTTTGGTGCCGTAATGCCAAGTTTAATCTGGTCACCACGAATTTCCAATACGGTAATCTCAATGTTGTTATTGATCACCAGTGCCTCGCCCTTTTTTCTGGTTAATGCCAGCATATCCTACTCACCTGCCTTTTCTTTTCTCGCCTTTAAAATATCATAAACCTTATACTTCACCGGATAATCATCCTCTACAATAACCTGCACACCCTTATGATTATCCATGTTGATCACAATCGGTGCCTTTAAATTCACTGAGAAATCCTCAACTTTCTTCGGAACAGTTACCGTCACGAGAATATAAGTATTCTCCTCATTTAAATTCCCCAGCTTTGCAATCACTTCCTCATTGACATTGGGTTTATAATCTTCCTTTACAAGATTCGGCATCATGACCGGAAATGCCACTTCAGGCTCATCCATGGACTGCAGCCACATAATGGAATCATATTTTTCTTCCTTTTCCTCGTCATAGATCAGTGCAAAATGAACCAGATCCGGAAATCCGATCATTCCTTTTTCAAGGGTGATAATCTTATCATCCTCAATAGTAATCTCCCCAAAAATACGTGTATTTGCCTTCATATTTTTCTCCTGACTTTATAAATAATTTAACAGTGTCTGGCTTCCGATTTTTGATGCTGCCGTAAGGCTTGAAGTATAAGCATTATAGGCGGCATAATAGTCAATAATAATGTCAGAAATATCCCGGTTATCATTATTAGACTTAAGTTCTGAAACTGTTGCCTGCTGATTTTCCACCCGGGTTTTTGTCAGATCCAGACGCTGCTTTAAGCTTCCCACATTGGTATGTGCAATATTGACCTTCTCCATATATCCGCTGAAATTTGTCAGATACTGCTTATAGGTTTTCTTTAAATTGTCATCTGCGTAATCCGCCTCTTTTTCAGCTGCATCCAGATAAGTCTGCAGCATCTTCTGGCTGTCTTCATCCTCATACTGTGCAAGGGACATCATATGCTTAATCTGATCCACCTTATCATGGGCATTGATAGCAGTATTGACGATATCAATCATCTCATTCATGTCCCGTCCGATATCCGTGCTCAGCACTTCGCTGGCCTGAGTATTGGCAGGAAGCATGATTCCGTTTGAAATCTCAAAATTAATCTGCTGGTTTTCCTTGGTATATTTCACAGGAGCATCCATATCCGGTTTCTGCATAGTACAGTTGTAGTAATATTCCGGTCTGGCTTCGCCTGCATCAAAGCCTGTTTTTGTATAGCTGACGTTAATAGATGCATTATTTCTTGACAGCTCATTTGCATATTTTGAAGTAAAAATCAGTTCACCGGTTTCCTTAATGAATGCAACTTTCGGATTATCAGGATCATCGGAAGCAAGGGGATCACCTGCCGCAATGGCCTGAGACCAGTCCTCTGCCGTCTCATATGTATTTGTAATATCTACTTCTTTTCCATTAATCAGAATTTTATTTTCTACAAATGCCGGAGAGGGGTCAGTCTCTGTCGCAGCCGGCTGATAGCCGATTACAGTCCCTGCCGTCGTACCATCCGCCCTCTTTTCCCCATTAATGTTGTCGTATGCCAGCCGAATCCGGTTATAGGTTTTCTCCCCGATTTTCGTAGTACATTCTATGGACGCATCTGCCGGAACCTCCGTAGAACCGTAGTAATAACGCCGTTCTTCCAGATCCTTATAGGTAAAATTCTGCTCAATCTGATAGGTCGTATCCTGCTCATCGGTCTTAAAGGTCAGCTGAGAGGAAGTCCGGTATCCGGTAAACACGGTACGGCCTGCATAGTCTGCATTTCCCTCCGCATAAATCTGATCACTCATAGCGGTCAGCTGCTTTAAAATCGTTTTTCTGTCATCCTGTGTCAGAGTATCCGTAGATCCATGGACGCATAGTGTATGGGCATCCGTCAGAATCTTTGTCATATTTTCCAGTGCTGTATCCGTAATCTCAAGCCAGGACTCTACATCTGCTATATTATTGGTCAGATACTGGTCAATATGTCTCAGACTTGTCTGCATACGAAGAGAGCGGATGGCAATAACCGGGTCATCCGATGGCTTGTCAATCTTCTTCTGGGTTGTCATCTGCGTATTATATTTATCCACGAACACCTTGTTGGAATTAATATTATTCTTGGTGTTGCTTGTGATCATATTATTTGTCACACGCATGGTTCTCTGCCTCCTTTGCTCTATACACCGGTCTCATTGATCAGCTTGTCATACATCTCCGCCATAACGGAAATCACTTTCGACGCCAGATTATAGGCATTCTGGAATTTAATCAGGTTCAATGCCTCTTCATCCTCATCGACTCCGGATATGGATGTCCGCTGATTTCCAATGGATGTTGCCAGATTTGTATAATTATTGGAACAGGTTTTTGTCTTATTCACATCCACCGTAATATCCGAGAGCAGCGTCTCCAGGAATGCCTCTGCGGAATTGCCACGGAACATCTTGACATCTTTCTGTAATGTCATAAGATTTTCCACCACATCATATCTTGCCACACCATCTGTAATGGATGTCGCCGTGGAAAAATAGGTCGAATCCTTTAATGAGGTTTCATTTACGCTCATGGTCTGGCAGGTAAACTGGTAATAGCTGTCACTGCCGGAACTTATTACAAGGGGATTTCCATTACTATTCTTTGCATCCCAGTCCTCTGCCGAAAAAACATTTCCGGTGGCAGTCGTTCCTACAAAAAATGCTCCCATCTCTTTTCCATCCAGCGTCACGCCCTGCTTTTCAAACTTATTAAATGCCTGTGTAAAAGTCCTGATAAATTCATTGGCCTGATTCTGGTAATAGGGAATTCCCAGTGCATCCACGGAGGATCCGCATACCAGCTGGTTTCCACTTAAACGTGCCAGTTCCGCATCGTTGGTAATTGTAGATTGCGCTGCCAGATTATACTGTATGCTGGTGATTTTTCCCTCTGTATCAACAGTTGCCTGCCATCCATCATAATAATAGTGCTTATTATTTACAGTAATCCGTCCCCTGTTGGGTATAGAAAGTTCATTAATCGTGGTAGGAACAGTGGGCTTAATGGTAATATGGTTTTTATCCGTGACATTTTCTGTCGTGCCATCTTCCCCCATAAAGCTTTCCACTACACTGCCCTTCATATTTTCCTTGCTGTTTCCATCCCGGACATCAAACAGTGCTTTTAAGGTTCCCCCGGCACTGCCGCCCGTGGCATTAAAATCCATGCCCGTATCATGCCAGACTATGGAATACAGTCCCTTCATATCCATCTGATTATACAGATATTCAGAGGAGATACAATCCAGTGTCCGGTAATCATTTCCGTCCACTAAGCTCTGACCGTTAATATATACCCTGTAATTGGTACCGCCGAGATTCTGGCCATTGGAGTTTGTTACCTCATATTCTTTCGTCTCCACATCCACAATTTCAGAAAGCTCGTCAATCAGATTGGCTCTCTTATCGCGAAGCTCATTTGCATGACCGCCGCGGACCTCAATATTATTAATCTGCTTATTTAAAACAGCGATTTTCTGCGCTATGGAATTCACTCTGTCCACTGTAGATTTAATTTCCTCGTTACAGTCCTCCTGCATGGTGGTCAGGGTCTTTGACAGTTCATTAAAATACGTGCAAAGACTCTGTGCCTGCCCGATAAACTGATTTCTTACCGAGGCATCCTCCGCCTTTGTTTTTAAGGTATCCAGTCCTGCAAACATATTGGAAAAAATGGTGGTAAATCCCTTCTGGGACTCATCATCATCCCGCAGAATTGTCTGCACCTGATCCAGATAATAAAGCTTCTGCTCATAAAAACCTTTGTTGGCATTGTTCTGCCAGTATTTTTCATCGTAATAAAGATTCCGCTCCTGGGTGATGGAAGTAACCGCCACTCCGGTTCCTGTACTTCCGTAACGGGTATAAACCCGGATAGGATCCGTTGCCTCTAAATTTGCAGTCTGTCTGGTATAACCCTTTGTCTGCACATTGGAGACATTATTTACTGTTGTATTTATAGAGGCCTGATATGCTGCTAAGGCACTTGCCCCGATATTTAATCCAAAAAATTGTGATGGCATATAGATCTCCTTAGATTAATCCTGTCACGATCAGTTCTGTCATCTCACTGATCACGGTCATAAAACGGCTGGATGCATTGTATGCGGACTGGAACTTGATCATATGTGTCAATTCCTCATCCGACGATACTCCCATCGCCTGCTGTCTCTGGTTATCAATGGATTCCACCGCATTATCCAGTGCTTCAGCTGCGGTCTGGTAGGTATTGCCCTCATTCGCAAGCTTACCAACCATTTTTGTATAATATCCCTCGAAGGCACATGGCTCCTCATCGTAAGGATTTAACTTCATTTCCTTTTTGTCCCATGCGGCGGTAAGTTTTGCACCCATGGCATAGTCCGTTGTTCCGTTTTCCCTGTAGGTCGGCATCAGGGTGATCTGCTTGCGCAGTTCCTCGTTGACCCTTACATTTCCGATTCCGTAACGGGAATCGATATTATCCGGATCCTCCTGATTATAAACATAATAGGTAGACTGCTTACCGTCATCCCCTGTGACGGTAACAGTTTTATATCGTTCCATACCAATACGGGTAAAGAGTTCTCTTGGCGGAAGCTCCATATCCACACCGCGGGCACAGTTTTCCGTATCCAGAATCAGAGTATCCTTTGTAATAGTTACCGCATTTCCCTCTCTATCCGTTCCGACAATACCGTTCTCCCCTGCAATACTGCCAGCTGCTTTATTGGGACAGTAAATATCATTCATGGCCGTTACGATACTATGGAATAGAAGATCAATCTCCGCCTCCGTCTCCATCATGGTGCAGCCGGCAATCTTATCATAGGCTTCCTGATCCTGCATATTCTCGTAAGTTCCGTAAGTGTCTCCCCTTACAAGAAGCTTGGACTTGATTCCCCCCACATCCGTATTAAGATCCGTGGAAATCTGCTCATCCAGATGGAATACCTTCACATACTGCCCTTTACCTGTATCCGATAAATGCGGCCAGTATGGTGTATAAAATCCGGTATCCCGGTCTTCCTGAAGAGCAACATTATAGCATTTATTTAAGTCAATAAAACGGGTACTCTCAAAATCTACAAAAGTAAACCCGGTGGCATCCTCCTTGACATTCACACTTCCGTATCCGCCCAGCTCATCCAAAAGCAGATCCCTCTCATCACGAAGTGTCATGGCAGTCTCAATATTTGCTGCCTCAACTGATTGAATCTGAAGATTTAGCTCATAAATTCTGTCACCAATCTCATTGACACGGTCTATATCATCTTTAATCTGTTCATTGATATTGGACTGATAGGATTTCATATCGCTGTAGAGAGCGTTGGTCCTGCTTACAAACAAATCTGCCTTTTCAAAGACCAGATTCTGGTAAACAGACTCATCCATTTTTGTGGAAACCTCCTGAACTGCCTGCCACAGATCACCGATACTCTCCTTAAACTGCTCACCATGCAGTTCCTGCATCAGATCCTGTACATAAGAGGCTGTCTCATAACGCGCCGAATAAAATTCCTTGCGTCCGCTCTCCTGTCTGAAAGATTTGTCCAAGAAAATATCTCTTGCATGAACCACATCACCAATGGAAACACCCAGCCCACTCTGCTGCATGTTGATATTGGCCCTCGGGTCCCTTAATTTGTTATATGATTTGTCTGCAAAACGAACCTGCTCGCGCACATACCCTTTTGTATTAACGTTTGCCAGATTATTTGCAGTTGTATTCAGTGCATACTGGGAATTCTGCAGTCCGGATGCTCCCACATATAAACTTCCGAATCCATTTGCCATCCTCTGTTCCTCCTTAACTCATTGCATCAAAACCGCTGCTGCCCAATAAACTTCCTGTATTGCAGGCGGTCTTATCATAATTGGCGGTCTCAGGGGCCTGCCGCAAACTCTTGAACAGAGTAAGGTCAAATTCATTCAGTTCAATGGCCTGACGGATCAGGATTATATTCTGATCATTCAGCTTTTTCATCTGGTCTGCCGCTGAAAGCAGACGGTCTCTGGCATCTGTGAGCCTTTTCTGTACTTTGGGCTGGGAATCCAGCAGAGAGATAAGACGACTTACCGTCATCTTTTCCTCAGTCTTTCCCAACACTGTAGCAATGTCCTTTAAGAGCTGTATCTGCCTGTTACTGTGAGAAACCAATTCGTCACTTGCCAGCTGCTCTTTGCATGTAATTTTTTCCAGTCCCGGAACATCTGCGAGGATCAGCACGTCTGTCTTCTGCTGACCATACCCAATCAGCTGACGATAAATTTTTTCTTCTTCCTCAAGTACTGTGATTAGCTCTTCTACTAAACTGGCCACTCCAAAAACCTCTCCTGCTTCTACGAATTCAGGTACATCTTCCTATCAGTTATTTTATAAAGATGTACGTGCCTCATACTTTTCAAGTAATTTGCTTGCAAAATCACCCGGTTCAACGGAATATGTTCCCGCCTCGATCTGTGATTTAAGCTGGCTTACCTTGTCTTCCCTGATATCCGAAGCTTCTGATACTGCACGTTTGGCAACCTGATAATCACGTCCGGCCTGTGAAATAGACACCTGATCTCTCGGTCCGGCTTCACGCTGTCCCTTCTGTGTCTTTAATGCCTTCTGTATTCCATATACCTGTGCTACCTGGTTATATGCATCGATACGCATGTTCAGCATCTCCTTTCTTCCCTGAAATTAAGCTTTCTACATACTTTATCGGTCGTTGTCAAAAATACTTTAGCATTTTTTTGTATCCACAGGAATGGTGAATACAACACGGATTTTGCTTTAGGTCTTGACAAAGAAGGCGTTTATGAATTATACTTAGTTTTCCGAGTAGCCGGGGTGGCAGCGGTACCTTGTACCAACAATCCGCTATAGTTGGGGTGATATCCCGTAGAGGGTCAGGGCGGTGGAGCTGCCCTTTGTAAGTGGCGTTGACGTCTGGGTCTTACGCAATGGGAATTCGTGAACCGGGTCAGGGTAGGAATACAGCAGCCCTAAGCGAAACCTCTCATGTGCCGTAAGGGTGCCTGGGGGGAGCTAACTGCAGAGGTAACGTCCATTGCTTCTGATTCGAAGCGGGATACTCGGTTTTTATTTGAAATGACAAAAGCGATCTCACAGGAGCTTTCCTGCGGATCGCTTTTCTTATTTCTTATTATCTGTTTCTTTGTATGGGGATTCAGCTCAGGCATTCATCGAACATCCGTAATAAAAATTCCCGGTACAGCCTGTTATATTCCTCATGGAAAATTGCCGCTACATTTGCGTCAACCGTTCCCTCCAGCTGTGCCTCCTCAAAAAGAGCAAATGCCGTCTCATACAAATCCGGATTCTTATCATAAAATGCCTCTGTCAAACTATCCTGAAATGCAAACTGTGCCGCCTGTGAAAGATTGTCCATAAAATCATCCCTGCTGATGCTCCCTGATTCCTCATAATCCGACAGGAATATATGCTTATCCGATGCTTTTACAAAATCCTCATAGGCTTCCTTAACATCCTCATATGTTACCGGAACATAAGTCTCATTCCAATAGGTGTCGAAAGCTTCTCTGCTGTCGAACTGTTCAAAAATATCTGCCATTGTTTTCTCCTTAAGTTTCATTTACATCAGATGATATGAGGGCCAAAAGATATTTTACCCCTTGTATCATCAGATATCAAACTAATATCTTGTATCCACATAAAACCCAGTCTCTTCCAGTTCAGATTTCGTAATCTCCCTGCCCCAGTGAACCGATTCATTATAATTTCCCTCCGCCACAATCACAGAGTCTTTCTTTTTCTTCAAAACAATAACGGAATGTACATTTCCGATCCTGATGTGATCTCCTGTCTTTATCTTATCAAAACTTTTGTGGGTTGTGACCGGTGCATATTTTCCAAAAATCTGATCTGACAGTTCCCCTGCAAATGCAATACATCCGGAACAATAACAGTTTTCCGCCTCCCAGAAATAGCTATTGTTTTCATTTGTCCATGACATACCTTCTTTATATTTCTTTTTCAGGGAATTCAGCTTTTGCCCCGCCTGTTTCTGCGTAATCTTTCTGCTGACACGCACCTCGCATTCCATTTTACCAATTAAATTACCACCCGAAACGGATATAACAGCTTTCCCCGGCTTAACAGCGGTAACATTCCCCTTCTGATCCACTTTAGCAACAGATGTTTTCGAGGATTTCCACTTCACTGTTCCGCTAACGCCCTGACACTTAAGCTGTTTTTTCTTTCCGGCACGAAGGGTCATAACAGTCTCGCTCAGTGAAGCCGTCTTCCGGTTTTTCTCCGACAGCACAGGTGCCGGATTCCGGGTGTAATCTATTGTTGTACGGGCCGGCACTGTATATACAGAGCCCAGTATAACAGCAATCATAAGTACCGCCAGGCATCTTGTTTTTTTCTTATGCTTCATCGTACTTTCTCCCTTATCATTTGATACACGAATTGCTCCGTTACTACGCAAGTCTACGCCTCGCTCCGGTCTGCGCAGAGCAGACATCCACCGGATGTCTTGCGCCCCGCAAATCTACACATAAAATATTGACACATACCTATATAAAGGTATGGCTTATGATTGTAAATGAAGGTGTAAACATGGAATATGCAAAGTTATATCCTTTTTGGG
>JALEZW010000035.1 GCA_022772675.1 Agathobacter sp. | reverse complement strand
AATGTGTGTAGAATTGCGGGGCGCAAGACATCCGGTGGATGTCTGCTTTGCGCCGACCGGAGCGAAGCGAAGACTTGCGTAGCAACGGAGCAATTCGTGTATCAAATGAGGGGCAAAATACCTTTTGACCCTCATATCATAAGATATCAATATACTCTCCATTCAATGCCTTATTCATACTGCGTACTGCACAGAATTTTCCGCACATGGAGCAGGTATCATCCTGTTCCGGCGATCTGTCATCACGAATAGCCTTTGCCGTCTCAGGATCCATAGCGCATTCCCACTGGGCATCCCAGTCCAGTGCACGTCTCGCATCTGCCATCTTATTGTCCATATCCATGGCATGGGGTACATGTTTTGCAATATCTGCTGCATGGGCGGCAATCTTGGATGCCATAATGCCCTGCTTTACATCCTCCACATTCGGAAGTGCCAGATGTTCTGCCGGTGTGACATAACACAGGAAGGCGGCACCGTTTGCGGCTGCGATTGCTCCTCCGATTGCGGAAGTAATATGGTCATACCCCGGGGCAATATCCGTAACCAGCGGTCCAAGTACATAGAACGGTGCTCCCATACAGATGCTCTGCTGCAACTTCATATTTGCAGCAATCTGATCCATAGGCATATGTCCCGGCCCCTCTACCATAACCTGAACATCCTTCTCCCAGGCACGCTTGGTCAGCTCACCCAGGCGAACCAGTTCCTCGATCTGGCACACATCGGAAGCATCCGCAAGGCATCCCGGTCTGCAGGCATCTCCCAGGGAAATCGTCACATCATACTCGCGGCAGATATCAAGAATCTCGTCATAATACTCATAGAATGGATTCTCTTCCCCTGTCATGGTCATCCAGGCAAAAACAAGGGAGCCTCCCCGTGAAACGATATTCATCTTACGCTTATGGTTTTTGATCTGGTCAATGGTCTTTCTTGTAATACCACAGTGCAGTGTTACAAAATCCACCCCATCCTCAGCATGCATCCGTACCACATCGATAAAATCCTTTGCCGTCAAAGTAGCCAGATCTCTCTGGTAATGGATAACCGAATCATAAACCGGAACGGTTCCAATCATAGCCGGACACTCGGAAGTCAGCTTGCGGCGGAATTCCGTAGTATCTCCGTGGGAGGATAAATCCATGATGGCATCTGCCCCCATATCAACAGCAGCCATCACCTTCTGCATTTCTACATTGTAATCCTTGCAGTCACGGGACACCCCCAGATTAACATTGATTTTCGTCTTTAACATGGAACCAACCCCCTGGGGATCCAGACATTTATGATTCTTATTGGCACAGATTGCCACTTTGCCGGAGGCCACAAGAGGCATCAGTTCCTCCACCCTCATGTACTCCTTCTCTGCCACTTTCTTAAGCTCTTCCGTTACGATTCCTTTTCTTGCAGCTTCCATCTGCGTTTTGTACTCTCTCATCATTTCTCCTTTTCCTCAAAAATCCGCCAAAAAACCGCATAAGCACAATGGACAAGCCCGTACCTATGCGGTAAACGATTCTTATTTTCCTACGTTGGCATTATCCAAATCAGGTCACAGGTCAAAAGCGGTAACAGCTTACTCTCAGCCTTCTTCCGAAAGCTCCCTTAAATATGATTGTCAAAATGTATTCTGACTCTTGTATCATTATGAAGTAATTTATCAAATCTGTCAAGCTGAAACGTTCTATTTTCCGGCTTTCTTCCTATCGTTACGTTATTCTTTATAAACCGGGATACATTCTTTTCTACTTTTATTGACACCCTGCCCAAAAAAAGTGTATGATAGACACAAAGAATTGAGGAGGTACTTCTATGATCTGGAAGGCAAGAAAACGATTATGGTGTGGTCTGCCTTGGACCTTTACCATTTACAGTTTTGATGAGGACCGGTTCTACATTGAGTCCGGTTTTTTCAACCAGCGTCAGGATGAGGTGCGGCTGTACCGGATACTGGATTTGTCCGTTACCCGTTCTCTCATCCAGCGGATATTCGGAATGGGAACGATTCATATCAATTCATCCGACAAAACTCTTGGTAATTTTGATATCGTCAATATCAAGGATGTTATGAATGTAAAAGAGCAGCTGGCTGAACTGGTAGAAACTGCAAGAGACAAGAAACGCGTCACCACCCGTGAATATGTGGATTTGGATGACAACGACAGTGAACAGGATGACTAAGCTAAAATACAAGGGGGATTCTGGAAAATGAGACTGATCACAAGATCTGATTTTGATGGACTTGCCTGTGGAGCTCTGTTAAAAGAGGCAGGCATTATCGACAGTTGGAAATTTGCACATCCAAAGGACTTACAGGACGGACTGGTTGAGGTGAATGAAAATGACTGTCTGGCAAATGTACCATATGTAGAGGGATGCGGACTCTGGTTCGACCACCATTCCAGCGAACACGAACGGTTGCAGCTGGAGGGAAAATATAAGGGAGAGAGCCGTACAAGCCCTTCCTGCGCGCGGATCATCTACGAATATTATGGTGGAAAGGAACGTTTTCCACAGTTTGATGACATGATGACTGCCGTTGACAAGGTAGATTCCGGAAATCTTACTATTGAGGAGGTACAAAATCCCACCGGCTGGATTCTGATTGGTTTTCTCATGGATCCACGTACCGGACTGGGTCGGTGGCGCAATTTCACCATCTCCAACTATCAGCTGATGGAGCGCCTGATTGATGCCTGCCGTACCATGACAACAGACGAGATTCTGGCCCTTCCGGACGTACAGGAGCGAATTGAAACCTATTTTGACCAGACAGAAAAATTCAAGGAAATGGTAAAGGCCCACACCCGTGTTGACGGAAAACTGATTATTTCTGACCTGCGGGGTGTAGATCCCATCTACTCCGGCAACCGTTTCATGATTTACAGCATGTACCCGGAGCAGAATATTTCTGCCTGGATTGTCAGCGGACGTGGCGGTAAAGGCTGCTCTGCAGCAGTGGGATACAGTATATTAAACCGCACTGCAACTCTTGACGTGGGAAGTCTGATGCTTAAATACAATGGAGGCGGGCACAAGAAGGTAGGTACCTGCCAGTTCAGTGATGAGAATATGGATACTGAGCTGCCAAAGCTGTTAGAAGAACTTTCTGCAATGGCAAATGCATAGCTGCATAAACTGATATGAGAAAACCTCATCTTTCACCGGCAACCGGTGAAAAGATGAGGTTTTCTTTTCCTATCACAAAAGCAGTCCACTTTCAAGGACTTTTCATAAAATATACAATACACCAAGAGTTCCGGGCCCACAGTGAGAGGAAATAACACCCCCTGCCCTTGTCACAAGAATCTCATCAAAATGATCAAGGCTCTCCAGATACTCTTTCACCTGGGCAATGATTTCCGGATCACAGCCTGAGTGGGTAATGAATACCCGCTCCCTCTTTGCCCTTTTCAGTTCCTCCTCCATCTCTCTCACATAGCTCACCACAACATGACCCATTTTGCCACGGTATTTTTTCCCGGGAATCATCCTGCCATCAACCACGCTGATTCTGGGATGAAGCTTCAAGGCACCTCCTGCCAGTGCTGCCAGACCACTGCAACGCCCGCCCCTGTAAAGATACACCAGCGTGTCTACCACGAAACTGGCCCGCACCCGAGGCTTCAGCTTCTCGATCTGCTCTGCTATCTCACAGGCATCTGCCCCCGCCTGCGCCATGATGGCAGCCTCAATCACCAACTGGCCGATACCGGTGGACAAATTGGCAGAATCAATGACATATATCCGATCCGCTGCCTCCAGTTCCTG
This sequence comes from Agathobacter sp., assembly GCA_022772675.1. Taxonomy (GTDB): domain Bacteria; phylum Bacillota; class Clostridia; order Lachnospirales; family Lachnospiraceae; genus Roseburia. The sequence goes on along the minus strand of JALEZW010000035.1, from coordinate 29,650 downwards.
CGCCGCCAGCCGTAAGACATTAGCTGTTGTGGACATATCCCCCGAAATAGCAAAAGCAACGATTTCCTTTCCCTGGTTCAGAAATCTCCCAAGCACTTCCATGGCAACATCAATTCCCACCGCCGAGGTTTTCGGCGTTGTCTTATGTTCGTCCGCCCAGGCATAGATTTCATCCGGCGTAATATTCACGCCATCCTGATACTCCTCATCCCCCAGCACAATATTGAGTGGGAGAATCTCCACATCGTATTTTTCCACCAGATCCTCTGACAGATCACAGGTACTGTCTGCAATTATTTTTACCATTTTACCTCACACCGTTTTTACCAGTTATAAATTTGTTCAACGATTCATTCTCTCGTAAAGCTTAACTGTATACTCATCCCTGTCTTTCGTCTGATATAGTTCCAAAGCTTCCTCTCCGGTCATCTTAAAGTCTTCAAGAAGAGCTTTTTTAATTTTTTTCACCAGCTTTTTCATTTCATCACTACAGCCGGCCTTCTTTGCATTCTGTTTATTAATGTCATACCGTCCATATGCACAGATAAGGGAATCCATTGCCTCTACCTTAGAATCATAATTATCAAATACCAGATATGCCTGATATTTTTCCTCCACCGGTGCCAATGCCGCCAGCTTACTGTAGAGTTTTTCGTCCTTTTCCTTGATTTCCAGTCCCTGAAGCTTATGGTAAGCCTCCACATAGGAACCTCTATCATAGTACTCCCTTGCCAGCGTAATACTGGACTGATACCCCAGCAGATTCGTTACAAGCATAACAAAAACAAACAGGGAAGCAACCATAATCACAATAGCGATAACCGGTCCCTTTGGAAGCGGCGGTGTATGATCCACTTCTTTCGGCGGTTTCTCCTTTTTCGGTTTCTTTTCCTTCTTGGGCTTTGGCTCCTTCTTTTTCTTCTCCTTCTTGGGTTTCGCTTCCTTCTTTTTCTTCTTTTTCTTTTTGGAATCCTCATTTGATTCCTTACCGTCGCCTTCCAGCTCCTTTAGAATCTTCTGGTTTTCCTCAGAAAGAGCCACCGCATCTGCTGCACCATCGGTCCCGATGGTAATATTCTCATCCTCGTCATCGACCCCGAAGAAAATTCGGGACAGCCTCTGAAGAAATCCCTCCTTCTTTCCTTCCTGATTCTTTGCTTTCTTTTCCTTTTTAGATTTCTTCCTCTTTCCTTTTCCTGAGGAAGTTTCTTCCCCTGCACTCTCATCCCCGGCAGCTACGGATTCTGTGTCATTTTCCCGGGAGCTCATCTCCGATTCCGCAAAATCTCCGATGGAATCTCCCTCCTCTACCGGAGTTCCATTTTCATTCTGAGACAGCATATCTCCCAGGTCTGATAAATCGGCATCCGAAGAGAGCATATCCAGCAGGTTACTGTCTGAAAGGCCGGACAAATCCAGTTCTCCCTCCTCGTTTTGAGAAAGCTGCCGGTCAAAATCCCCTACATCGTTATCCAGTGTATTTACCTCAAAACCGTCATCTTCTCCTGCCACCATGCTGGCTGCCGGACTATCCGGTTTTGACTCCGGTTCATCCGGAAGTTTTCCGGAAAACAGTGCATCATAATCCACCTGCGGTTCTGCAGTCTCCTCACTTGGATGGGCTTTTGGAAGATTGTTGAGAAGCTCATCCAGTGAAGCATCAATTTCTGATGCCTTCTGCTTTTTTAAGTCCTCCTTCAGACTATTGGTATAATCCGGAATATCCTCCTCCAGAAGCTCTTCCTCAAATTCCCGTAAAAAATCTTCTTCATCTTTTGCCTTTGCTTTTTCCTTTGTGACCGGTTCTCCGAACAAATCTCTCTCCAGCTGTTCCTGCGGTGTAACCGGTCTCTCTATCTTCTTTTCCGCTGGCTCATCCAGCCCCATGGAATTTAAAAGCTGGTCCAAATAATTCTCTGATGAATGCTCACCCATTGGTTTTCTCCATTGCCCGTTCTAATTGCCTGCCTTGTCAAGTAATCGGTCTATGGCATCTACAAGACTTCCGATTTCCGGTTTTGTCAGCTGGGCATCCGCTCCAAGTGACTCTCCCTTCTTACGCATTTCTTCATTAACAAGAGAAGAGAAAATGATAACCGGTATTTTTTTGAATCTGTCATCGGACTTAATCAGCTTCGTCAGGCGGTGTCCATCCATCTGTGGCATCTCAATATCTGTTATCACGCAGTGAACATTCTGTTCCAATGTCCCTTCCTGTGCAAACTGCTGCAGCTTGTCCCATGCCTCCTGTCCATTGAAAGTAACAATCTGCTTTTCATATCCCGCTTTCTTCAGACAGTCTGTAATCAGTTTGCTTAAAAGCGGGGAATCCTCTGCGATAAGAATTGGATTCTCGCTTCTCTCCCGCTCCCCGATGGAATCAATATCGTTAACCCTGAGCCCTGTCTCCGGACTGATGGAAGCTACAATTGCCTCAAAGTCCAGAATCACCACAAGCTTTCCTTCCAGCTTGATCACACCGGTAGCAACACTGCCATCCTCTCCGTTTATGGTGGAATCCGGCTTAATAATCTCATTCCATGACACACGGTGGATTCCCACAACCTGATCCACATGAAATGCCACGTCAAGCTTATTAAAGTTTGTGATAATAAACAGTCCCTCCTGTCCGTCATCTGCCATGCCCAGACAGTTCTTCAGGTTGATTACCGTAATCATCACATCACGGGGCATAAAAATTCCTTCCACGCTGGGATGTGTATTCGGTACCGGGGTAACTTTCTGATAAGAAAGAATCTCACGAATTTTTGCCACGTTGATTCCGTAATGATTATCTCCCAATGTAAATTCCAAAATTTCCAATTCGTTCGTCCCTGATTCTAATAGAATGTTCGTATCCATACGCACCCTCCCGCACTTTTTATGTATATTGTAACAACTTAATATTTATTATAGCATAAATGAAATAATTTTGGGTATTTTTTTACAATTTAACAGAATAATTTGTATCTTTTAACTTCACAAACAATTTTTCACCCGAAATATCCTTTGCCTGTTTTTCCGGTATCTGGAAGAGCAATACCAGATTTTTCTTCTTGCCCGGTTTGATTTTCCCATCATAGGAAGACAGGCTCTCCACTCCCAGGGAAACCGTCTCATCCACGGTTTTTCCATCTGAAAAGCAGGCAGAAAAGGGATTCTCTACAGATGCGGTATTCAGCCTCACGGTCTTACTGCTTTTGTTCTTAACGGAAAAGCGAAATACCACAAGCTTATTCCCCGGATCCGGAGTTACGGCAAAATAATCTCCCTCTTTATAAATGTTCTGCACCTTGCAGCCCTTATAGGTAATGGCAAGATTTTTTTCATGACCCACTGCCTTTTCCAGTGAGATGGTCTCAACCGCCTGGGGTTTAGTCTGTGTATCCCCGCCATTTTCCCCGCTTAAGGAATTATCGGTCTCTTTATCATTCGTTACTTCACTCTCAGCCTCTTCACTTTCTGTTTCTTCCATCGGAAGTGCTGATGTCATCCCGTCCTTCTGCTCAATATTATGCTTTGCAAGAATTTGGGCTGAATACTGCACAATCAGGTTTTCTTCTTCCTCCGACAGCGTATGCATCGGAGTTCCACAGCCTCCCAATAAAAGCACCGTTACTGACATCGCTGTAAGCACACTGATTTTCTTTTTCATCATTTCTGTCCTCTTGTTGAATATGCCCTATAATCTAATTAATATCCTATCATATTTTGTAAGATAACACAATCTTTTCTTTTAATTATTTGAATCCAGTTCCATCCAGAATTCTACTCCATCCTCATGGTTGATCACACCACATTTCTGTTCAAAGGAATCCATGATGGCTTTCACAATGGAAAGACCGATTCCACTGCCGCCATATTCGCGGGTTCTCGCCTTGTCTACCTTATAGAATTTCTCCCAGATTTTATCCAGATCCTCCTCAGGAATTGGTTTTCCCGTATTAAACACGCTGGTCCGTACCAGATGATCATGCATGGAAAAGCGGATGGTAATCCGTTTTTCCCCCTCTGCGTGATTCATGGCATTGGTGAGGAAATTGGTGATCACTTCCTCCACCTTAAATTCATCTCCCCAGACGTAAACTGCTCCCTCCCTGTAAAACTGGATATCCACCTGCTTCTGCGCTGCCATAATGGAAGATGACTGAATGACTCCGCCAATCAGCTCCGTAATATCAAATCTCGTCATTTCCACCTTGTCATTTCCAAATTCCAGCTGATTCAGCGTCAGAAGCTGTTTGACCATATGATTCATCTTCTCAGATTCATCCATGATCACATCACAGTAAAAATCCCTGCTTTCCGCATCATCGTTGATGCACTCCTTAAGTCCTTCTGCATACCCCTGAATCAGGGCAAGGGGTGTTTTAAGCTCATGGGATACATTGGAAAGAAATTCCTTCCGCATCTCGTCAATCTGTTCTTTTTTTTCGATATCCTTCTTCAAACTGACATTTGCCGTTTTCAGCTCGGAAATGGTCTCCTCCAGGGTCTCCGAGAGTTCATTTATGGAGGTTCCCAGTTCCACTATCTCCCTGCTTTCATACTGCTTCGGCACATATTCTGCCTCAAAATCCAGTTCCGACATCCGCCTTGCAATATTGGAAAGGGAGCGGATGGGATGGGAAATTCCCTGGGACAAAAATATGATAAGGAGCGCACTAATCACAATAGCCCCCATGCTTGCCACAAAATAAAAACGGTTGGTAATACTTGCACTCTCCCGGATGCTCTCCACTGCCGTTCGCATATATACGCTGCCGCCATCCCGGAGATTTCCCAGCAATACCAGATACTCGGACTGGAGTCTCTCATCTTTGAGCCGGAGAAGGGTATAGTTCTTACCATTTTCTATGATCTGCATTCTGCCCCTGTCGGTTCCGTACAGCCAGTCCTCCATCTGCATCTGAAAACGCTGGGCACTGCTGTAGGAACTCCAGACCAGATTGTTATTCCGGTCTGTGATCAGTATATTGATATTTCCTGCTGCACAGATTTTTTCAAAAGTAACAGAAGCCTCATCGCTGGCCTCACCCTTTTCCCAGCAGATCAGCTGCACACGCTCAAATCCGCTGTGAAGCTCCTTCTGCTTATGAAACACATAATATTTTGTCAGGAAGGTGGAGTTAAAAAACAGACATAAAACCACGGTTCCCGCTACAATTGCCACCATTGTGATAATAAGCTGCCCGGTCAGGGACAGTTTTTTCTTTTCTTTCATTCTTCTGCCTCAAACTTATAGCCTATGCCCCAGACCGTTTTTATATAGCCGCCGTAGCTGCCCAGCTTGCTTCTTAATTTCTTCACATGGGTATCGATAGTCCTGGCATCCCCGAAATAATCATAGTTCCACACACTGTTTAGGATTTTCTCCCGGGATAATGCAATTCCCTGATTATCCATAAAATATTCCAGAAGTTCAAATTCCTTAAAGCTTAAATCCACAGGGTTTCCGTCTATTTTCACTTCGTGGGCTGTTTTATCCATCACGATTTTTCCGGCGATCTTTAGTTCTGCCGCTTCCCCGATCTTATTGGATCTTCTGAGGATTGCCTCCACCCGTGCCACCAGTATTTTCGGTGAAAAAGGCTTTGTAATATATTCATCCACGCCCAGGTCAAAGCCCATCAGCTCATCACTCTCATCACTTTTCGCTGTCAGCATGATGATGGGTACCTTAGAGGTCTTTCTGATTTCCCTGCAGACTTCCCAGCCGCTCATCTTCGGCATCATCACATCCAGAATCAAAAGTGCAATCTCTTTGTCTTTATAAAAAATGTCCAGTGCCTCTTCCCCATCTCCGGCCTCCAGCACTACAAAATTCTTTTTCACGAGGAAATCCGAAACCAGCTTCCGCATCCGGCTCTCATCATCCACCACAAGAATCTTCACCTTTTCCATTACTCCTGTCCCTCCTGTTCCGTAAGTGCCTCTTCCCGTTCCTTCAGTGCCTGTTCCCGCTCTGTAAGTTCCTGTTCCCATTTTTCATATTTATCAATAATTTCATTTTCATAATTCATGATCGTAACGTTGTCCTTACTAATTCCCGTAATAACAAACATAAAAATCACCACAATCCCAAAAACCACGGCAGCAAAGGTGCTGATATGGAAAAGTTTCCTGTAGTCTTTCTCGTCCTTTTTCCTGTGCTTTTCCACAACCTTTCTCTTTTCTTCCTGTCTTTTTTCTGCCCGCTTTACAATCTCTTTTTCTTCCCTCTTATCTTTCGCCTTAACAGGTTCGGGTCTGTAAACCGGAATCGGAAGCACGTCCTCCCTCTTGATATAGGGAATCGTGTAGAGATATTCCTGAAGCCGGTGCAGAAAATCAAATCCTACCGGCGTCACAAATATTTCTTTGAGCACCAGCTTATTGTACAAAGCAAGTACAACATCCGGATCATCCATCCGGGAATTACTGCGTATGTAACGGATGGTATCAATCTCATTTCTTGCCATATCCGCCTGTTCTTTTGTTTCAAATTCATATCCTTCTACCTTGTACATCATCCAATCCCCTTTTTCCCATTCAGGTTCTAACGACAGTTTACCATAAAAATATCTTTTTGTAATCAGAAAATAAAAAAGAACCGGCTTTTCCTGTCGGTTCCTTTTTATGTATTTATTGATTTTGACTGAATCTGACCTTTTGGTTTCATCCCTATTATATCTTTTCCTGCCTTTTCAATTCGAGTCCAATTTTATTCTTTCCGGCAGTATTTTTTTCTATAAAAGGGTCATTTTTGAACCATTTCTACCCTAATGGAGTATTGCAATCCCAATGGGATGTGGTATATACTACGTTAAAAGAAATAATACGGCATCAAAAGGGAGATGATTTCCATGCTGACACGAAAACAGATGGCAGAAAATTTCGGAATCAATTTAGAGCGGGAGCGGACTTCTCTTGGGTTGTCACAGCAGGATATGTCAACAGAACTTGGGATGTCCCTCTCCTCCTACAAAAGACTGGCCAACGGGGATACCAGTAAGGTAGATGTCTATGCCGTATACAGACTCAGTCAGCTGACCGGGAAAATGTTCTATGAACTCTGCGGGGAACCCTCTCCCCTTTTCCAGACCTTTGACAAAATCAGAAAGCTGCCAAAATCCCAGCGGAATTTCGTTACATCTGTAATCAACTTTGAGGCTGAATTTACAGAACATCTTCCGGACTCTGATCTGGAAGATAAAGACAGTGATCACTATACCACACTTCTGATTCCAAACGGTGCCATGCAGGATGGCATGGTCTATGATTCCTGCGCTCTGGAAAAGATCAATATTGCTCCCTACCGTAAACGGTTTGGAGACCGGATCGGATGTGCCCTTCTTGTCACAAGTGAATACCTTGCTCCTGTGTATCATTTAAACGATATTCTTTTGATTGCCCGGGACCCGGTTTCCGATGGAGATACCGGTGTTTTTATCAACAAAGTCACCGGTCTCGTCTATGTCCGGAGATTCCGCCAGGCAACGCCCCTCCGCCTGGAGCCTTTGACCTACTATGGGCAGACCATCTATATTGATAATACCAGTGAACAGGAAATGACCCACTGGATTTTATTCGGACACGTGCTTTCCAAGATTCGGATGTAAGACTTTTCCAGCCACTTGAAAAGGCGCCATCCGAATCTCTTCCGATGACGCCTATTGCTGTTCACACTCCACTGGACTGTACCTCTCTTTTCTATTGTTTCGTTGTTCCATTCGTTTTCTCTTGTTTACCGAAATGACTCTCTGGGGACTGACTTTGTATCCGATGAATATTCCGTTCAAAGCTTCTGCCCGATTCTCCTTTTTATATTTGTCACTGGTTTCTGACTTTCGAAGGAACCATTTGCCTTGGTTGCTCCTTACCTTACTTTATGTTCCCTTTGGACCGTACCTCCTTGTTTTATTTCACCTCGAGGCTTTCTCGTCACCTCTTAGTGATTTGTGTTCTGTTCTTTTGATGTATTTAATATATCATACACTTTACTTTCTGTCAACATGTTTTTCAAAAACTTTTCAATTATTTTTTACCTATCTAAAAATATTGCAAGTTTGATATATTTTTCTGACAATTTATTTACAATCCTCTGCTTGAACCTGCTTTTACTATTCTCTGCTAAACCATAAATAAAATTCAAATAGGAAATTCTCTATACATACATTCTCCAGCTGGGACATATAGATGATAAATCTTATCCCTATGTCCCATTTGCCTTGAATTTTCCCTTGAATTTTGCGTCTGGGGACATATACAGCAAAAATCCTTTCCCCATGTCCCGTTTTTTGGGAAAAGTGGGACATGAGGAAACAAAAAATACCCTATATGTCCCCGTATGCCTGATTTGCACTGTCATTTGGATGGATTTGGGACATGGAGAAACAAAAAACTGTCTATATGTCCCATGTCCCTGAAAAACTGACTTGTTGGAGATTCATCCTCTTGTTGGATATAAATAACCATGAAATATCTTCTTCATAGCTATATCTTAATTTTTGAAGGAATGTACCGGAGCCGGGATTCTTCCCTTCCGGTTTACAAATGCATCACAGGAGAACCGGTTCACCGGCATTACCGGCGCATGTCCTAAAAGGCCGCCGAATTCTACGGTATCTCCCACTCCTTTTCCGATTACCGGAATCAGTCGTACGGCAGTGGTCTTCTGGTTTACCATGCCGATTGCCATCTCATCTGCGATAATACCGGAAATGGTGGTTGCCTTTGTATCTCCCGGAACTGCAATCATATCAAGTCCTACAGAGCAGACGCAGGTCATAGCCTCTAATTTCTCCAAGGTAAGGGCCCCAGCTTCCACTGCATTGATCATTCCCTGATCCTCACTGACCGGAATAAAGGCACCGCTTAAGCCGCCTACATAGGAGGATGCCATAATTCCGCCCTTCTTTACCTGATCGTTTAACAGAGCAAGGGCTGCTGTAGTACCCGGTGCCCCTGCATACTCTAAGCCGATCTCGCAGAGAATATCTGCCACACTGTCTCCGATGGCCGGAGTAGGTGCCAGAGAAAGGTCAATGATTCCAAAGGGAATTCCCAGCTTCTTTGACGCTTCCTTTGCCACCAGCTGTCCGACTCTGGTTACCTTAAAAGCAGTCTTTTTAATAGTCTCGCAGAGTACCTCAAAGCTCTCTCCCCTTACCTTTTCCAGAGCGGTTTTTACCACTCCCGGTCCTGATACTCCCACATTGATAATGGCATCAGCCTCTGTGACACCGTGGAAAGCTCCCGCCATAAAAGGATTGTCATCCGGTGCGTTACAGAATACCACAAGCTTTGCACAGCCCAGGGAATCCTGCTCCTTCGTGCGCTCTGCCGTCTCCTTTACGATTTCTCCCAACAGGCGGACTGCATCCATGTTGATGCCGGTTTTTGTGGACCCCACGTTTACGGAACTGCAGACAAACTCTGTGGTTGACAAGGCCTCCGGAATGGAACGAATCAGATTTTCATCTGCTGTAGTCATTCCCTTGGAAACCAGGGCGGAAAAACCGCCGATAAAGTTCACGCCCACCTTCTTTGCCGCCCGGTCCAAAGTCTGTGCGATAGTTGCAAAATCGGACGGGGTCTTGCAGGCAGCACCGCCTACTAACGCGATGGGGGTTACCGATATTCTCTTATTTACGATGGGAATACTGTAGTTTTTCTCAATGCTCTGTCCCACTGCCACAAGATCCTTTGCGACAGAAGTAATCTTATTATATATTTTCTCGTTTAAACGGTTCAGATCAGAATCAATACAGTCCAGAAGGCTGATACCTAAGGTAATGGTCCGGACATCGAGATTTTCCTTCTCGATCATGTCATTCGTCTCTGTTACTTCTCCGATATTTATCATGAAAGTTCTCCTTTTTTCATTTAAATTCTATGCATCTTTTCAAAGATTTCCTCTCGCTGGCACTTAATGGCTACACCAATCTGCCCACCTAACTGCTCCATCTCTTCTGAAATATCCGCAAAAGCCTTCTTTGCTCCTGCCATATCCACAATCATCATCATATTAAAATATCCGGATACGATGGTCTGGGAAATATCCAATACATTCACACCATTCTCTGCAAGATAGGTACATACCTTTGCAATGATACCTACGGTATCTTTTCCTACTACTGTAATAATTGCCTTATCCATTGTCTTTTCCATCCTTTTTATTTTATTCTCCTTTATTCTGCACGGATCACAGGGGATACCTGGTCCCGTTTTGCTACATACATGGGGAAATCCTCCGCTTTGTAAGGATTCTCTCCCATTGTCACCTCAAGCCTTACCGCTTCATAAGCCAGCTCCTCATAATTGTTTTCCCTGCTTAAATGTCCCAGCATGACAGAACCAAACCCATCATGGAGCAGTTCACTTAAAAGCTGTCCGCTTCTCTCATTGGAGAGGTGTCCTCTGTCCCCCATGATTCGTCGTTTCAGCGGGTACGGATAAATTCCCGTCTCCAGCATATGAATATCGTGATTGGCCTCTAAAAGAAGGACATCCAGCCCCTGAAACTGTTCCACCAGATGCTCATCATAATTTCCCAGATCCGTCACCACTGCAAACACCCGGCTATCCTTTTTTATCCGGTACGCCACCGGGTCTGCCGCATCATGGGAGATAGAAACCGGCGTAACGGAAAGGTCTCCAATGGTAAAAGTCTCCTCCGGCACAATCTCATGAAAAAGCTCTGTGTCAATTTTTCCTACCGATTTTGTCTCACAGATGGCTTCTATGGTTCCCGCTGTGGCATACATGGGAAGTCCATAGCGTCTTGCCATCACTCCAAGACCCGCAATATGATCCATATGTTCATGGGTAATGAGGATTCCATCCATCTCACCACTTGTCAGGTTGATTTCATTTAGTCCCTGTTCAATCCGTTTTCCACTGATTCCTGCATCAATGAGCACATGACTGTCATCTGACCCGACACAGATACAGTTCCCGCTGCTCCCGCTTGCAATACTGCATAATTCCAGCATATCAATTCTCTTTCCAGTACACTTCCACCCGGTCCCCGTCATGAAGAGGCTGGGAAAACTCGGCCGTCATCCCATTTACCATGGTGACGATTGCACGTCCGTGCCCCGCATTCAGATCAAAGGTAATCCGGTCAAAAATATCCACAAATATGTAACTCTCTTTTCCAATAAGTTCTACGGTCTCTCCGTTTACTGTCACAACACAGATCGTGTTCTTTGAGGGTTTTTGTTCCGTCTCCCCGCTTTTTTCCGGAGACAGGGAAGCCTCTGCGCTCTCCATAGAATCTCCCACATTCTCCGGTACGCTGTCTGTGCCTTCCTCTGTAGCATTATACAGATTCTCTTCCTTTGATGCAACCCCGAAACTTAATACGGTCCAGTCAATGGAGAAATTCTCATACACAAGAGTATCTGTACTTGCCACCCGGTTGTTGACCAGAATCTCATGATCCGGATCAATGGTCACATCCATAAATTCCGCCACCTGGCCAACCGTATAAAAGTTCCGTGTCTCTATGACATCCCCCTCTTTAATCTCATAATACTCGGATTCCAGGATGCCGTTTACCTCCACAAACTTCGGACATGTCACAGTTCTTCCATTTATAATAAAGGAAATGGTAGACTCCCGGTATTCAGGAAGCTGTCCCACCGTATAAACTGCATTCGCCCCGGCGGTAGATGGTTCTATGGTAATCTCGCTGTTTGGCACCAGCGGGGTATTGATATTTGCCGGCTCTCCGTTCATTGTGACAATAGCCGCTTCCCCTGCCTCGCCTCTCGCAATCCTTGTACTTCCGTTCACCGTGAAATTAATCGGCACCCCGCGTCTCGGGAAAAGTTCGTCGTTGGGGAATCCTGCCTGTAAGGCGGCATCCACAATGGTAAGCCGGTTGTTATCATAGAGCTTTAACCGCTCTCCATTAAACCGTACCATGATAAAATTATTTTTCTGTTCATAGTAATTGAGGCAGATGCCAATAGGTGTGACAAGAAGAGGATCCTTCTTGATATTTTCCTGCTGGAAGGTCACTTCTTTTAAGACTTCCTCCCCCCGTAATGCCACACGCTCATTTGGCAGTTCCAGTTTCTCGGCAAGTTTTTCCGTAAATCCGTGGACTTTTCCGCCTCCACCTACCACAAAGCAGGCACTTACGGTCTTATCCCCGTTTAATTCCTTTATTTTCTGAGACACCTCACCAGTAATCCGCTCCACAGCCGGTGCTAAAAGCTCCCAGATTTCCTCTGAGGGAATCGTATGGGAAATACTCATAATATCCTCGTAAGTCACCTGTTCCTCCGATGTGGACGCCATTTTCATGGCCTCTGCGGTCTTAAAATCCACCAGATACTGCTGCACAATCAGCTCCGTCAGCTCATCACCGGCGTAGGGAATCATGCCATAGGCTATAATGCTGCCCTCCCTGGTAATGGAAATATCGGAGGTTCCGGCTCCCACATCCACCAGCGCAATATTTAACATACGGAAATTTTCCGGAATTGCCACATTAATGGCGGCAATTGGCTCCAGGGTCATATTGGCTACTGTAAGACCGGCCTGACCCACCGCAGAATACAGACCATCCACCACATCCTCCGGAAGAAATGTGACAATGATATCTTCCCCGATTTTTTCTGCCTTATGATCCTCAATACTGATATACACTTCATCGTTCAAATAATATTTGACTACCGAATAACCGACGCAGTAAAATTTGTATTTTGTATCATTCTTGTCTTTTAAAATATTCTGGGCACTCTCCACCCCCAGCAGATCAAGGGTATGGATATCCTCCCCTGTCACTACGGATTCTTCCGCATACTCATACTCCACATGAGTTGTCACAGTCTTAAGAACACGTCCTGCGGCTGCAATACAGACTTCCGTAAGGGGTTTATTAATCTGCCCCTCCAGTTCCTTCTTTACAGCCATAATGGTACGGGCCACCCGGCCAATATCATGAATCTGTCCGTCCAGCATGGAACGGGTCTCATGCTGTTTCATATACTGGGCCTCTACAATAAATGACCCGTCCTCCGTCCGGTACCCCACTGTTCCCACCACATTCCGGGTACCGATGTCCAAACCAAATACGTTATTCATATGCTTCTCTCCTCAAAGCCTCATCTATCTGCGCCAGTGTATCCTCCAGAGAACCGTTATTATCAATCACTACGCTGCAATGGCTTTTGTATTCTTCCTCGCTTAACTGGCTGGCGAACATTTTTTCCACACGATTGGCGGAATAACCTCTGGACTCCATGAGCCGGGCTTTTCTGTTTTCCCTGCTGGTATAAATATACCAGAGTTCGTCACAAATTTCATCATAATGTTCTTCGATCAGCAGAGCCGCCTCTAACACAAGCAGGGAAAGTTCTCCTTTTTTTTGTTCCTTTTCCTTCTGCAAAAGCACATATTCCCGGACTGCCGGATGCACAATACCGTTCATCTCTTTTCGCTTTTTTTCATCGGAAAATATGACTGCCGCCAGTTTTTCCCTGTCAAAAGCTCCATCCGGGCGGTAAATATCCTCGTCTGCAAACTGCATCTTCAGCTTCTCAAAACAGCCGGTGCCCGGCTCCATCAGGTCATGGGCAATCTCATCTGCCAGCATAACCTTAACTTTCGGTTTTGTCCCAAGGTACGAAAGGATTGCCGATTTTCCGGCCCCCACTCCTCCCGTAATTCCAATAAATCGCATAGTAACTCCTTTAATCCTATTGCCTTTTAGTGTGCCTCGTACCAGTCATGACCCCATTCCGTTCCCACGGCCAGCTCCACGGAAAGGTCTGCCGCATTCCTCATCTCTTCTTCAAGAATTGTGGTCACGGACTCTTTTTCCGCTTCCTTCGTCTCAATTAAAAGCTCATCGTGCACCTGTAAAATCAGGCGGGACTGAAACCCTTCCCGGATAAGCCGGTCGTGGACACGGATCATGGCAATCTTAATAATATCCGCCGCTGTTCCCTGAATCGGTGCATTCATTGCCACCCGCTCCCCGAACTGCCGCTTCATGAAATTGCTTTCGGAAAGTTCCGGTATGGGCCGGATTCTGCCAAACAGGGTTCTGGTATATCCCTTTTCCTTTGCATCCGCAACAGTTTTATCCAGAAATTCCTTGATTTTGGGATAAGTTTCGAAATAACTGTCAATAAATCCCTGGGCCTCTTTCGTTCCGATATTTAAATCCTGACTCAGCCCATAGGCACTGATTCCATAGACAATTCCAAAGTTAACTGCCTTGGCGTTCCTGCGCTGTAAATCCGTCACCTCATCAAAGGGCACATGAAATACCTTGGAGGCGGTACTCCTGTGAATATCCTGCTTCTCACGGAATGCAGTAATCAGCTGCTCATCAGCGGACATATGGGCAAGGAGTCTTAACTCAATCTGGGAATAATCAGAATCAATAAATACATCTCCCGGAAGAGGATGAAAGACCTTTCTTATCATTTTTCCAAGTTCCATCCGGATTGGAATATTCTGAAGATTGGGATCCGTACTGCTTAACCGTCCCGTTGCCGTAATAGTCTGGTTAAAGGTGGTATGGATTTTCCCGTCTGTGCCAATAAAATTTGACAGGCCATCTGCATAGGTGGATTTTAATTTTGCAAGCTTCCGGTACTCTAAAATATCCGATACGATTGGATACTCTCCCGCCAGCTTTTCCAGTACCTCGGCTGATGTGGAAAACCCGGTTTTGGTCTTTTTCCCGTTGGGAAGCTTTAACTTTTCAAACAATATCACACCCAGCTGCTTGGGAGAATTGATGTTAAACTGTTCTCCCGCCTCCTCATAAATCTTCTGCTCCAGGTCGTGAATGGAAACGGACAATTTTTCTCCATATTCCTTTAAGGCATCCCCGTCAATGGCAATCCCTTCCTGCTCCATGTCCGAAAGCACAAAGACAAGGGGCATTTCGATTTCCCTCATAAGGGTATCCATGCCATGTTCCTTTAAGCTTTCCGATAAAACCGGATAGGATTTCCAGGCAATATAAGACTCCCAGCAGCCATAGCGAAGCAGGGCATCCGGGTTTTCTTTTACCGCAGCAGCCGGGTTCGTTTTTCCAAGGAGATCTGTCCGGGAGGGAATCATAAGTCCTAAATAATCCTTTGCCACATCCTCGCAGGGATAATCTCCTTTCAGGGGATTAATAAGATATGCTGCAATGGTTCTGTCAAAAAATTTCTCCCTAAACCGGGGCTCAGCCTCATGAATCCCCAAAACAGACAGTGCCGGTTTTAAATCTGCCGCCACAATCGTCTCTGCAGACAGCAGCTTTTCCTTCAGGTAATCACTGGTAAGATCCCGGGATGTAAGAAACAGATAGCTGTCCTCCTCCGAAAAAGTAATGGCAAGAGCTGCAAACTGCTGCCCCGCCGGCTCATCAAAAAGACTCAGCTGCTCATTTTCCGGTTCTGACTCCACCAGGTGAAAGGCAATCGGTAATCCCTCTGCTTTTTTAAAGATAGCATCAGCCTCTTTTTTATCTTTTACCAGCTTAAAAGAATCCTCTGCATGATTCTTCGGTGCATCCACCTCAAACCTGGACAGGAAATTCTTAAACTCTAATTTCTTACATAAGAGATAGGCCTCCTCTGTATAGAGAGAGGAAATTCCCTCCAGCTTAGCATCTTTAAATTCATAGGAAACCGGTACATCCGTAATGATTGTGGCTAATGTCTTGCTCATCACCGCCTGATCCCAGTATTCCACAATATTTTTGGAAGCCCGGGGGGGCTTTACGATATCCGCGTGCTCATGTACCTGTTCAATACTTCCAAACTGTCCAATCAGTGCGGTAGCCGTTTTTTCTCCGATTCCCGGCACCCCGGGAATATTATCAGCAGTATCCCCCATCAGAGCCTTTACATCGATAAATTCCTTCGGTGTGACCTGATAACGTTCCTTCACATCTGCCGCCAGATAATCCTCAATTTCTGTTCCGGTACGCTTGGTTTTCGGGATACGGATCTTTACATGCTCGGTGGCCAGCTGTAAGAGGTCCCAGTCCCCCGATACCACAGAGACCTCCATTCCCTCTCTCTCTCCTCTTGCCGCCAGGGTTCCCAAAATATCATCGGCCTCGTAGCCCTCCATTTCCACCGTACAAATGCCCATAGCATGAAGCATCTCTTTCATAAGGGGCACCTGCTGCTTTAATGCATCATCCATGGGAGCACGGGTTCCTTTGTAGGCATCAAACATTTTATGCCGGAAAGTTGGTGCATGGACATCAAAAGCCACCGTCAGATAATCCGGCTGTTCCTCTTCTAAAATTTTAAATAAGATATTTAAAAATCCGTATACGGCATTGGTATGCAGCCCTTCCGAATTCGTTAAATCCGGCAGTCCGAAAAATGCACGGTTTAAGATACTGTGGCCATCAATTAACACCAGCTTTTCACTCATTGCTAAACCTCCCGTGTTGCCTGCTTTAACCATGCCCGTTCATCCCCGGCAAGATATGGGGATACCACCTGATACACCTTTGCATGGAAGGCATTCAGATACCCACGCTCTGTCTCCGTCATTAAATCCGGATTAATGGCATCCAGATCAAAGGGGACATAGGTCAGATTCTCAAAATACATAAACTGCCCGTATTCATTCTTCTCTCCCTTTCGGCAGACAAGCTCATTTTCCAGACGGATACCGTATTTTCCTTCCAGATAAATGCCCGGCTCATCCGTGGTGACCATTCCCTCTTCCAGAACCATACCGCCGGGTCTTTCCGCTGTGCCTTTATAGCGGAATGAATTGGGTCCCTCATGGACATTTAAAACATATCCCACACCGTGACCGGTTCCATGCTTATAGTCAAGTCCTGCCTCCCAGAAGGGCAGACGGGCAATGGCATCCAGATTCATTCCGGTACATCCATACAGGAAGCGGGCATTTGCCAGATTCAAATTGGAGCGGCAGACCCGGGTATAATCTGCTTTCATCTCCTCTGTAACAGGTCCCAGTGCAAAGGTTCTCGTAATATCCGTAGTTCCCTCCAGGTAATGTCCGCCGGAATCCACAAGAAGGAAACTGCAGGGCTTTACCGGCACATCCGACTCCGGTGTGGCCGCATAATGCACGATGGCACCGTGATCTGCATAGCCGCAGATGGTGTCAAAACTTAAGTCCAGAAATCCCTCCTGCTCTGCCCTGAGACCTGCCAGATAATCCGAAATGGAAATCTCGGTCATGGGGATTTTTCCCACATTCTTTTTCAGCCAGTACATAAATTTGCACATGGCAACTGCATCCTTCACATGGGCATCCCTGATATTTTTAACTTCCACGGGATTCTTAACAGCCTTCATCACCTCTGTGGGATCCTCTGCATCCATAATTGCTGCTGATTTTGGAATGCTGTTACATATTCTCGTATTTACAACGGCCTTATTGAGCAGAATGGTTTTATTTTCCAGTGTCTTTACATAATTATAAAATTCGCTGTATGGTCTTGTGATAATCCCGTTTTCCGAAAGATATGCCTTTATCTTATGGTCTAAAACTTCCTCCTGTAAAAACCAGATGCAGCTGTCCTTAGTCAGGGAAAGGAAAGAAAGGACTACCGGCACATAGCTGATATCATTTCCCCGGACATTCAAAAGCCACGCTATATCATAAAGCGAAGACAAAAGGTGTACATCCGCCCCCTTTTTCTCCATCTCTTCCCGGACTGCCGCAAGCTTGTCTGCTGTACTCCTGCCGCTGTATTTCTCGTCTAAGATCCAGACAGGTTCCTTTGACATGGGAGGACGGTCTTCCCAGATCAGATCTATCAGATCCTCCTCCACATACAGCTTTCCGTTCTTTTTTTCCGCAATCCCCTTTAACTTTTCTCCCCATCTGCCGTTAACCACGCGGCCGTCAAAGCCAATGGTTTCGCCTTCTTTTAAGGTCTGTTCTATATATTCATCTACAGTTGGAACCCCTTCCTCTCCCATGCGGTAAAGAGCCACGGTTGTTCCCTCTAACTGCCTGGCTGCCTGGACGAAATATCTTCCGTCTGTCCACAGTCCCGCCTCTTTTAAAGTAATCACCGCCGTACCTGCGGAGCCTGTAAAGCCTGTAATATATTTTCTTGCCTTAAAATGTTCTCCTACATACTCTGACTCGTGAAAATCCGCAGTGGGAACCACATAAATTGCAATACCTCTCTTCTCCATCTCATGTCGCAGCGCTGCAAGCCTCTCGGGTATCATTACTCCATGTCCTCCTTCATTTCAAAGAACTTGGTATCCAGCTCCGGATAAGCCCGTTTTAAGGAAATCGGTTTACCGGAACGGTTTAAGAAGCAGTGGCTGCTTTTCGCCGTAGTCCGGAGTTCTCCGGTCTCTTTATCCGTCATCACATATTCCAGTTCCATCTTAACGCCGTTATATTTTACCAGCTTTGTCTGAATTACAACGGTATCGTCAAAGTGGACCATACTGTGATATTCCACGGAAATAGACAGTACAGGACTGATAATCTCCATTGCCTCCATCTGCTTATAGCTAAGACCGATCTGCTCCATCAGATCCATCCTCGCCTCCTCCATCCACTTCACGTAATTGCTGTGGTGGATGATGCCCATCTGATCTGTCTCGTAATATTTTGCATGGTGCTCATACGGGCGTACTTTTATGTCTGTCTCCTGACCGGCAAGTTGAATTTCGTTTTTCATGATCAATTACCTCCTGTTATCTGTTTCTAAAAAAATGATATGAGGGTCAAAAGGTATTCTGCCCCTCATCTGATATACGAATTGCTCCGGATACGCTTCTCTATGAGAAAAATCCCTTAATTGCATCAATCAGTTTCTGGAAAAAGGCAAGGATTTTATCCAGTACTCCGGAGCTCTGCAGTTCATCTGCCCATGCCTCGGCCTGGCTTTTAATGGAATCCCAGTCCAGATCAAGACCTTTTAATTTTTCCAGCAGGTTCAGAAGTTTCTGTTTATCCTCATCGGTTAACTGGATATCATATTTCTTCGCCAGCTTCTCAATTGCCTTTTCAATATCCTCCTTGGATTTTAACTTTCCTCTTGCAATCTGACCCTTCAGATCTGCTATCATCGCCTCCACATCCTCAGGATTTCCATCCACGCTCTGCTCTATATCACCGGTTGTAACCAGCTCATCCATGGCAGCATCCACAACATTCTCGTCCAGAGTCTTTCCCGTCAGCTTTTCATAGGCCTCAAAGGTTCCCACCAGTGCAGCTGTTCCTGACAGTGGAAAAGGTCCCGCCACGATTACGTTGGCATCCTGTACTCCGGCGGTGGACAATGCATTCTTATACATACCTGCCGTACAATAATTGATATTATAGGTAGAAACCTTAAGTCCGCTGCCCTCATCCGTCAGGGAAATTAAAACAGAGGACAGGGCACGGGTTCCAATCTGTTTCTTCGGCACATAGGAATCCAGATATTTATGCTCCTCCTCATTGCTGACATAGACCACATCATACTGATCAAAATCCGCAGCATCCACCCCAAGATAAGAAAGTACCGTGTGCTGCTGATCTGCCGTAAGGTCTGCACCCAGGGCAAGATAGGGCTTATCATCCAGTGTGATTTCCACATCATCCCCATCTTCCGGTACATCATCGGAATTGTCCTCTACCGTGGTCTTTGTCTCTTCCGGAGTCATTTCCGTAGTCTCCATTTCTTCCGGAGTCATTTCCGTGGCCCATGCCGTCTTTGGCACCGGAACCGCTGTTACGGTAAGGCCTGCCGCCAGTAATACTCCCAAAATTCTATTCCATCTCTTCTTCATAGTCATTCTCCCATCTCCATTTTCATGGTAAAATCATTTCCTGCTGCGTCAATATCCGCCATGGCTCCGGTCACGATGGGCATCATGGGGGACAGATGCCCAATATCCAGATCCATGATGATTGGCACACCAAATTCTTCCAGTAGATCCGTAACTGCATGATACTGATCCACCCCAAACATTTCCTCTCCATAGTGGAGGGGACGTCCAAAAAGAAATCCTTTTACATGGGAAAACCAGCCGGCTGTCTTCATATGCCAGATGGCTCTTCTCATATCCATGACATTTAAATCACAGGACTCCAAAAACCAGATCAGACCGTCATCCCCATAACGCTCATTAAACTGTTTCACCTGATCATAGGGAGTTCCCAGAAGATTGATCAGACAGTCCATACATCCGCCAATCAGACGGCCCCTCATGTGAACCTCATTTCCTTTAAAAATCATAAACCTCATGGGCTCGGTTACATTATACGGAGCTAACGGATGTTCCTCATCCTTTAAGGATTCCCTCTCCCACAGGTCATAATTGTGTACTATATTTAATTTTCCACATAGTAAGTCAAAGGCATCCCGGACGGATGGATGCCAGGGTTCCATACCAAATGCCGATGCACAGGGACCGTAAATGGCTGCCGTATCTGCAAGTGTTGCTGACAGGAACGTAAAATTGGTGTTATCGGAAAATCCCATATACCACTTCGGCTCTGCTGCCACAATCCGCTTAAAATCAATATAGGGAACCACCTCACACATCATCTCCCCGCCACCGCAGGAAATGATCACATCATTCTCACTGCTTAAATAGCTCTCATTTAATTCTTTCCCGCAGAGTTCCGGGATATTGCTGATGCCGATGCCTTTTTCCACCAGGCAGTTCGGTCCCAGCTGTGTTTCATATCCCATCTGTGCAAACCGCTCTCTAGCATGTGCAAATGCAGTATAGTAAGGCTCTGAGGCACAGCCATAGGACGGAGCCACAAAACCGATGGTTCCGTGCTCCGGTAAAAATTTCGGAAATCTCATACTCACCCTCCATGTATAAGAAGCATGATTACCTGCTCATGTGTGTAGTTCAACAAATCAGAACTCTTATCCTGCTGACAGGAACGCTTTCTGTCTTTTGGACCTTATATCATTATAATCTAAAAAAGACCGTAGTGCAATGCACAAACGGTCAGATTATTCCTTATCATTCCCCCAAATGCTATCCCGCAAACTGATATCTTAGTTTCTGTGTTGTATAAAGACAATAGGACTTTACATTATCCCAAAGAGAAATTTCCCGATGATAATTGAATCTGGTACGATAAACAATCCCCTGTCTGTTACACCAGTTATAGATATCATTTAACCCTAATCTCTTCACAGCACGGATATTATTGACAAAAATCTGAATCTTCGAAATCTCCCCCTCATTTCTGGCATACAGATGAAAAATGGTATTGGGGCACTCAATCAGTATCTGCCCTCCTTTTGCCTGTTCCATGTATGACTCCCTCCTCCTTATGGTTTCGCCGGCAGGTATGCTGGCGGCATGGTTTTTCTTTTGTAGTCCCAACATGTTCTACTACTATCCTACTACATTTTTCGACATTATACCAGTTTTTTTTGAAATAATCCGGTGCCGCTTGAACAGTAACAATAATCCTTTTGCGAATGAAGGTGCCGAGTAAACAATAACATGATATGAGGGTCAAAAGGTATTTTGCCCCTCATTTGATACACGAATTGCTCCGTTGCTACGCAAGTCTTCGCTTCGCTCCGGTCGGCGCAAAGCAGACATCCACCGGATGTCTTGCGCCCCGCAATTCTATCATATGATAGTCAGACACGCTCAAACCTTTGAATTTCCCCTTCAAGTTCTCTCGATATTGCCTGATTTTCCTCGGTTTGCGTCTGAATGCCGGAAATCGCACTTACTAACTGCATTGCATCCTCAGCCACTCCTGACACACCCTTTGCACTTTCATCTACAGTGACAGAAATATCGTTAATTCCCTCATTCACGCTTTGCATAGTCTGTGTCATGGCAGATGCCTTTTCTACGAAGTCCATAAAAATAGCATCCATTTCGTTAGCGTCTGACTCATACTGTTCAACAACTTCCACAAAGCTGTCATAATCTCTCACAACATCTGAATTAATAAATTCCAGCATGCCGGAAGCCGCATCTGCCAGCTTATTAACTGCCGAAGTCACCTGCTCACTGATTTTTTGAATACTGCTGGCCGTTTCACGGCTGTTATCCGCAAGAACACGAATCTCATCTGCCACCACAGCAAATCCCTTCCCTGCTTCTCCTGCCCTTGCAGCCTCAATGGACGCATTTAAAGCTAAAAGATTTGTCTGACTGGCAATATCCAGGATGTCTCCGGTAAGGGAATTAATCTGTTCTACACTCCTGCTTTCTTCCACAGCATCTTTAAGGGTTGTCCCAACTTCTGTAAACATTCCGGTGGCAGCATTTTTATTTTTTTCTGTCTCCGTTTTCATCCCTCTTGCACGCTTTTTGATTTCCGTGGCTGTCTCATTTCCGTTTTTCGCCTTTTCATTCATCCCTTCAACCTGTTCCAGGATGCCATTACTGCTTTTGGCTATCTGGCCTATTGTTGCAGTAATTTCCTCCATCCCCGCAGCCAACTGCTCCGTTGCGGCTGATACATTCATTGCACTCTGGTTGGATTCATCTATTCTTCCACTGACCTCACCGGTAGAAAGTGAAATTTTCGAAGACACATCACTGATTTTCTTCATCAGCTCCTGCAATTGATCTATAAATCCATTGACACCATTTACCAGCTGACCAATCTCATCCTTTGATTTCGTCGGAATGCGCTCTGTCAGGTCTCCATGATTGTTTTCAATCTTACTTACAATCTCAGACAGATGCCGGCTTGCATCCCTTGCAGGATTTGCAATGGTATTTCTCACCATAATCCCCGCAACGATAATCAGAATCACAATGGCAACAATCAAAATAATATCAAAGGTCTCTGTCCCGGACACATGAATATTACTTCTCTCCACTACATACGCATAGTTTTTCTCGGCCTCTGCAATTACCTTTTCATCCCCTGACATCATTGCTTCTTTATACTTTTCGTGACAGGTCTGCAGCTGCGTATTGTATCTTTCAATATTCGACAGCGCCGCCAGATTCAGAAAACAGACCAACACCAGAAAGAGCCCCAATGTCCCCAGCAATACAAGCACTTTTTTACCAATACTTTTCATACCTAATCCTCCTGCTTTGCTTCCTTTTTACAATATAGAATTACATATATTTTATTATCATCCATTATTTGCAAAAGGTCAAGACAAAAAAGAGGAACAAGCACCAACGTACTCATTCCTCTCTAAAACCTTTATTTATGCGGTTTCCCGATTAGCCGAAGTATCTCTCCAGTAAGCCCTTGAATGCCTTACCATGTCTAGCCTCGTCGCGTGCCATCTCATGAACAGTATCATGGATTGCGTCAAGGTTAGCAGCCTTTGCTCTCTTAGCAAGATCTGTCTTTCCTGCAGTTGCTCCGTTCTCAGCCTCAACTCTCATCTCCAGATTTTTCTTGGTAGAATCTGTTACAACTTCTCCAAGTAACTCAGCGAACTTAGCTGCATGCTCTGCCTCTTCATAAGCAGCCTTCTCATAATACATACCGATTTCCGGATATCCCTCACGATGAGCAACACGTGCCATAGCAAGATACATACCAACCTCAGAGCACTCACCCTCGAAGTTTGCACGAAGATCAGAAAGAATATCCTCGCTTACGCCCTGAGCCACACCTACTACATGCTCAGAAGCCCATGTCATGTCCCCATCCTGCTTCTTGAACTTCTCTGCAGGTGCATGACATACCGGACACTCAGCCGGAGCAGCATCTCCCTCATAAACGTAACCGCATACAGTACATACAAATTTTGCCATTTTAAATTGTCCTCCTTATAATAATAAAATATTAACTGGTTTGTTGTTTGCAGCCTGGACACAAGCCGGAAAACAGAATCGAATGTGAATCAATTTCCCCAGCAAAATGTTCTGCTGCAAGTTTATTTAACTGTTCCTGTGGTGCCATGTCCAGATCCATCATGCATCCGCACTTCCTGCATGTAAAGTGATAATGCGGAGCAGGATTTCCATCAAACCGGTCCGGTCCTCCACTGACAGTAATTTTCTGAATCTCCCCCATATCAGAAAGAAGGGAAAGATTCCTGTAGACAGTTCCCAAGCTGATATTTGGAAACTCATCTTTAATGCTCATACAGACAGTCTCAGCAGTGGGATGATCATACCGTCCCATCAGGCACTGTCTAATTGCTTCTCGCTGACGGCTCCTTTTTATCATAAATACTCCCTCTCATTTTAATAACAGGAACTGTTACTGATATTATAATAGTACCTTTGTGCTATTTTGTCAACAGTATTTTTAAATTTTTTCATTCAGAACCATCATCCCTATGGCAATCCTGACTGATACGTATTTATAGTCTGTATTTCACACAACATCATATTTCCCATAATACCCGCATAAAATACAAGAGAAATCAATATTAAATGAGGGGAAACACGTATCTTGAAACGTTTTGTTACTTATATGTATGAATACGAACGGGGAAAACGCGGCAGAAATATCGGTTTTGTCAGAACCGATATTCGTGAAGATGGCTGTCGTATGGAACTGCAGATTCGCGGACTCGACCGCTTTAAGGGGAAATGTCCGGTCTACCTGACCGTTAATGATTCTCAATTACTGGGAATTCCGGTTGCAGAAATTCTTCTTTCCCAGGGAATGGGAAGCTGCCGTATTTTCTGTAAAAAGAATAAACTTTCAACAACTGATTATCATATTTCACAGGTGCAGACACTGACGGTATGCTGTGGAAACGGGAAATTTCTGACCGGATGCTTAAGTGGTACTCCGGCACCGGGCATAATAAATGGAGAATTCCGGATTTATGGCACAGATTCCTTAGAAGAGCCTGTCAACACCCCTGCCATGAACAATCCGGGAACTAACGACCCTGAACCAAATCAAAATCATCCGAAGTCCGTGGAACCTGCTCCAACTACAGACAAATTGCAAAGCTGGGGTTCTACTACCACCCTAGACAATTTCAAAAGCCCGGATACTACTACACCCCCAGATAATTCGAATCCTTTGGATCCACTTACAACTGCAGACCAAGCGAAAAGTTTAAAATCTGCTGCAACTGCTGTAAATTCTACATTTGCTCAAACCACAGAAATACCTTCCGGCAGAAAAAGTGCCGGATTTTCTCCGACATCTGTAACCTACAAAAAAATAGAGATCATTGACATCCGAAAACTTCCAAAGCAAAACTGGAACCTCTGTGGCAACAGCTTTCTGATCCATGGATTTTTTAACTACCATTATCTGATTTTAAAAACAGTGGAGGACCCTGAAAAAAAACAACAGTTTCTCGGTGTTCCCGGCATCTATGCCCAGCAGGAACGTATGATGGCTCTCCTGTTCGGTTTCTCTGAATTTGAGTCTGCGGACAACTCTGCAGATCTTTTACGGGCAGCCCAGGCTGCTGATTCCTCATCACATGATTCCCAGCGGAATATAGCTGCCGAAAATACAGCCACTGACTCCCAGCCCCACCATGTGCCGTCCGAAACTTCCGACGGTACTTTCGGTTACTGGATGTGCCCCCTTTACTCCGGCTGAATCAGACAATACTGGGCATGATCTTTCCACTGTCCATGCAGCATCAGGTAGTCATGGCAGATGCCTTCGCAGATGAATCCCACTCGTTTCAAAAGCCTGATGCTCGCCTCATTATCCGGCTGCACCCATGCCATGATCCGGTGCAGCTTCAATTCCTGAAACACCAGATTTGTGACAAAGGAAAGTGCCTCTGTGGCATATCCTTTATGGTGGTATGCACTGGAAAACTTATACCCTGTCTCACAGCAGGAAGAATATCCCCGTGCAATGCGGTGTACGCAGATTGTTCCAATAATTTTGTTCCTGTCCCCTTTTTCGTATACATAAAAGCGGTACATTCTGCCTTTCATCGCCATATTATCTTCAAATACAAGCATCTGCTTCTGATATTGATGCGTATAAAAGTTTTCCATGCGGTCCGGTTCATATTTCTCAAATAATTCCTTATCCCTCATGTAAAAATCCAGCACTGCATCTGCCTGATCAGGCTTAATAATCTTCAAAAAAAGGCGTTCTGTCTCATAACAAAATAACATAGGTCTTTCGTCCTCTCCCTATCTGTGATATTATCTTTGTATTGATATTTTACGCATTCCGGAGGAGAAAGTCCATGACTGAGGATGAAAAATTTATGAAAGAGGCCATTAAACAGGCCAAAAAAGCATATGCCATTGACGAGGTTCCCATCGGCTGCGTCATTGTTCAGAATGGTCATATCATCGCAAGAGGATATAACCGCAGAAATACTGACAAAAATACACTGGCCCATGCAGAACTGACCGCCATAAAAAAGGCCAGTAAAAAAACCGGCGACTGGCGGCTGGAAGACTGCGATCTTTATGTCACCCTTGAACCCTGTCAGATGTGTGCAGGGGCAATTGTACAGTCCCGGATGCGGCGCGTCATCATCGGCTCCATGAACTCCAAAGCAGGCTGCGCCGGCTCCATTTTAAATCTTCTGCAGATTCCGCAGTTTAATCATCAGGTTGAGATCACACAAGGAATCCTGGAAGAAGAATGTTCCACCATGTTATCCCGTTTTTTCCGGGAACTGCGCCAGAGAAAAAAAGAGAATAAGAATACGTGACTTTTCAGACTGTTTTTTACTCCATCATATTTCTTCCTCTTATTCCATACAATAGTAACAGAATGCACCGAAAGGAGTTTTACTATATGTGTGGAATTTCCGGTTTCTTAGATTTTTCCATTAACTATTTTGATAAACGCCCTTTCTGGGAAAACATATTAGTACAAATGCACGAATCATTAAAGCACCGGGGACCGGATCAGGCAATGATCTATCTGATGCCTCATGTGGGCCTGTCCCATGCCAGACTCTCTATCCGTGATCTCACCGGCGGAATTCAGCCAATGACACGAACACGAAACGGAAGGAGCTGTACCATCGTCTATAACGGAGAAATCTACAATACCGATGAATTGCTGCCTGAACTGAAAAATGCCGGCTATAAATTTACGACTACGACAGATACAGAGGTTATATTATATGCCTACATGCACTACGGAAAAGATTTTGTAAAAAAATTAAACGGTATCTTTGCTTTTGCCATCTGGGATGGTGAGTCAAAAGAACTTCTTCTGTACCGGGACCGGGCCGGGACAAAACCTCTTTTTTTTACGCAAAAGGGAAGCTCCTTCATTTTCGGATCAGAACCCAAGGCACTATTCTGCCATCCGGATGTCACACCAGCCATTGATCAAAACAGCCTTCTTGAAATTCTATCTGTCGGTCCTGCCCGGACATCAGGAAATGGTGTGTTTACCGGTATGTATGAGATTATGCCGGGGCACTACCTTGTGGTCTCAAAAGAAGGTTGGCGGGATGTCTGCTACTGGGATCTGCCCTGCTATGAGCATACTGACTCCTATCCAGAAACTGTTGCAAAGGTATCCTTTTTAGTTCGCGATACGGTGCGCAGGCAAATGATATCTGATGTGCCGGTATGCACCTTTCTCTCCGGGGGCATCGACTCCTCCATTGTCACTGCACTTGCTGCCAGACACATGGAAAAAGACGGAAAAATTCTCAATACCTTTTCCTTTGATTTCACGGAAAACGACCGATATTTTCAATCAAATTCCTTTCAGCCTGAACGGGATCTGCCTTATGTGAAAATCATGCTGAAACACTGTAAGACGAATCATACTTTTTTAGAGTGCTGTCAGAATTCTCTTTTTTCCTCACTCCATGATGCAGTAATTGCCCGTGATCTTCCAGGCATGACCGATGTGGACGCATCCCTTTTATACTTTTGTTCAGAGGTTGCAAAACACAACAAAGTGACACTAACAGGAGAATGCGCGGATGAAATCTTCGGCGGTTATCCGTGGTTTTACAGGAAAGAACTTATGAATCGTGACGGTTTTCCGTGGGCAACAGATATCAGTGCCAGAACAGTTTTTCTCTCTGACGACGTGGTTCACTCCCTGGATTTGTCCGGTTATTCCCATGCCCGCTATGAAGAAACGCTTTCGCAGGTTCCGCATCTAGACGGAGAATCCGAGGAAGAGGCAAGACGCCGCGCCATTGGCTATCTGAATATCAAATGGTTTATGCAGACGCTTCTGGACCGCATGGACCGCACAAGTATGTATTCTTCTCTGGAAGCCCGTGTGCCCTTTGCCGACCACCGCATTATGGAATATGTTTTTAATGTCCCGTGGGAAATGAAATACCATGACGGTATAGAAAAGGCATTGTTAAGAGATGCCTGCGCCGATCTTCTGCCCCAGGAACTTTTGTGGCGAAAAAAGAGTCCCTACCCGAAAACCTATCATCCTGCATACGAAAAAATGCTTGCTGCAAAAATGCGTGAAATTCTGGCAGACCCCAATTCTCCTGTGCTTCCTCTTTTGGACCGGCAAAAAACCCTTACTTTTCTGGACGCTCCGAAAGAGCTGGGCAGACCATGGTTTGGGCAACTCATGGCCGGTCCACAGCTTATCGCCTATTTTATTCAGATTAATGACTGGATGAAAATGTATCATCTGAGTATCTAAATCCTCTCTAGACAATATGTAATGACCTCCATATTGTCAGTACACCAGAAACTTATTATTCGGTGTACTGTCCGTTGGGGACCAGCCAATCTGGTCTCCTGCGGTAAGAGAGTAATGTTTTCCCTTTCCCAATGTCTCACATCTTCCCAAATAACACGAGTATATCCTACGAAAACCCTCCCCGGATAACATGAGTATATTCTATGAAAACCCTCCCCGGATAACATGAGTATATTCTACAAAAACAAAAGACTCAGTATCTATAAGATATTGAGTCTCTAATAGAAAATGCCTAGTTTCGGAATCGAACCAAAGACACAAGGATTTTCAGTCCTTTGCTCTACCAACTGAGCTAACTAGGCATAAGTTGCGGGAATAGGATTTGAACCTATGACCTCCGGGTTATGAGCCCGGCGAGCTTCCAGACTGCTCCATCCCGCGATATTATATTTTGTAAAAATAACTAGCATTAAGCTAATTACAATGGGCAGAGGTGGATTCGAACCACCGAAGCAATTTGCAGCAGATTTACAGTCTGTCCCCTTTGGCCACTCGGGAATCTGCCCATATATACAATATGAAATTGTATAGAGCCGATGATCGGACTCGAACCGATAACCTGCTGATTACAAATCAGCTGCTCTGCCAATTGAGCCACATCGGCATATATCTTAAGGAGGGACCCACGAAGTGGGGGGATTCCTTAAGATTCATTCCCGTTGGAGGGGCCCACGAAGTGGGGGGATTCCTTAAGATCCATTCCCGTTGGAGGGACCCACGAAGTGGGGGGATTCCTTAAGACCCCTTTTTCATTCTTTAAACATATGGGACCTATAGGGCTCGAACCTATGACCCTCTGCTTGTAAGGCAGATGCTCTCCCAGCTGAGCTAAGATCCCACACTCACAACTAATATTCACTACACAAACGACCCAGACGAGACTCGAACTCGTGACCTCCGCCGTGACAGGGCGGCGCTCTAACCAACTGAGCCACTAGGCCATAAGAGTAATTATACTCTCAAAACTTCATACAGATCCGATTTTTCCTTTTGATCAAGCATTAGACCGATTAGTAACAGTCAGCTCCATGCGTTGCCGCACTTCCACCTCTGCCCTATCTACCTTGTACTCTCCAAGGGGTCTTACTGGATATCTCATCTTGAGGGGGGCTTCACGCTTAGATGCCTT
>JALEZW010000053.1 GCA_022772675.1 Agathobacter sp. | reverse complement strand
AAATATTGAGTATGTATACCTACTCAATTATTATAACAAGAAATGGGCAGGAAATCAAGAAATTTCTTGATTTCCTGCCCGTTTTGAGCATTTATTTTTCGATTGAGTGTCAACTTCTACTGGAAGTTAAGAATCAACACTTCGGGTTTCTCCGATAGTGCAAACTTTAGTTTATGTCATGAAAGGAGATATGACTTATGTTAATGCCTAGTATTTTTGGAGAAAGTTTTATGAACGATTTTTTCGATTTTCCTTACAGTAATGCAAATGGAATGATGCAGACGGATGTATCGGAAACAGATAAAGGTTACAAGGTAACCATGAATCTTCCGGGATATAAAAAGGAAGATGTAAGAGGTGAGGTAAAGGATGGTTATCTTACCATTACCGCTTCAACCACGAAGAACAATGATGAGAAAAATAAAGATGGTAAATATATCCGCAAGGAACGTTTCAGTGGAACATGCAGCCGGAGCTTTTATGTAGGTGATGCGATTACTCAGGAAGATGTAAAAGCAAAATTTGAAAATGGCGTTCTGACACTGATGGTTCCGAAAAAGGATGAAACTCCGAAGGTTGAGAATAATAAATATATTGCAATCGAGGGATAATGAGGTGACCGGCTGCCTGAGTGCAGCCGGTTCTCTTACTTTATAGGAAATTCCGTTGGTATTACCATAAAGTAGAGACTCTTTGTTCCTGTCAACATAGGGAAAGAAAATAAAATTATGAGGAAATAGTATGAGCAGTAGAAATATGGTTTTTGATTTCACACAGTGTTATCCGAAACACACGGAAGAGGGACTTAAGTGGTATGACTGTAGTGCAATCAATGGAAGCAGGCTTTATTGCAGCAGGGATGCGGAAAATAAAATCAAAGAACTCATTCGTCCAAATGGAATATCCGGTATCCATTTTATTGATTCCGGGGATTATCACTATATTACAAAAATTATGACAGATTTTATCCGGGAGCCTTTTACCCTTGTACTGATTGACCATCATACAGATATGCAGGATGCCTCTATCGGAGATTTACTAAGCTGTGGAAACTGGGCAAAAAAGGTACTGGAGGAAAATCAATATCTGCAAAAGCTCGTGTTGATTGGTCAGGAGCAAAAGATATTGGACCAGCTCTCACTTTTTCATTCGGAAAAACTCATTGGAATCAGTTATGAAGAACTGAAAAGTGGAGATGCGCGGAAAAGAATAGAGTCACTGGATAAGCAGATTCCTATCTATATTTCTGTTGATAAAGATGTGTTAGATGAAAAATATGCAGTCACTAACTGGGATCAGGGTGAAATGTCCCTCTACATGCTGGAAGAAGTATTAAAAGTACTTGTTACTGATTATGATGTGATAGGAATTGATATATGCGGGGTATTTCCGGAGGAAAACAGCATTCCGGATTTTTTAAGGGCGGAGAGAATCAATACCGGAAGTGACGAGGAGCTGTATCATTTTTTGAGAAAGAGACTTCGTAAAGTGAAGAAGTCTTCTTAATATAATTTCAAAGTATCTATTCAAGTCACCTTACGAATTAGATACCTTTTAAACAAATTTAAAGGAAAGAACCTTGAAAAAAGCCATGATTATGGGTATGATATTATAATAAACAGTTATAACACATAGATATCCGGGAATATAATTTGGGAAAGTTCGTATTTGTTCAGTACCTTCACAGATACGAAAGTTCTATATATAGTTTCAAAAAGAAAACAAAAAAGGAATGCTGTAATTATGGCTTACGAAAACGATTTTATTATGCGGCAGGTGCGGGATATTACACGCATACTTGCAAAAATTTTATTCAGAAAGAACACTGCAACCTATGAATATCAGACAGAGGATCATACTACTGCATCTGACAGTCTGTATGCACGGTTAATCGCTATGGTGGATGAAGGAAAAATCAATGAGGCGGAAAATCGTCTATTTGAAGAACTTGAGTGCGATGAGGAGGGAATCTTTGAGGCAGCACTGGGATTCTATGATTATCTGAATTCACTTCCGGAAGAATTTCTCGAAGAACATAATTATACACGTGATGAGGTAAAAGAGGGAGCACAGAGTCTTGCAGACCGTAAAGGACTTGGTGTACTAGAATGATTAGATACGAAAAAAGTATTTAAGATAAAAAAGAAAATGTCGATATATAATAAAAGCTTGAAAATACACCAAGGTGTTGTGAACAGATACAGCATATATTGACAGTGGGAAACGGATTTCTATCAGCCATATATTTCAAGGAGGAATGGTTATGTCATTAACAGTACAGGCACCAGGCAGTGCAGTAAACGGATATGCAGCAGGAAATGTTGAAGAGAGTAAAAAAGGAGTCTCCGAAAAAGGAACTGTTTTCGCCGGAAATCTCAAGGCTGGAGCAGCAGGCAGTGCAATTGATGAAAAGCGTCAGAATGCAAGGAATCAGGCAATGAAACTGATTCATGATGCATGGAAAAACGATGACAAGGCAGTGCAGAGCCGGGAGAATATGAAGAAAAAGAAAGATGAGAAGCTTTCGGAGTTACACGAGTATGATGCCCGCCTGAAGGAAATTGAAGACAAAAAAAAGAAGGTTCAGGAAGAGTATGGTGTTGACGAGGATTCTCAGGAGCAGAGAGATCTGGAACTTTTGGAAAAATACCAGAACTATGTGAACGGATCCCGATCAGAACAGTTTACCAAAGAGGACGTAGAGCGTTTGAAGGAACTGGAAAATAAGCCGTGGTCTGAATATCAGAGCAAGGTACTCCAGCTCAATGCAGAAACAGGTTCCCTTCAGGATTTCCGCAGTAAGGCGGAGGATGCAGTGAGGGCGGCAACTGAAGCAATTGCAGATGCAAAAATTGACCAGCTGAAGTCACAGGATATGTTAAAAGCCAGGGATTCTGCAGATTCTATCACGGATGCAGCAGAGAGTGAGATTGTTGGCATGGTTATATCGGATGCCGTGGATCATATTGATGAGGTGCGCAATGATGCACAGGAAAAGGCAGAAGAAGCGCAGGAAAAGAAGGACGAACAGCAGGAGAGAATCGATCAGGCAAAGGAAAAGAAGAGCGAGCAGCAGGAGCGCATTGCTAAGGCAAAGGAAGAGCAGGAGAACCAGAAGCAGATTATTGAAGGTGCAGCGGAGATGAGCAGGCTTGCAGCGAATACTGCAATTGATGAGAAGAATACTGGGAATTTGGAAGAAGCCCAGAAACAGATTCAGAAGATTCTGAAAGACAATAACTTGATGGATGAAGATCTGAAAGGTATCAAAATTGATTTTATTTTTAATTAGATAATTCTGCAAAGCGTATACACATGTAATTATGAATACTGACATATAATTCTCAAGCCCCTCAATTTTGAGGGGTTTGGATATTTTTGGTACCTTATAATATCTATGAGATTGTGCCGTTCTCATAAAATTTTTCTATCACACTTTTCTTACATTTCGTATCACAGAATCTACTACATCTGCATACTTCTTCATTTTGCCTACTGATTACATATTTTTTTGCAATATACTTGATTTTTCTTGTGATTACAAAAACACATTTAATTTGAGAATAATTCCTATTATTAATCAAACCTTAATGCTTTACCCTATTTAAACTTAAGAAATATTTCACTACAATATCCATATACGCTAAGTGATGGGGGTGAAGCATATGAATATTAGAAAAAAGATGCTTGTAACGGGAATGCTGGTATGTGGATTGGTATTTGCAGGATGCAGTCCGATGAACCGCAAAGAGACAAAAAGTGACAGCTGGCAGGAATATGTGGAAAAACTAAAAAATATTCCACCGGATCAGGTAAATTCACATATTACAGAACAGGTATCCGATTCCTTAGTAATTGATGCGGACGTGGAAGGTCTCGATGGCCTGAAACAATATAAGCTGGGAAATTTAAAAATGACGCGACATATTTTTTCTGATAAAAAGAAATTACTGGACCAGCTTATGAATAGAATGCCTATTTCGAATCCAACAGAACCAAAGGAGCGGCAGACGGAATATTATCTGGAGAATGGTAATGAAGAGAAATCCTTAGAGGTGACTTCAGAGAATACAGCTGATTGTCTTCAGGTAAGGGACAGCTATATGATAGGAAGCTTGTTGGGGGACAGTGAATACAGCTATTTGGGACTGGATGTTAATCAGGAAAATATGATAGAAAATCCTAAGATTGATATGCTAAATCAGGATCAGGATTTGCAGTTTATGACTGTAAAAGAGGTAAGGGCAGAAACAGAAAATTTTCTAAAAGAAACAGGGATTACCGCAGAAGTTAACATGAAGGTGTATAGTGCCGCAGAAGAAAAACTGCAGGAAATTGCCCAAAAAGTAAACAAGGAGAGAGAAGAACTTCCGGATGCAGAGCCAATCAGTGTTTCTGATGAATATGAGGGATATGTAATTGGCATTTATCAAGTTTATAAGGGAGTTCCGGTCATCTGCTACGGTGTCCCGAATACCGTTTCTAATTCTTCATATGGGGTTGAACAAAAATGCTCAATGTTTTGGACAAAAGATGGAATCAAAGATTTAACACTGCGCAATGTTTATGATATGGGAGAAGAAGAAAAACCTCAAAAGATTCTGTCTGTGGGGAATGTCTTGGAAAAAATAGAACAACAGAATCAGCGGACGGCAAGGAAGAATCAGAAAGAACGTGTAGTTAAAATTCAGTTGTTTTATGTTCCGGTTCATGAAGATGGAGAGAATCTGAATTTTACTGCAAAACCTGTGTGGTATGTAATCAGCCATGTTGACGGAGATGAATTTACTAAGATTTCTGTAACCGTATACGATGCAGTAACAGGAGAAGTTATGCCATGGAAAGAATAATCAATGCAGATTTCAAAAAATTTTTCAGCAACAAGAATATTTATTTCTGTGCATTGGGGATTGGTGCAGCATTTGTTTTAAATTGTGCAAATCAAATTTTGTCAGGAAGGTATTCGGCGACAGTAACAGATTATTTGTCAAACAATCTTAGTGATGATGTCCTTTTGGTTTGCTTTATTTTTTGCATAGTTGGAGGAGGGTTTCTCTATTGCAGTGAAGAAAAATATAATTTTCTTTATATGGAGATACAGAGAATTGGAGTTACGAAATTTACATTAAGTAAGATTATAGTCTCTATGACTGGGGGATTTGTTACTGCCTTTGCCGGAATTCTAATCGGGGGAACTGGGATTGAAATTATGATTTTTATGAAGAGAGGGGAGAGTTATTTTCCGGAACCTTTGGAATGTTTGAATTTCGCCTGCAGCGCATTTCTGTTTTGTACACTCTGTGGAATCTTATCAACGCTGGGGTTTGTTGTTACAACGGTTTTGACAGACTATTATATCGGTCTTTCTTTACCAATTTTAATCTATTATGTAATTGTGATTTTTAATTCGTGGTTACATATACCGGATAGGCTAAGAATCGAAAGTGTATATTTTTTGTATAGTAATCTAAATGAACACTATCATTACAGTCCATACATTATTTATGGAATATTATACAGTTTTTGTCTGCTGATTCTGTTCTATACCATCGCAAAAAGCAGGATACAAAGGAGGATGGAACATGCATAAAAATAATGATTGGAGAAAATCGTTTCGTGTTTGTACGCAGTCTATTTGCAAGTGGAGAAATGATCCGCGTATGTGGGCAGTTCTTATTTTTTTATTTGTATTTGCATGGACACAATTAAAAACGGTTCGAAATTTTTGTATGATGCAGGAACTTTCCATTTCAAACTGGTATTTTCCATTCTTCTTTTCGGGAGGTATGGTAGTTGTATTTTTTTATCTGGGAATCATTCTTATTTTTTGTAATGCTCCATTTGTGGATAATCAGCAGATGTATGTGATTCTGCGGGCAGGTTCAAAAAATTGGTTTCGAGGTAAAATACTATATATTTTTATAACTTGCTGTATCTATTTTCTGCTGCTGTATGTGATCAGCATTCTGGAATTAATTCCATACGTTGGATTCTCCAGTCAATGGGAGAGGATTCTTGAGAGCCTGTCAGTCAATGGGGATGTGGGAATTTATATACTTACGATTCCGGAAGAAATCATTCATAATTTTTCTCCGGTTAAAGCAACTCTTTTATGCTATTTATTAAATATTCTGACAGCCACATTTCTTGGTCTTTTGATTTTTTGTGTTAATTTATATAAGAGCCAGAATTTTGGTGTTGGAATTGCATTGGTTATTGTATTGCTTTCTCAAGTAGGTAAGGTATTGACCGTGAGAGCAGAATGGATTTTGAATTATTTCTCACCAGTAAGTTGGACAAATTTAAGTATTTATAAAAAAGGTTTTGGGGGAGTTCCCATGGCATATGCATTTACAATGCTTTTGACAGGAATACTGGTGCTGATTCTTTTGATTATGCATAGACAAAAGGAATATAGTATAGAGGCGATGGAGGAAATCTGATGGAAAGAAATAAGAAGGTAACCATTCGTGTCAATGATGCTGTAAAAAAATATGGGGATCAGACGGTGCTCAAGCATGTTACCCTTGAATTGGAGGCTGGGCAGATTTATGGTTTTGTTGGGCAGAATGGAAGTGGAAAAACGGTTTTATTCAAAAGTATATGTGGCTTTACGAAACTGACGGAAGGAAATATTGAAGTTCTTGGGAAAATTATTGGAAGAGATATCGATATGGCTGAAGAAGTTGGTGCGATTATTGAGAATCCGGGATTTCTTCCCAATTATTCTGCTTTTCGGAATTTGAAATTTCTTGCTTCTTTGACAGGAAGAATCGGGGATAACGAAATACGCGATGCAATTGAGAAGGTAGGACTGGATGCGGACAGCAGAAAAAAGGTTGGAAAGTTTTCCATGGGTATGCGTCAACGTCTTGGCATTGCACAGGCAATTATGGAAAATCCAATGATACTGATTCTGGATGAGCCATTTAACGGTCTGGATAAAAACGGTGTTGAGGAAATAAGAAAGCTTTTGCTGGAGCAGAAAAATGCAGGAAAAACGATTGTGCTTGCGAGTCACAATTCTGCGGATATTGATATCCTCTGTGATGAGGTGTATGAGATGGAACAGGGAGTCTGTACGAAAATAAAATAATTATGTAAAAAAGCCACAGCAGTCAGAAAAGTTCTGATTGCTGTGGCTTTTTTATTGAAGAATTGAGATAAAGCTAGACTGTACACCGAATAAAATGTTTCTGGTCTAGGAAAAAAGCTGCAAAATAATCCGGATTATCCAGTAAATCGTGTATACCAGAACTCCAATATTAACAAAGTATGTGGCAAAACGCTTTCCTTCTGGAACAGAGTATTCGGTTTTCCGGAAATGAATCTTTTTAAAGTTCACGCAGAAGAGGACGATTCCGGCAATAACCAGGCCTATGATTAAAAATACATATAGTTTGTCAAGTAATATTGTTTTTTTAAATGTGTTGCAACAAAATACAACAAATGCGACACTGTAATTATGAAACACATCAGAATGATTAAGAAAAAAGGATTTTGTTTATGGAAGAACGTTTATTAGTAAAGAGGGCAAAGCGCGGTGATGTGGATGCTTTTGCCGAATTGTATGGAAAGATTTATAAAAAGCTGTATCAATTTGCGCTGTATACCCTAAAGAATCCTGAAGATGCAAAGGATGCTGTGAGTGAAGCGGTGACAGATGCGTTTGAAAACATCGGGCAATTGAGGAAGGAGGAGGCTTTTTCCAACTGGATGTACCGGATTGTGGCCAACAAGTGCAACCGGAAAATGCGGGAATATTACGACAGAACGGAGGAATTGACAGAGGAAAATGCCGGGACAGACAACAGTGTGACCTGGGATGCAAGGGAGGAATCCATGGAGATCCGGCGGGTGTTTTTTGAGCTGCCCAGGGAGGACCGCATGATTGTGGGGATGCATGTATTTTTCGGGTATAAAACGAGAGAGATTGCACAGATGATGGCGATGAATGAAAACACGGTGCGCTCCAGGGAAAAACGCGCGATTGAAAAAATGGGAAGCAAACTGAAAGGATTGAGGTGATGAGGATTATGAAGCAGGAAAATCAGAGGGAAAATATGGAAGAATTATGGGAAAAATTAAAGGAATCGGCAGAGGCGATTGAGGTACCGTCTGCATTGGAACCGGAAAACATCAAAAAGAAGCTTCAGGTGGAAAAAGAAAAGAAGAAACGTGCTTCGTGGAGACATCTGGCAGAGGCAGCGGCTGCAGCACTTGTGGTAATCATCGGGGGAGCCGGCTTATACGGAAGTATGGCAGGGAAGAACAAAACGGAGATGGAAAAAAGTACGGAAGCTGTCATCAGTCGGGAGGAAAAGGAAACCCTTGATGAAACTTCTGCTGAATCAGAGATTAAGGAGAAAAAGGAAAAAATCGGTGTTTTTCAGCTGGCAAAAAGTTATGATGATGTGTATCATGCAGCTGTCTATGGGGATAACAGGAGAGATATTATCTTTTGCCTGGAGGAGAAGGAGGCTAGTGGGGAATTTAATTCCGGAACCACTACTGCGCCATCAGATTTAGAAAATGAGAGCAGTTCTTTAACAGAAAGTGACCACTCCGGAACCAATCTGCAGGTGGAGGGTGTGGATGAAAGCGATTTTATAAAAAATGATGGGAATTATCTTTATCTGAAGGATGAAGATAACATAAGCATTGTGGATATACGAAGTAAAAAAATGAAGCAGGTGGCATCGGTGGAGCCTGAGCTTAATTCCAGCGACAGCATTCAGGATATGTATGTGGATGGAGACAGACTTTATATGATTCTTCAGGGCTTTGAGACCAGGCTGGATAAAAAAGATGAAAAAAATGAGAAGGAAGAAAAAGATGTATATTTCGCGGATGAGAAGGCATATACGGAGTTTCGGACTTACGACATCACGGAACGTGAAAAGGTAAAGCAGATTGGAAGTGTCCGATTAGACGGATATTATAATACTTCCCGTAAAACAGGAGATTATATGTATCTGTTTGCCAATCAGTATATGGGAAATATGACAAAGGATGATAAGGAAGATCTGATTCCGGAAATTAACGGAAGAAAGGTGTCGGCAGACTGCTTTTATGTACAGAAGAATGCAGTAAATGAATTGATTGCAGTTTCTGTAAATGTGAAAAAGCCGGATGAAGTGGCAGATCAGGTGGTTCTCATGAATGCCGATATGCAGCTTTATATGGGAACAGACTCTTTCTGTCTCTATGGTCAGAATTACCGTGACCGCAGTGACCGCACAAATCTTGTAAAGTTTAATTATAAGGATGGAAAGATGGATGCTGCTGCGGCAACAAGTGTGAGGGGGGTAATCCGGGATCCATTTGCAATTTCAGAGGATGATGGAGTGCTTCGGGTGCTGACGACAGATTGGGGAGGCAGTGCTTCAAAGAACTATCTGTTTCTGCTGGACGAGAATTTAAAGCAGCTGGGTTCCCTTCGCAATCTTGCAGCAGGAGAGGAAATCTATGCGGCAAGATATGTGGGAGATATTGCATATTTCATTACTTACCACAATACAGATCCGCTTTTTGCAGTGAATATCTCGGATCCGAAGAATCCAAAGCTTTTAGGACAGCTGAAAGTGACCGGCTTTTCCGATTATCTTCATCCATATGGCGAGAACCGGCTGCTGGGAATCGGCTATGAGACCGACCCGAAAACAAGTGAAACCCTTGGGATTAAGCTTACAATGTTTGATACCTCGGACCCGAAGAACCTGAAGGTGCTGGATACGGTGACAATGAAGGGAGATTACTGTCCGGCTGCAGCATACTATAAGTGTGCAATGGTGGATGTTTCAAAAAATTTAATCGGTTTTGAGGTAACGGACTGGGGAAACGGAAATGGTGAAACTGACAGTTCGAGCTATCAGGTGTACAGCTGGGAAACGGATCATTTTGTGAAACAGTTTTCCAAGAAGATTAATCTGGATGAGTATTATGGTATTGATTGTATCCGCGGGGCATATGCGGGCAAAAGCTTTTATCTGATTATGCCGTGCAAAAGCGGGTATTCTGTGAAATCCTATGATATGGAGGATAAATTTAAGGAGATTGATGAGATAAAACTGAAATAATTTTGTTACTGTGAGCAGAAAAAAGAATTTGATTGCAGCCTCCGGAAATCCAAGTTATAATGAAAAAAAAGATTTCGGAGGTGCAGTCAGATGATTTATACAGTGACGTTTAATCCATCACTGGATTACATAGTTACCGTCAATGATTTTATGACAGGAGTTGTCAACAGAACCAGCCGTGAAATTATTTTTCCCGGAGGGAAGGGAATCAATGTTTCCATGGTGTTAAAAAATCTGGGTCAGGAAAGTACGGCACTGGGATTTGTTGCGGGATTTACCGGAGATGAGATAGCCCGGCTGTTGGAAGAAAAAGGAATTACAACGGACTTTATCCATGTGAAGGAGGGAAATTCCCGTATCAATGTGAAGCTGCGTGCCCAGACGGAGACGGAAATCAACGGACAGGGACCGCAGATTGCATCGGAGGATCTTCGGGCACTTTATAGAAAACTGGATTGTTTAACGGATGGTGATACCCTGGTGCTTGCAGGAAGTATTCCGGATACGATGCCGGAGTCCCTGTATATGGATATTATGCAGTATCTTTCCGGGAAGAATTTAAATATTGTGGTGGATGCCACCAGGGATCTGCTTATGAATGTGCTTCCCTATCATCCGTTTCTGATCAAGCCGAATAATCATGAACTGGGAGAGATTTTCCATACCGTCCTTACAGATAAGGATGACGTAATCCGGTATGGGAAGCTTTTGCAGGAAAAGGGTGCAAGGAATGTACTGGTTTCCATGGCAGGAGCCGGAGCTGTGCTTATAACGGAGGATGGTCAGGAGTTTGGGATGGAGGCACCGAAGGGAAAAGTAGTGAATTCTGTCGGAGCCGGGGATTCCATGGTTGCCGGATTTTTGTATGGATATTTCACCAGCGGCAGCTATTTGGAGGCATTCCGCTATGGAGTCTGCACGGGAAGTGCCAGTGCTTTTTCCGAGGAGCTGGCAACGAAAGAAGAGGTTTTGAAGTTACTTTCAGAAATTTGAGGTCTTGTATTCTTTATCAGCCAAAATATGAGCCGGTATATCTTATAGATTTTATTGAAAGCTGTTGAGTGTATTAGTATAATAAAAGGAAATAGATTATATGGCAGGTGAGAATCGTGGATATTGCAAAGCAGATTATAGATCAAAGAGTAAATAAGCTTCTTGAGGATAATCCGGAAATCTTTCAGAATACGGACGAAGAGAGACGACGGTCAAAAGCATTTTTGCTGCTGGGAGTAGCGGCATATCTGGATATTGATATTGCAGAGGCAGCTCAGTATATTACGGATGGAGGCAATGACGGGGGATTTGATGCGGCGTATTTGGAAGAAGCTCCGGATGCTCAGCTGAATGTTGTATTGTTCCAGTCAAAATATTCCCGTAAACTGGATGGAAATACAAATTTTCCTGCAAACGCAGTAGAAAAAGCAGTTAATACGGTTAAATGTGTGTTTGATCCCAGTGCCAATATTGTGTTAAATCAAAAAAGCAGGGAAAAAGTTGATGAAATTCGTTCGTTTATTTTAGATGGTCAGGTTCCTTATGTTACCTTTGTTATGCTGAACAATGGGCTTTCCTGGAACCAGGATGGTCAGAACCACATAGATAATGCGTTTGCCGGTCAGAGCCAGGTTCGGTTTGAGCATTTCTCACATGAGGATATTCTGCATTATATTAATCGGACAGCATCCATTGATACCCAGCTGGCCTTTAGTGGCAAGGCAGTACAGGAGGATTTTAACTATAAACGTGTTATTTTAGGGCGTGTATCTATCAGCGAAATCTACCGCCTTATGGATGAATATGGTGATCGGCTGTTGGAGAAAAATATCCGCCGGTATCTTGGAAGAAATGCCATTAATGAGCAGATTCATCAGACGTTGGTCAGTGAGAGTAAGAGGCAGAATTTTTTCTTCTATAACAATGGTGTAACCATGATTTGTGAAAAATTTTCTTATAATGGTTTACAGGAGCGTGACTGGACAGTTCGAATGAAAGGACTGCAGATTATCAATGGGGGACAGACTTGCCGGACGATTCATCAGACATTGAAGGAGCATCCGGATATTGATTTTTCACAGGTATATCTTTTGGTGAGATTGTATGAAGTAAATGATGATGAAGATGTGGTAAAAGATATTACATTTGCGACAAATAGCCAGAATCCGGTAGATTTCAGAGATTTGAAGTCAAATGATGAGTTTCAGGTTATGCTTGAGACGAGCGCAAAAGATTTAGGATATGAGTATAAACGCAAGCGTGATAATGCAGGGAATACCAGCATGATTCCGTCCACTGTTGCGGCGGAGGCTGTATTTGCAGTATGGCGTGGAAAACCTCATTTAGCCAAATACAGAAGAAGCGAACTGTTTGACAAATATTATAAAGAGATTTTTAGTGATCTGAACGCTGCACAAATGATTATGGCAGTTTTCATTTTCCGGTATTGTGACAACATGAGAAAACGGGACAGTGAGGACAGGCAAATACAGGCACAGCGTCCATACAGTCAGTATTTTCTTGCCTATATGATGGGGAAAAAACTGCTTAAAGAAATGAATATTTCCTTGAAACAATTGACACACCTTAATTTCAGGGAGGTGCAGCAGTGCTTTACAGAGAGTAAGGAATCCTTTTATCTGGAGTCAGAAACGCAGATGGTGGAAATTCTGAAGGATTATTTTAATGAGGAATCTCTTGAGAAAATAGATGGTCGCACGATGGCGGCAGCATTTCGGAGGTTTGATATTTTATTAAGATATTTGTCATGATGGATATATCTGGAGTCGGGAAACCGGCTCCTTTTTGATTTATAGGAAATTCCGTTGGACTTACCTATAAGGCAAAAACTTAAAAATCAGTATCTTTTCTCTATTGAATGGGAATTGTTGTCTGCTATGAAGATGGTATGACTATGATGGAGATTGCAAAGAGGAATCATGTCAGTGAAAGAACTATTTATAGGTATAAGGCCTATTATGATCAGCTGCAAAAAGATAAAACGGAAGATATTTCCCGGTTGGAAAAATAAATAGTGGAAAAACAATGTTCATAGATAGAAATCCATTTACTACGATTGATATGACGTGTTATTATTAAAAAAGTGGGGGTAGAATGGCAGAACAAATAAGAAAAAACGGCAATGGTCAAGACAAGGAAGCTGTTGAAAAATATGCGAAAGAATATGCAGCAAGAGAAAAAATTGTTTATGTAAGGAATCTTATCTTATGGAGAACATGAAACTTACTTTGGATCAGGCTTTAAATGCGTTAGGAATCCAGGGAGATGAGAGGACTTTTATAACAAACCAATTGAAGAAATAGCAACATTTAAAAGAAGTAAATTTAAAATGAAATTACTTTAATTTCTTTATAAAAGAAAGCGGCGTCATACGGTATTTTTTCTTAAATGCCCTGTAAAAATAGGACAGGTTGTGGAACCCCACTGACAGTGAAACATTTAGGATTTCAGTGTTTCCCTGCTCAAACAGTTCTACTGCCTTCTCCAGCCGCAGATTATTGATATATTCCACACATGTCATATTCATATGTTTTTTGAAAAAGCGCATGAAATGATAGTCACTGAAATAGCAAAGCTTTGCCAGATCCGATACGGATATATTTTCGGCATAATGTAATTCTATATAGTCCAATACATTTTTCAGCTTGTCGGAGAGGGTTCCCGTATCCCCTGACGTAGTCCTTGTGCTATATTGAAGCAGTAGAAATACAGCCTGCAGAAATAAGGATTTTAGGGCAAGCTCATATCCAGTCAGCGCTTCATCATATAAAGACCCGATTTGATTGAATATTTTTCTTAAAGAGGCATAGGCTGGGTGTGCAGGTGTAATCAGGCAGGGCATGGCATACTCCTGATTCATCATTGGCGTAAGATAACGGGTCGAACAAATATCCGTAGAATTTCCACCCAGAAAATTTATATGAAACACATAGGTTTCCGAGTATATTTCTTCACTTTTTCCCTGGGCAATGGAATGAAGCATTAAAGGCGGGATAAATACCAAATCTCCCTCGTTCACCTCGTAATCCACCAGATCTATCTGATAGAGACAGTCGCCCTTTGTAATGAGGGTAAGCTCCGCCTCCTCGTGCCAGTGGGTGGTTACCACAGGATAATCCCCTGCCAGTCTTGTGATATATTTCTGTACCGGAAAAAAGGATTCTCCGTGCTTTACGTCTTCTTTTTGTTCTAAGGCAAGTGAATGCAGTTTTTTCAATGTTTCATCTCCTATTGATACGATGATATTACAAACTTTTATGAAGTAATACATAAGGACAGGAACGTAGGTTTAGGTCGGTTTATGGCAAAAGAGCAGTTTTGTGTTATGGAATGTTAAAATATTGCAAGATTAATTGAGATTATCAAGCTATAATAGCAGTATAATACATAAATCAATACAAATCAACAATAGGGAGGTAGCAGCAATGACAAAAAAATGGTGGCACGACAAAGTCGCATATCAGATTTATCCGAAGAGTTTTTTAGATAGTAACGGGGACGGAATCGGTGATTTACGGGGTATCATCTCTAAGTTGGATTATTTAAAGGAACTGGGAATTGACATTATATGGCTTTCCCCAATCTACAAATCACCATTTGTAGACCAGGGCTATGACATTTCTGATTACTATGCTATAGCAGAAGAATTCGGAACAATGGAGGATTTTGATGAACTGCTGGCAGAGGCAAAAAAACGGGATATGTACATTATCATGGATCTGGTGATCAATCATTGTTCCAATCAGCATGAATGGTTCCGGAAGGCACTGGCGGATCCTGACGGGGAGTATGCTGATTACTTCTACTTCCGAAAAGGGAAAAATGGAAATCCGCCAAGCAATTACCGCTCCTATTTTGGAGGAAGCTGCTGGGAGCCGGTGCCGGGAACGGACAAATA
This sequence comes from Agathobacter sp., assembly GCA_022772675.1. GTDB lineage: Bacteria > Bacillota > Clostridia > Lachnospirales > Lachnospiraceae > Roseburia. The sequence goes on along the minus strand of JALEZW010000053.1, from coordinate 42,857 downwards.
TTATCTTCATATGTTTGCAAAGGAGCAGCCGGATTTAAACTGGGAAAATCCCAAATTGCGGCAGGAACTCTACCGTATGGTAAACTGGTGGCTGGAAAAAGGGCTTGCAGGTTTTCGCATTGATGCGATCATCAATATCAAAAAGAACCTGGATTTTCCGGATTTTGAGCCGGATGGAGCCGATGGTCTGGCAGGATGCTGGAAAATGGTAGAAAGTGTAGATGGTGTGGGAGAATTTCTGGAGGAACTTAAGAATAATACTCTTCGGAAATATGATGCATTTACCGTTGGTGAAGTTTTTAATATGAAGGAAGGCGAACTTCCCCAGTTTATTGGAGAAAATGGACATTTTTCTACTATTTTTGATTTCAGTGCGCATTGCCTCAGCGATGGAGAACATGGATGGTATGATGCTCCTCCTATCGATTTCAAAGAATGGAGGGATACTATCATAAGATCCCAGCTGGAAGTACAGGAGTGCGGATTCGAGGCAAACATTATTGAAAACCACGATGAGCCGAGAGGGGTATCCCGCTTTTTGCCGGAATATGCACAAACTCCTGCGGGGACAAAGATGCTTGGAACTATCAGCATTTTTTTGCGGGGAATTCCGTTTATTTATCAGGGACAGGAAATTGGAATGAAAAATGCGGTATGGAACAGTATTGAGGAATATGATGATATCAGCACCAGGGACCAGTATCATATGGCGAGGCATGCCGGACTTACAGATGAGGAGGCACTCAGGGTATGTGGAAAAATGAGCCGGGATAATGCCAGAACACCTGTCCAGTGGAATGATAAAGAAAATGCAGGGTTTACCACAGGAACACCATGGCTTAAAGTTAACTCCAATTATAGAGAGATAAATGTGGAAAGCCAGGAAGAGGATGAAGATTCGGTACTGAATTATTACCGCCGGCTGGTTAAGGTGCGCAAGTCCCAGGAATACAAAGAAGTATTTACTTATGGAAGATTTGTCCCGGTTTATCAGAATACTGATTTTATTATGGCATATTACCGTGAGGATGAGAATCAACGGATTTTAGTAGTTGCAAACTTTGGAAAAGAGGATGAAGAACTGGAACTTAAGTATCCTGTAAAACGTGTTCTATTGTCAAATAAAAATGAGACGGAAACACCGGAGCAGTCACTGAAACTGGAAAGTTGTGAGGTAATGGTTCTGGAGTGTATGTAGCAGGTACGTAAACATCAGCGAATGATCTTAATGGTTTGATGAAGATACCGGGAGGTTTGTAAAAATGTTTCAGTTATTGTTGGTTATTATTTATTTGTCATTTATCAGCTTAGGACTTCCGGATTCTTTGCTGGGCTCAGCATGGCCGGCAATTTATCCCCAGTTAAATGTTCCTGTTTCCTATGCAGGAATTATTTCCATGGTCATTGCAGGTGGCACCATTATTTCCAGTCTGCAAAGTGACCGGTTGACGAGATTATTGGGGACAGGTAAGGTGACAGCCATCAGTGTCACAATGACAGCTCTGGCTTTGTTTGGATTTTCCATAAGTGATTCTTTTATAGAGCTTTGTTTATGGGCAATTCCGTATGGACTTGGAGCAGGAAGTGTGGATGCGGCATTGAATAATTATGTAGCACTTCACTACGAAAGCCGGCATATGAACTGGCTGCACTGTATGTGGGGTGTTGGTGCCTCTGTGGGTCCTTATATTATGGGATATGTGATGACTAGAGGCGGAACATGGAATGGTGGATACCGTTGTATAGCATTTCTTCAGGTTGTATTAACGGTTATTATAATTTTTAGTTTGCCTCTATGGAAGGAGCGTCCTTCTATTACCGATGAGTCAGGAAAAGAGGTTGCTGCCAGAGAACTTTCTCTGAAAGAGGTTTTCAAAATATCCGGGGTAAAAGAGATTTTACTTTGTTTTTTCTGTTATTGTGCATTAGAACAGACCGCAGGATTGTGGGCAAGCAGCTATCTGACTTTGTATAAGGGAGTTCCTGCAGAAACGGCGGCTAAATATGCAAGTCTGTTCTTTATTGGGATTACGATTGGTCGTGGGGTCAGCGGTTTTATAACAATGAAATTAAGCGATGTGCAAATGATACGGTTAGGGCAGATTTTGATTGGATGTGGAATTATAATTATGATCTTAAACTCAGGTGCAAAGGCGGCATTGGCAGGATTTGTTGTGATTGGACTGGGATGTGCACCAATTTATCCCTGTATCATCCATTCTACGCCAAAACATTTTGGGGCAGATAAATCACAGGCAATTATTGGAATTCAGATGGCGAGTGCCTATGTGGGAACATGCCTGATGCCACCGGTATTTGGTCTGATTGCTAATCATATTTCGGTTTCGCTTCTACCACTTTATCTGTTTGTGATTTTAGTTTTGATGGTTGTTATGCATGAATTGCTTTTAAAGAAAAAAATGGGGTGGGCTGGTTCTTGATATCCATAAAAAATAATTCAAAAATTTGTAAGGACATAGTATAATATGATACAAGGGTCAAAAGGTCAGAACTCGTTCCTGCTTGCAGGAAAAGAGCTCTGACTTGTTGACCCGCACACACATGAGGACTGTCGTCAATCTTTGATTGATGACCCTGTGATTTTCCTTGGAAAATCAACGGATTCCGAATGTGTGTAGAATTGCGGGGCGCAAGACATCCAGTGGATGTCTGCTCTGCGCCGACCGGAGCGAAGCGTAGACTTGCGTAGCAACGGAGCAATTCGTGTATCAAATGAGGGGCAAAATACCTTTTGACCCTCATTTCATTTTTATGTAAGGCGGCTCTGAACAGATACTGTGAAACACGAAAAGAACCTCAGAAAAAACACTAAAAGAAAGAAATGCCTTGTCATATAGTATTGAATACTATATAATACAATACGAGGTGAAATTATGGAGAACGATGTAAAACAATTTCTGGAGTCCCTAAAGGAAAAATTAGCTTCCATCGATTATGTAAAAACCGAAGATATCCCGAATATCGGATTATATATGGATCAGGTCACCACTTTCATGGATGAACAGTTAGAAGCCTGCAAACGCTATGAAAATGATAAGATTCTGACCAAGACCATGATCAACAACTATGCCAAGAACAATCTGCTCCCTCCACCGGAAAAAAAGAAGTATTCCAAGGAACACATTCTGACACTGTTACTTATCTATTATTTTAAAAGCATTTTAAGTATCAGCGATATCCAGTCGGTTTTAAATCCGCTGACTGAACGCTACTTTGGAAACAAAGATGGATTTAACATGGAAGATGTGTATAATGAATTATTCCGTCTGGAAAATACCGAATCCGAAAAGCTTTTAAAGGATCTCGGAAAAAAATATATTCTCTCCCATGAAACTTTCAAGGATTTCCCGGAGGAGGAACAGGAATTTCTGCATAAATTCAGCTTTATCTGTCTTCTCAGCTTCGATGTGTATTTAAAGAAGATGATTATTGAAAGCGTCATTGATGAAATCAATGAAAAGAAAAATACCCCTTCGAAAAAGGATGACTGAAACAATCCATTAGAGCAATCCATCCCGGCGTGATGATTCATTCCGGAGATGAATTGCTCTGTTTTTACTCTTCTTTTTCCTTTTCTTCCAGGCGTTTAAATACCATATCATATCCGTCATTTCCGTAATTCAGGGAACGGTTGACACGGCTGATGGTGGCAGTGGATGCGCCTGTCTTTTCCGCAATATCCAGATAGGTTTTCTGGTCTCGGAGCATTCCTGCCACCTCAAACCTCTGGGACAGGGAAAGAAGCTCGTTCACCGTACAGACATCCTCAAAAAATGTATAACATTCCTCTCTGTTCTGCAGACATAATATCGCATCAAACAGGCGGTTTACAGCTTCTGTCTTAAGATTCTTACTCATAATTCTCCCTCTTTCTGTTCGTAATCACTATCTGTATTTTATCATATTAAAGTTATGAAGTAAACAGATTTCTTGCAATCAGATATTATTATTGTTATAATGATTACTGTTCACTTAGCATATTCTATTGGAATTGTATTACTACAGACTGGAGATTTTGTATTATGAAAAAAATAGCTTACTTTTTTTCCGCATTTCTTCCAACCCTCATTACATTGGCTGTTCAGCTTCTTGCCATGGCACTGATGGTGGGAATTGCAATGCTGTTTTTGTTTCCCGTGATTCCATCTCTTCGACAAAACGGGGTGGGCTTTGATACCCTTACAACACTGCTTACGGATACCAACTTCAATACATGTATCATGCTCATCTACTCTGTGAGCTGCATTCTATTGTTTGGAATGTGGTACTACCGTTCCTGTGGCGGCAATTTTCTTCCAAAGGTTACTGAGACCTTTCATCCGCTGCAGATTGCATCCGTGTTTGTGCTGGTGCCGGGCCTGCAGTTTTTTTCCAGTTACCTGACTGAAATCGTTTCCGCAATGTTTCCGGAACTTCTCAGACAATTTGAGGAACTGGAAAAAATGGCAGGACTGGATTCCCACATGAGTTTTATCACCATACTCTATGCAGTTATTTTTGCACCATTATGCGAAGAGCTGATTTTCCGGGGCGTAACCATGCGCCTGTTTCGCCGTGCACTGCCTTTTTGGGCAGCAAATCTGCTGCAGGCCGCACTCTTTGGTCTCCTTCATATGAACTGGATTCAGGGAATTTATGCCTTTGCGTTAGGCCTTGCTCTGGGAATCTTATGTGAAAAGGGAGGAAGTATCTACTACTCCATGCTTCTTCACATCCTGTTTAACTTCTGGGGTGCATGTATCAGCCAGTTTCTGGGAAATCATATAGAGGATACATTTCCCACCGCCGTTATGATTTTCCTTGTTACCATTGCATCCCTTTCCATTGGTTCCTTTTTATTTTTTACCGGTGCAAAACGCAAAAAACAAAAACGAAGTTCCGCAACCTCCCTCAATTCACCGGAAACTTTTACTCGATGTACTAGGAACCGCGATGGTTCTGGCGAAGAATCTCTATAATTTTTATCTCATATCCGATAGCAATTACAAGGATGGCGGCAATCATAATGAGACTGTACGCCTCCTTGAGTTCTATCCCCAGAACATCCCCTACACAGGGAATCATCAGACCTGCAAGAAACACAAGCTTTATGAGTCTTACCATCCGAATGGAATATTTTCTCACTTTCCCCACACAGACTTCCCTAGGCAGCCGGTTGATCCACTCCGGATGGCTGCTTAATATCGTAAGGGCCACATAAACCAACACCACTCCAACTATGTTACTGATAAACTGCCACGGTGCCACCTTATAGGTAATCCCATAATAGATCTGCATGATTACATACACTATTCCCAGTATGATTCCTATCGCTTCTGCCAGAATCGCCGGCACAGTCAGATCTTTTTTATTCATTTCCTGTTCCCCCTGTTCTGTCATGATCCGTGAAGATACGATGCCACGATTTCCTCCTGAATCCCAAAGTTCCTGTACGGAAAAGAATATCCACAAATCCGGTTACTCTAATTGTTCCAGTTCCTTAAGCCAGAGCGCAGCAGAGGCATCACTGGGCATCCTTAAATCTCCCCGTGGAGACACTGCAACGGAACCAACCTTCGGTCCGTCCGGGAGGCAGGAGCGTTTAAACTGCTGCGCAAAGAACCTGCGGAAAAAGGTTTTAAGCCATTTTAAAATAAACGCATCTTCATAAACTCCGTCAAATGCAATTTTCGCCAGCCGGTAAATCTTTGCCGGAGAAAATCCAAGCCTTAACAGATAATATAAAAAGAAATCATGAAGTTCGTAAGGTCCCACCAAATCCTCCGTCTTCTGGGAAATTTTTCCATCCTCCGGCGGCAGCAGCTCCGGTGACACCGGAGTATCCAGTACATCATATAAAGTCTCGGAAAGTCTCATATCATCAAAGGTATCTGCATAATAACGTACCAGATGCCGCACTAAGGTTTTCGGAACGGAAGCATTGACCGCATACATGGACATATGATCCCCATTATAGGTTGCCCACCCCAGGGCAAGCTCGGAAAGATCCCCCGTACCGATTACCAGGGCATTATTTTTATTGGCAATATCCATAAGAATCTGGGTCCGCTCACGGGCCTGGGAATTTTCATAGGTCACATCATGCACGGAGGCATCCTGTCCGATATCTGCAAAATGGACGTTGACTGCATTTTTAATATCTACTTCCACGAATTCTGCCCCAAGAGTCTGAATCAGACTGACGGCATTGTCATAGGTCCGGTCTGTTGTCCCAAATCCCGGCATGGTAACTGCAATGATTCCCTCGTGGTCACGGCCGCAGAGATCAAAGGCCCGGACCGTCACCAGCAGTGCCAGGGTGGAATCCAGCCCCCCGGAAATCCCCACTACTGCGTTGGCATTGGTGTGTTCCAACCGCTTTTTCAGTCCCATTGCCTGAATCATCAGGATTTCTTCACATCGCTTTTCACGGTTTGCTTTATCCTTCGGTACAAAAGGTGCGGGGTCAATAAATCTTGTAAGCTCCGTTTCCTCCATTTCCAGGGAAAAAGGAATCCGGGTGTGGGTATCCTCTGTGACAAAAGTATTCATTCTGCGACGCTCCTCACAGAGCCGCTCCACATCAATCTCCGAGCAGGTGATTCCATATTCAAAACGCCGGGACTCTGCCAGAACATGACCGTTTTCCGAAATGATATTATGACCGGAAAAGACAAGATCCTGCGTAGATTCTCCTTCTCCGGCGGAAGCATAAATATAACTGCAGATCAGTCTTGCCGACTGCCCGTTTACCAGTTCTCTCCGGTAGCTGTCCTTGCCTGTCACTTCATTGGAAGCGGACAGATTCACGATAACATCCGCTCCGGATAAGGCATGGGAAATGCTGGGTGGATTCGGTGTCCAGAGATCCTCACAGATTTCCACGGAAATGGCAAGTTTTGGCATATTTTCGCATACAAACAACAGGTCTCTGTCCACCGGAACCCTGCTTCCATCCAAAAGTGTCACTTCTGTATGAAGATTTTCTCCTGAGGTAAAATGCCTTGCCTCATAAAATTCATTATAATTCGGAATACAGCTTTTCGGTACCAGGCCAAGAACATGCCCGTGGGAAAATACGGCAGCCACATTATACAGTTTTCCTGCTATCTCATAGGGCAGTCCCACAAAAAAGATCCCATCTAATCCATTGCTCTGCTCCACAAGCTGAAGCAGTCCTTGTCTGGCCCCGTTAAGCAGAGTTTCCTGTAAAAACAGATCCTGACAGGTATATCCGGTGAGACACAGTTCCGGAAAAACAATAATCTTTGCTCCCTGTGCCACGCTCTCTTTCATCAGACCGGAAATCTGTTTAGTATTGTACTGCGTATCCGCCACCCGGATCTTTGGCGTGACGGCTGCAACTTTGATAAATCCCTGCTTCATGACCGCAACTCCTTTAATTCATCCACAGTAAACTGATATGCCTTATTACAGAACTGGCACTTTACCTCAATACTCTCGCCATCATTTATGATATCATTCATATCCTTTTTACTGATGGTAGAAAGAGCACGGGAAACCCGTTCCTTGGAACAGTCGCAGACAAAGGCTGTTGGAATCGTATCCACAATTTCCACTCCGAATTCCCCTAAAATCTCATCCAGGATTCCCTCCGGAGAAAGGCCACGTTCTAACATCATAGTGACAGAATCAATCTCTTTAATCTTCTTTTCCAGCTTTTCGATTACCTCATCACTGGTAAACGGCATCAACTGGATAATAAAGCCTCCTGCCTGGCGGACCGTATTGTCCTTATTCATGAGAACCCCAAGTCCTACTGCCGACGGTATCTGCTCCGAGGTTGCAAAATAATAGGTCAGATCCTCGGCAATCTCACCGGTCTGCAGCTGGCACTGCCCTACGTATGGCTCCTTTAATCCCATATCCTTGATCACACTTAAAATTCCCAGATCCAGCGCACCGCCAACATTCAGATGTCCCTCCTTATTGGGAGGCAGCTCCACAACCGGATTACTGGCAAATCCCTTCACATGTCCTTTGGAATCCGCTGTAACCGTCAATCCCTTTGCCGGCCCGCTGCACTGAATCTGCAGCGTTAAAAGATCCTTTTCCCCCTTAAGCATGGTTCCCATCATGGCACCGCCGGACAGCAGTCGTCCCAGTGCGGCGGTCATAATGGGGGAAGTGTTATGATCCTGTCTGGCTGTCTCCACCAGTTCTCTCGAAGTAATTGCAAATGCCCGGATAGCAGAATCTGCTGCAGTTGCACGTACAATATAATCACCCATAAAAAATTCTCCTTTATCTCTTTTTTGCTACAAAGGTCATGCGCTCACTGTCCGGACGCACAGCCTCCTTTGTATAATCATGATAAACTCCCTCGCAGACAAATCCTGCCTGTTTTAGAAAATTGATTATCTGCTTTTCTTTATAGTTTTTCTGCAAATGCGTCTCTGTATACCTCCGGTAAAGTTCTTCTGTCTCCGGAATAAAAAGTGTCAGGTCATATTCATTTACAGAGGACTCCTCATCATAATAATTTTCCCAGATAAAAGAGCCTTCCGGTCTGCTTTCGGCAAATGTATGCTCTCCCAAAAGTTCCCGGTATTTGTAATCCGTATTCATATCAAAAAGGAAAATTCCTCCGGATTCCAGACAGTCTGCTACATGCCGGAATGTCTCCATCAGTTCTTCCTCTTCCAAAATATAATTCAGACAGTCACAGGTGCTGATTACCGCCCGCACACAGCCGTCCAGCTCAAGCCCCTGCATTTCCTGCAGGAGATACAAAACAGGAGGATCTGTCTGCTTGTCCAGTGCCTCCTGAAGCATCTCCACGGAAGCATCCACTCCTGTCATATCGTATCCTTTTGCACACATGCGTCTGGTCATTTCTCCGGTTCCACAGCCCAGATCCAGAACCGGTCCATCTGTAATTCCATGTTCTTTCAATACCCGGCAGATATAACTGCACCAGCTGTCATAGGGCACATTATCCATGAACATGTCATAAACCTGTGCAAAACCTGTATATGCATCCATTTTTATGCCTCCTTTGACTCTCCTATCATCTTAACAATATTACCCTTTAAAAGCAAGGTTGATTATTTTCCCGGAAACCATTATACTTAATCTCAGGTTACTGTCCACAGTACTCCGATGTTGTTTGAACAGTAACTTGAATCTAGCAATATGATGATATGGAAGGAATCGTTCATGCCTGAAAATTACGATCACTATATATCAAAAAATATCCGGGCCTTTTATAAAAAAAGGCTCTTTTCTCCAATATTATATCTTCTTTTGCTTCTGATACTGTGGCTTTTATTTCCATTACATGACATGCTGCTCCCGAAACAGCTGTCTGAAAACACAAGCTTTGAAGCTTCTTTTTCCGCAAGGGACCGCTATGTCCGGACAACACTCCACAACCTGAAATTCAGCGGTTATACCAGTGAAGCCTATGGCCAGACCCGGGGCTACTACTATTATACCACCCGTAATGGTCAGTGCAGTATCATTCTGTTAACACCACATACCTGTGAAGAGGGTCTTCCCTCCATTGATAAGCTGACGGTGACCGGACAGATTCTGAAAGGAAAAGAATCCTATCAGACACTGCTGACAAAACTTGCAGAGGATCTGGACTGGACGGAAAAAGGAATTACTGCCCAACTGTCCTCCTGTTATTTCAGCGAACCGGATTACCACAAAGTAATGACCATTCTGTTGTTTATGCTCTACTTTGGCACTATGATCTATACCCTGCTGTATCTGATCGTCTGTGCTCTTTTCATCCGTTTTCCGGTACTTGCGCCGGCCTGCCAGAACCTCATTGTATTCGGACATCCGAAAGAGATTCTCGCCGAGGCTGAAGAAGAGCTTGCCACCCTCCCCCAGCTGGCAACAGAGGATATGTTCATTACCGAACACTATTTTATCATGACATCCCCCTATGGAAATGCCATCGTACCGATTCAGGAAATCCTATGGATTTATAAACACTCTACCCTCCATAAATTCCTGTGGTATCATTTCAGCATCTCCTATACGATGCACATTACAGCAAATAAACACCTGTACATCACCTGTCCGAAAAATACCAAATCGGATATCGATGGTATCATGGACTATCTTGCAGAAGCAAACCACAATATCCTGGTAGGCTTCAGCGAAGAAAACCGGTTAAAAGTACAGGCAGTACAGGGAAAACCATTTCATATAGAAAAATTATATGCTTTCCTGCGGCGGCGCGTATAGCTGCCACAGAAAAGCATATTTTGATATAATGGTCAAAAGTACTTTTGACACTCACATCATTTTTTACATCATCACAAGATATATTACAGCAAGTGAGATTACGATCTGAATGATTGCAAATCGAAATACCACCTGTGCATTGGACCAGCCCATCTTTTTACGCACATGATCATGAATCGGAGTAACTACGTTCTTCAAAATATGTATTTTTAAAAAACGAAGCAGGGATACCTTGATCAGTCCCAGGCCTCCATCCACAATGAGTACTGCAGCTACCAGCAGATATAAAAACGGACTGTGCAGCTTAAGCACTGCAATTGCAATAAAGATTCCCATTGCCCTGGAACCCGCATCGCCCATCAGCAGCTTGCTGGGTGTCGCATTATACCACAGATATCCCAAAAGGCATACGGAAAATAATAAAATACAGTAATTAAAATTATCCGTAATCTGAAGCAGATTATCCAGTACAAAAATCGTCATAAGTGTGATGATGGTAAGTGTTCCGGAAAGTCCATCCACTCCATCCGAACAGTTTGTAACATTAATGGATGCCCATACCAGAATCACCGTAAGAAACGCAAACACCACCGGTGGAATTGTAACCACTGTCCCTGTCAGTGCAAATGTAATTTCACTGGTATTGTAGTGCAGAAATACCAGTGCTGCCACCACTGCAACCACCAGATCCAGAAAACCTTTTAAGTATTCTCCCCAGGGTTTATCAGCCGCATCATCAAAAAATCCGGTAAACATTTCCACTACAATTAAAATTAAATAGAAGAAAATCTCCCTGTTCATTTTACCAAACAACAATGCCGCTGCCACAAATACCAGCACAAAAATAATACCTGCGCCCCGCGGCTTTCCTGCTGAAAGCGCACCGTCGTGGGCATATTGTCTTCCCATATCCTTCGGCAGAAAACGGTTCAGCTTCGCAATCGCAATACAAGTAACTGCAAAGGCAAAAAGCACACCCAAAAATGCAATCACTGCCTGCTCGTAATTTCCTAATAAATAAATCATTTTATCCTCCTTCGGGTACCTGACCCCTGTTCATTATATTAGTGACCGGAGAAAAAGTAAAGTTTTACTTGCATTTTCTTCAATTTGTGTTATTATATACTTACGTGCGTTAAGGCGTTAAAGTGGAAAACAATACAGTTCATCATTCCCCGTCAAATCAGATTTATTATCCAATTTTGCCAATAGGGGTGGAACTGAAAAGAAATAAATAATCAGGAGGAAATTAAAAATGGCTCAAAAAGGAGACTTAATGACAGCACGTTCCGATATTCGGGTATTGGACGCAACCATTCGTGACGGAGGGCTGGTGAACAACTTTATGTTTACCGACGATTTTATCAATGCCCTTTACCGCACCAACGTAAAGGCAGGCATCGACGTCATGGAATTTGGTTACAAGGCATCCAAGGAGCTGTTCGATGTCAATAAATTCGGAAAGTGGAAATTCTGTGATGAGGAGTCCATCCGCTCTATCGTGGGAGATAACAATTCTGACATGAAAATATCCGTTATGGCAGATGTAGGCCGCTGTGACTACAAGAAAGATATCATCGACAGAAAAGACAGTGTCATTGATATCATCCGCGTGGCAACCTATGTACACCAGATGCCGGCTGCCATTGAAATGATTGAGGATGCCAAGAACAAAGGCTACACCGTAACCTGTAACATTATGGCCATCTCCAATGCAAAGGAAGCCGACATTGACCAGGCACTTGAGATGGTAGGAAAAAGCGGGGCTGATGGAATCTATATTGTTGACAGCTACGGGGCACTTTATCCGGAACAGATTCGTGCCGTTGCAGATAAATATCTGGAGGTGGCAGATAAATATGGCATGTTTATCGGTATGCATGCCCATAATAACCAGCAGCTGGCCTTTGCAAATACCATTGAAGCTGCTGCCCGCGGTGTCAGCTATCTGGATGCCACAATGATGTCCATGGGACGCGGTGCCGGAAACTGTGCCATGGAGCTGCTCCTTAACTTCCTGAAAAATCCAAAATACAATGTCTTCCCGGTTCTTAAATTTCTGGAGGAACATATGCTTCCTCTGAAAGAAAGTGGTGCAGTCTGGGGTTACGATATCCCATATCTTCTGACCGGAAGATTAAACCAGCATCCATCTGCTGCCATTGATTTTACAAAGGAAAAAAGAACTGATTACGCAGCATTTTATACGGATTTACTGGATAAATAAAACTTTCCTGTATCAAATGAGGGGCAAAGCACCTTGCCCCTCATTAAATTTTAAATCAGGATACGCAACAGATTTTGTGTAAAAAACAGGAACTGCAATTTGCAGTTCCTGTTTTTCATGTTTATAACAATACTCATATATGTGGAGATTGCTCCATCCGAGTCCTCTGAAATCAGAGAATCCAAAAATTAAATATTCAGTAAATCACTAAATTCTTTTAATGCTCCCTCTGTCTCATGAGCCAGCACACGCTTTGCCAGAACCTTTCCAAGCTGTACACCCTCCTGGTCAAAACTGTTGACGTTCCATACAAAGCCCTGGAACATTACTTTATTCTCGTAATGAGCTAAAAGTGCTCCAAGTGTCTTCGGATTTAACTGGTCTCCAATAATGATGCTGGAAGGACGACCGCCCTCAAAATTCTTATTGCGGTCTTCATCTACTTTTCCACATGCAAAAGCAACAATCTGTGCAGCCACATTCGCACACAGCTTCTGCTGGCTTGTGCTGTCCTGAATGACAACATCATTTGCCATCTGGCTGTTCTTAAAACCAACGAACTGAAGCGGGATAATATCAGTTCCCTGATGCAGTAACTGATAGAAAGAATGCTGTCCGTTTGTACCAGGTTCACCGAAGATAACCGGACCTGTCGGGTAGCTGACCGGCTCTCCAAAACGGTTAACAGACTTTCCGTTGGACTCCATATCAAGCTGCTGCAGATGTGCCGGGAAACGGCTTAATGCCTGTGAATAGGGCAGAATGGCTGTCGTATTGTATCCTAATACGTTGCGCTCATATACACCGATTAAGGCATCCAGCATTGCAGGGTTTTTAAGCAGTTCCTTATTCTTAGCCAGCTTATCCTCTTCTGCAGCACCATCTAAGAATTCAGCAAATACTTCCGGTCCAAATGCCAGGGACAAAACTGCACCGCCAACTGCAGATGTAGAGGAATAACGGCCTCCGATATAATCATCCATGTAAAAGGCTTCCAGATAATCATCACTCTTTGCAAGGGGAGAAGTCTCACTGGTAACAGCAATCATATGCTTTGCAGGATCTAATCCCGCATTCTTTAAGGCATCTTTTACAAAAGACTCATTGGTCAATGTCTCTAATGTGGTACCGGACTTGGATACCAGAATAAACAGAGAATGTGCAACATCAATGGAATTTAATACTGCGGAAGCGTCATCCGGGTCTACATTGCTGATAAACTTTGCTTCCATCTTAAAGGTTCCCTGAACTTTTGCCCAGTTCTCAAGTGCAAGATACATGGCACGAGGACCAAGGTCACTTCCTCCGATACCGATCTGAACAACAGTTGTAAACTTCTCACCGGCTGCATTGGTGATTTCACCGCTGTGCACCTTGTTTGCAAGGTCTGCAATCCGCTCCTGCTGCTTAACATAAAATTCACGCTTGTCCACACCGTCAGCCACAACAGCATCTCCCAGCTGGCCTCTGGTCATATGATGAAGTACCATACGCTTCTCACCGGTATTGATGACCTCCCCATTATAGAGTGCCTCGAATTTCTCTGTCAGCTGTGTCTCCTCTGCCAGCTTCGAAAGTCCAGCAAGTACCTGATCATCCACCTGCTTTGCAGCAAAATTATAAGAAAGTCCCTCTGCCATGGGAACACTGTATTTTTTCACGCGCTCTGCACCGCTGGCACCTGACATAACCTCTGCAAGATTCACCTGTGCCACCTTAGTCAGTTCATCGTATGCCTGAACTGTGTCCAAATTCTTCCAAGTAACCATGATTGATTCCTCCATAAAATCGTAAAATTTCTTCATAAATCTTTTCATTTAGCCATTATACTATGATTTTTTTATATCTGCAAGCCTGTTCTTTTCCCTGCGGTCACCGTTTCCCTTCGCAGGAAGGTGCATTTCTGATGAAATTCAGAAAATCTTCCATTGGAATGGGTCTGGAATAGAAATATCCCTGAATATAATCAATTTCTTCCTGCTCCATGGCATCGATCTCTTCCTGCTGCTCAATTCCTTCCGCAACAACATTAAGCTTCATGTCATGCGCCATCCCAACAACAGCCCGTACCACATGCTGCGCTTTTGGATTCTGAAAAAAAGCCTTGGATATATCATAATCCAGCTTGATAATGGAAACCGGCATCTCCACCACATACATCAGATTTGATTCTCCCTTTCCGAAATCATCCAGAGAAAAGGAAAAGCCATACTCAATCAGCCTGTTCATATTATAAAGCAGGGACTTTCTTGCCTTAATCGATGCAGTCTCCGTAATTTCCAGGTTAATCCACTCCGGTCTGATCTGATATTTCTCGATAATGGAAATCAGCCGTTCCGCCAGATTTTCCTTTTCACACTGAACCACAGAAAGGTTAACTTCTATATAGTGGATTCCCATTTTTACTGCATCCGTATCCCGTAAAAAGGCACACACCTTTTCAAACACGCGCTCACCAAGTTCTAAAATCTGCCCGTTTTCCTCTGCAACCGGAATAAAAACACCCGGAGAAAGCATACTGCCATCTTCCTTTCGAATTCTGACCAGTGCCTCTGCCGAGGTAAATGCCTTACTATGATTGGAATAAATTGGCTGCAAGAAAACCTCCACCCGGTCCTCTGCCAGTGCATTTTCAATCTCCCGGCCAATGGAGTACTGTTCCTTGAACTTTTCAACCATTTTTTCATTTGTTTCAATCATGATCCCCTTTTCGTCCTCATATTCCTTTCTGGCAAATACAAGAAAACGGTCCAGTTCTTCCATGCCGGAAAATACATCGGTTTTTTCTGTCATGATAAAAGAAACACTTTTATCCAGCACATCGGTGTCTTTGAAATAGGTAAAAATTTCTCTCCCGGCTGCCCTTAAATTTTCCGGTGTCCTGCTGATTAAAACAAGACTGAAGCTGATATTTTTAAACACAAGAATACTTTCATAATTTTTTAAAATATGAAGAACACTCTTCATAATCTCATAGGCATCCATACTGTTTTTTTCCAGCAGCTCCTGATTTTCAAAAGAGATTTCCAGGACACAGAAATTCTTTTTTTCTGCATAAAACTGGCTGATATATTCAACCAGTGCATAGGAATTAAAACACCCCAGTGTCCGGTCCAGATTTGCCTCCGGATTTTCAATCACCACAAATAACACCAGGGTTCCGATAGCCCCGGAAAAACCCACCGCAAGAATCTCAGGGTGGCAAAACTGAATCACAGCACTTCCCATCCAGATAAACATCCAGAGTACTATGGCAAACATTCTTCTTTTATTGATTTTTTCCCGGTAGTGGAAAGTGAATCCAAGAGTCAGGAGTATATAGGTCACTGTAAAGATATATACTGCTATGGTAGCCGGTCCATAGGTATATGTAATTCTTCCCTCCTCAAAAATATAAATAGGAATGACATATACCACTATACTCTCCGTAAGCAGCACCAGCATTGAACGGGAAACAATCTTTCTGTGGGTTACCTCAGATGACAGATCCGCCCAGACATAAAGAAAGGCTGCGCATGCCCCAAAGATCAAAGAAACAATATAGGTTTTACAGATAAAATTCACGAAAAAAGCTGGCAGATTGTGCCTGTAATGAATCATCACAAGTGAAAGAATATCTAAAATCAGGCTCCCCGTGATAATACACAACACGGAATAGAAAACCTTTTCCTTGTATAACTCAAGGTTCTTGTGGCTTTTGTAAAAAATGATTAATAAAAATAAGATACATAACCCGCATATCTGAAACTGTATATTCATAGCTTTTGTACCCCTATCCCAAAAAGCCGGGATATCCCCATTTATTGTACAATATATCTGAGTGGCAAGCCTCCGCTTTTTTTTATTCTTCTTTCTTTCCCGTTGCTTTTTTGATTAACTCATCAACCTTTTCCTTTGCCTTTTCAATATCATCGCAACCATCAAGAATCATTCTTATCATTTCTAATATTGTTTCAAACTGTTCATTTGTCATAGCTTCATTCCCCATACCCTTTCCTCCGATCTGTTAAAACAGGTAATGGAGCAGACGCATTTAAATCCGAACAAGTTCGGATGGGCGTCTGCGTTGGTGATAAGGAATCCTCCCGGCATGCCGGGTCCCTCCTTACCACAGATAATGGATCAGACGGGAGTCGAACCCGTGTCCAAAAACCAATCCCCTGTCCTTCTACGAGCCTAGTCTGCTATTTGACATTTCCTCTGCCGCACGAAAACAGACATCCTTACGGTTTCAGTAGCTTCATGTTACGCCCACAGGTGCAAAGCTTAGCCTGTGTCGTTTCTCACATAGTCGAAGCCTGAATCCTCAGGTGTGAGTGCCTAAGGTCAGACTGCTGCAATTTTAGGCAGCTGCTAATACTCTATTGTTATCAGCGTTTAATTTTAATTTTGGAATTTAACGCATCCCCTGCGACTCGCTTCTCCAGCTTCATGATCCCTGTCGAAACCATTACTGACCCATGTTTACAAATTACGAATTTTGAAATCCCGCTCTGCCTCTCTTCTCTGGTCCTTCTTTGCAATATCCTGGCGTTTATCATAGAGTTTCTTTCCTTTTGCCAGTGCAATCTTAACCTTCACAAGACTTCCTTTGAAGTATACCTCAACCGGAACAATTGTATACCCTTTCTGTGCAATCTTGCCCAGCAGCTTCTGGATTTCTTTCTTATGCATCAGAAGCTTACGGGGACGAAGGGGATCTTTATTAAAGATATTTCCCTTCTCATAAGGGCTGATATGCATGCCATAGAGAATCACCTCACCATTTTCTATATGGATGAAAGACTCTTTAATACTGCACTTGCCCATGCGCATGGACTTTACTTCCGTTCCTGCCAAAGCGATGCCGGCCTCAAAAGTCTCCTCCAGAAAATAATCGTGATAGACTTTCTTGTTGTTGGCTATTAACTTTCCTGCCTGTTTCGCCATACCGGCTTCCTCCTTAAATCCTATAACAACATTTTATATGATTACACAGGAAAAGTCAATGGTCCGAAGGATTCTGTCGCAGTGCTCCACCTTCACGCGGACATGCTGCCCCAGTTTATAGCGTCTGTTGGTTGCCTCTCCCACCAGTTCGTAGGTATCCTCATAATACTGATAGTAATCATCGGTAAGATCTACCACCCGGACCAGCCCCTCAACGGTATTATCCAGTTCCACGAAAAAACCATACTCTGCCACACCGGAAATCACACCATCATAAGTCTCCCCAATGTGGGATTCCATATACTGAACCTTCTTTAATTTGACAGTCTCCCGTTCTGCCTCGTCGGCACGCCGTTCCATCTCACTGGAATGCTTTGCCACATCCGGCAGAATTTTTGTATAGTGCTCCATCCGTTTCGGACCTAACCTGCCCCGTAAACTGTCCTTAATGATCCGGTGAATCTGCAGATCCGGATAGCGCCGGATAGGGGACGTAAAATGGCAGTAGCAGTCCGCCGCAAGCCCGAAATGGCCGGTATTTTCTACTGTATAGCGGGCCTGTTTCATGGAGCGCAGCATCAGCCGGCTGATTAACGGTTCTTCCGTAGTTCCATCTATCTTTTCTAAAAGCTTCTGCAGTTCCTTCGGGTGTACCTCGTCGCTTCCGATGTGGAGACTGTATCCGAAATTATGGATAAAAGTGGAAAGCTTATGGATTTTTTCCGAATCCGGCTGTTCGTGGGTACGGTACGCAAAAGGAACCTCCCGCCAGTAAAAGTCCGCTGCCACCGTCTCATTTGCAGCAAGCATAAAGTCCTCGATCATCTTGGTAGCCACGTTTCGTTCATAAGGACGGATATCCACAGGATTTCCCCTGTCATCCAGGATCACCCTGGTTTCCGGGAAATCAAAATCAATGGATCCGCGCTTTCTTCTCTTTTTTCTGAGAATTGCTGCAAGCTCCGCCATCTTTTCAAACATCGGCACCAGTGGCTCATACTCTGCGATAACCTCCGGATCTCTGTCCTCCAAAATCTTTTTCACATTGGTGTAGGTCATACGGCGGTCCACACAGATGACAGTCTCTGCAATCTCATGGTCAATGATTTCTCCCTTAGGATTGACTGTCATGATGCAGCTTAATGCCAGACGGTTTTCCCCCTGGTTTAAAGAACAGATTCCATTTGACAGTGCATGGGGAAGCATGGGAATAACACGGTCCACCAGATATACAGACGTTCCACGCTTTAACGCTTCAGCATCCAATGCACTGTGTTCCTGCACATAATTAGACACATCTGCAATATGAACCCCTAAAACATAATTTTCCCCATCCATTGAAAGAGAAACCGCATCGTCTAAATCTTTGGCATCCTCCCCGTCAATCGTCACCATCTGCCAGTCACGAAGATCTTTACGTCCGGCCATATCCGCTTCGGAAACCGGTTTTGCCACATGCTCAACCTGCGTCATAATTTTGGAATCAAATTCAACCGGAAGTCCATAGGCACGCACCAGGGACATAATATCTACCCCCGGATCATTGATATGCCCGATAATTTCCACAACCTTTCCCTCAGGTTTCTTATCCTTTTTCCCATAGCTTGTGATTTCAACAACCACCTTATGACCGCTGACCGCCCCTTTGGAACGTTCCTCCGGAATAAAAATGTCTGATCCGAATTTCGGATTATCCGGAATGGCAAACCCAAAGTTCTTACTCTTTTCATAGGTGCAGACCACCTGCTTCATACCGCGCTCTACAATGTTTACAACTTTTCCCTCTTTCCTGCGTCCACTGGTGACAGGGGAGATTAAAATTTCCACGGTATCCATGTGCATTGCACCATGGGTTTCTGACTCCGGGATAAAAATGTCGTCGGGCTCCCCCTCCACTGTAACAAATCCAAAGCCCTTGGGATGAGCCTCAAAAGTACCGATCATTTTCTTCACCTCAGACTTGCAGAATTTCCCCCGCTTGGAACATGTGATACGGCCTTCTGCAATCAGCTCATTTAAAATAGCTTCCAGCACCGGACGATCCTCTTTTTTCACGCCCAGTACAATGGCAAGCTCTTTAATTTTCATCGGGACATACATACCATCGCACATGAACTCATAGATCATTTTTTTGCGTTTTTCATATTTACTGTCCATCTTCTCCTCCTGCACTTTTCTTACATCTCCGGGGTCTGAATCGTTACAATGTTTTTCTATACAAAAAAGCTGCCGAATCGTATCGACAGCCTCTTAATCCTACCAGATTCCTAAATTCAGAACCAATGCAATAATAAGGAATAATGCAACAAAAATCTTTGTAAGCTTAACTAACATTCCCTCCATGGAACGACCCTTATTCTTACCCCAGTAAGTATCTGCGGCACCGGCAATTGCACCAAGCCCTGCAGACTTACCTTCCTGCATTAAGATTACCACTGTAATAATGATACTCAGTATAATAAATACAACAGTTAAAATCGTATTTAAAACGCTCACGATTTCCACCTCCTAATTCAAAATTCACGACTTATCGAGTATATCATAAACAAAAATGATTTTCAATATTTTTTTATATTTTTGTTTCCATTTTCGTCAAAATCCACTATAATAGAAAGAAGAACGTATTTTACTATTAGGAGTATAACATGAAATCCGGACAAGTGTACAGATTTTTTCTGTTTTTTTTCCTGTGTCTGTGCCTTTGTCTGGGGGAATGCAGCTGTTCCAATACCAAGGATTTATCTCCGCAGACCATACCTGAGGAGCAGGGAACAAAACAGTCGCAGGCTCACTCTGAGACAGGTACAAGGGACAGCTCTCCCGTTGTCCTTACCCCCCGGGCAGAAGGCACCAAGACATATAAAGCCGATGCTGCAGTCATTGATGTTTCCCACACAGATGAGGGATATATCATGGCAGATTACTCCGGAGACAATCATAAACCAAAGCTTCAGCTGACCGGTCCCGACGGTGTTACCTATACCTACGATATGCACGGTGGATATGAAACCTTTCCCCTTACAGCAGGAGACGGCAGCTATCAGGCTGGAGTTTATGAAAATATCTCCGGTACCCGTTACGCCAATATACTGTCAGCTGATTTTACGGTTTCTTTAAAAAATGAATTCGGACCCTACCTGTATCCGAACCAGTATGTGAATTTTACCGAGGATTCCCTGCCGGTTCTAGAATCTGAGAAACTTTCCGTTTCTGCTAATTCCGATCTGGACGTGGTATCTTCTGTTTATAATTATATCATTGACCATTTTACCTATGATTATTCCAAGGCAGAATCGGTAAAAAGTGGATATCTCCCGGATGTAGATTCAGTCTTCACAGAAGAAACAGGTATCTGCTTTGATTATGCCTCCGTGATGGCGTCCATGCTGCGCAGCCAGAAAATTCCAACACGGCTGGAGGTGGGCTATATGGAGGAAAACTACCACGCCTGGATCAGTACCTATATTAAAGATAAAGGGTGGATTAACGGTATTATTGAATTTGACGGTAAAGACTGGAAAATGATGGATCCGACCTATGCTTCCACAAGCAGTGATCCAAAGAAATTCATTCCGAATGACAGCAAATACACAATCAAATATGTTTATTGAACAGGAGGAGTTATGAAAAGGAACAAACAACTGACCCAATCGGAGCTTTGTGCATTCTGCCAGCAGATTGCCCTTGTGATAAATGCCGGTCTTCCTATCTACTACGGTGTTTCCATTCTCATGGAGGAAGCGGCAGACCCGCAGACAAAGGAACTTCTCGCCCAAATCTATACCCCAATGGAAAGCGGTTCCACCTTACATGATGCCATTAAGGATACCGGAGTATTTCCTTCCTACATGATCCATATGATCCGCCTGGGAGAAACAACCGGTCATCTGGAAGATGTCCTGGAATCCCTAAGTGCTTACTATGAACGGGAGGCACAGATTCGTGCCGGAATTAAAAGTGCAGCGGTCTATCCCCTGATCATGACCGCCCTGATGCTGGCAGTCATCTTTGTGATGATCACGAAAGTGGTCCCGGTATTTACCGGAATTTATGAGGAACTGGGAAGCGAACTGACCGGTTCGGCACGGGTACTGATGCATGTGAGTTCTGTGCTGAATCATTATACGACAGTGGTTGTTATAGTATTTCCCATAATACTGGTACTGTGTATCATTCTATACCATACAGAGCTGGGGCGGGTTCTATTTCAGGGAACCAGACTGGCCATGACCATTGCCTCGGGCCGGGTTGCCAACTGCCTCCATCTGGTGCTTTCCAGTGGGCTGGATACGGACCTTGGTCTGGATCTTGCAGAGGAACTGGTGGGCAATCCCCACATGCAGGCGCATATTGACAAATGCCGGGAAAGTATCAGACAGGGAGAAACCCTTGACAAGGCACTTTTGCTTTCCGGTATTTTTTCCCAGATGTATGCAAGCTGGATTTCCATCGGTTACCGTACCGGCGACATGGATCTTATCATGGAACAGATTTGCAGTTCCTATGAGGAAGATGCAGACGAACAGATTTCCCACATCCTCTCTCTTTTGGAACCGACTCTGGTCATTATTCTCTGTTTCTTCGTTGGACTGATACTGATTTCATTTTTGCTTCCGTTGCTGGGAATCCTTTCCAGTATCGGTTAAAATGTAATACAGGAGGTATTATGGCACGCTTTTTTGCAACAAAAGAAAAACATCATATCCTTCGTTTTACACCGTTGCTTTTAGGAATTGCCGCATTGTTTTTTCTGGCTTTTTCTGCGGAGCAGATGTCCTCCGGCAATCTCACCCAGGAAAAGGAAATCGTGACAACGGCTCTGTCCAGAAGCATTACCCAGTGCTATGCACTTGAGGGATTTTATCCGCCGGATCTTGATTACATCTGTGACCACTACGGTTTCACCTATAACAAAGACCATTTTTTTATTGACTATCAGTACATCGGAAGCAATCTGCCCCCCGATGTCACCGTAATAGATCGCCAAAGGGAGAATTGACATGCTGCGATTACGTTCCTCTTCCAAAAAACCGGATAGTTTTTTTCTGATCAGTGTATTCTTTCTGTTCATTGTTACAGCAGGACTTTTAGTGCTGCTGGGAGCCGGCCAGTACCGGGATACCGTAAACACCATGGGTACAAACCAGGAAATACGCACTGCCTCCTCCTATCTTGATCAAAAGGTACATCAGCACAATTCGGAAGATATCTCCGTGACGGATTTCTGCGGACAGGATGCTCTTTCCGTCTCAGAAACCTTTGACGGAAAGAAATATACCACCTATATCTATTACTATGACGGTTCACTGCGGGAACTTTTCACTGACCGTCCCACCGACTGCAGTCCCTCTGCCGGGCAGGTTATTACGGAGCTTGGTGATTTTTCCATTCATAAAAAACCGGATGGACTTTTGGAAATTTCTCTTTCCGGTTCCGATCATATTATGCATACCCTGTACCTGTATCCGCAGCCCTTAACCCGAAAGGAGGAACCATGAGAAAACTTCACTCCAAAAACAGTATTTTTCTGATGGAGATCATTTTAAATGTCCTGCTCTTTTCTGTACTGCTGACCATAGGACTGCAGTTTTTTGTCAAAGCCCACAGACTGACAGAAAAAACCACCGAACTTCACCAGGCTGTGAGCAGCTGTGAAAGTGCAGCCAGCGTATTTCAGTCCGGAGACGGGACACTTGCCTCACTCCTTGAAACCTACCACTACAGTGTCAATCTGCATGACCGGGTAGTGATTTATCTGGACAGTTCCTTTAATGCCTGCCCCAAAAAAAGCGCAGCTTATACGATTACCGCTGCTTTAGACAGGAACGGAAAGAGGAATTCCCTTTCTGCGGTAAACTTAACCTGCAGCACAACAGAGGGAATGAGCCTATACAGCTTACGAGCCTGTCATTTTCCGGAATAATTTTAAAAAGAAAGAAGGATTGTTTTCATGAAAAAAGAAAACCCCTTAAGGGAACGAAGCTTTTCAAACTTTGGATTTTCTACGATTCTGATTTCCTTTACTATGATCTGCATTGTGACCTTTCTGGCACTTTCTCTGATTACTGCCAATGCTGACTACAAACTCAGCAAAAAGACCGCGGAAAAAACAAAGGAATACTACGCTGCCCAGGAGTCCGCATATAACGGAATTGCTGATATTTCCGAGATTTTGGAAACAGCCTACAACGAAAGTCAGGACAGAAGATCCTATGAGTCAAAGGCTGTCTCTCTCCTTCAAAACTACCGGAATACTACCACTTTTCTGCAGTTTGATATGGATACGGCTAACGCCCTGTGCTGCACGGTTCCCATATCTGATACCCAGATACTTACTTTTACCCTGCAGCCCTGCTACCCTGAAAAATCCAGCCATGATTTATACCGGCTGACGGACTGGCATGTAATTACAAATCCACCGGAGCCGGATACGACTTTACATTTACTGGAAAACAACTGAACATTTTTAGAATAGGAGAAGAATTTATGGAAATTAAAAAAATACTGGAAGACACAACCTTAACCGGTGCATCTGATTTATTTGTCATTGCCGGACGCCCACTTACCTGTAAAAATAAAGGAGTCATGAGACCCCTTGACCAGAACCGTCTTGAACCCAGTGACACCTTTACCTTTGTCACAGGTATTTATGAACTGGCCGGACGTGACATCACACATTTTGAGGAAACCGGAGACGATGATTTTTCTTTTGCCATCCCCGGAGTTTCCCGTTTCCGGGTCAGTACCTTTAAACAGCGGGGCTCTTATTCCGCCGTCATCCGTATTATTTCTTTCAACCTGCCAAAGCCTGATGAACTGCATATTCCCGATTCCGTCATGAATCTTGCCAATTCCAAAAGCGGCATGATTCTTGTCACCGGTCCTGCCGGAAGCGGTAAGTCAACCACATTAGCCTGTATCATTGACCGGATCAACCGGGAAAGGGAGGCCCATATCATCACGCTGGAGGATCCGCTGGAATTTCTCCACCGGCACGAAAAAAGTATCGTCTCCCAGCGGGAGATCAGCACGGATACCGTCAGCTATCTGACCGCATTACGTGCTGCCCTCCGTCAGAGCCCGGATGTCATCCTGCTTGGAGAAATGCGGGACTATGAAACCATCAATACCGCTGTCACTGCTGCCGAAACCGGACACCTGATTTTCTCCTCTCTCCACACAACCGGAGCTGCAAACACCATCGATCGTATTATCGATGCCTTCCCTGCCAGCCAGCAGCATCAGATTTCCATTCAGCTGGCATCGGTTCTTCAGGCTGTAGTCAGCCAGAAGCTTTTGACCTCCGTAACCGGGGAAATGGTGCCGGCATTTGAAATCATGATCTTAACTCCTGCCATCCGAAACCTGATCCGTGAGGGGAAGGTGCACCAGATTGACGGTATCATTTACACCTCATCTGCAGAAAACATGGTGGCAATGGATGCCAGCATCTACAAACTCTTTCAGGATGGTGTCATTGACCGTCATACTGCTGTCTCAGAAGCAGTAAATCCGGAAATCATGGCTAAGCGTCTAGCCCTTCACTGAGTCTAAGAAGCTGGTTGTATTTGGCAGTGCGTTCTCCTCTGCAGGGAGCGCCTGTCTTGATCCAGCCTGCATTCACTGCCACTGCCAGGTCTGCAATAAACGCATCCTCCGTTTCCCCGGAACGATGTGAGATTACCGCCTTATATCCATTCTTCTGCGCCAGTTCAATGGCATCCATGGCTTCCGTTAATGTTCCAATCTGATTTACCTTAATCAGCACGGAATTTGCCACATGAAGGTCAATTCCGCAGCGGATTCGCTTTACATTTGTGACAAACAGGTCATCTCCCACAAGCATCATTTTTTCATTCAGCCGATTCGTCAGTTCCTGCCAGCCATCCCAGTCATCCTCATCCAGACCGTCCTCTATGGAAATCAGCGGATACTCCAGTGCCAGCTCCTCATAGAGGGAAATCATTTCCTGTGCACTGCGAATCACTTCCCCGTTTCCTTCCGTATCGGGTCTTGCAAGATTCTGTTCAACGCTTTGATTTGCGCGGCTCTCCCCCGGAAAATGATACATGCCATCCTCGCTGTTATACAATTCGGATGCAGCCGCATCCATTGCAAAGGCTATGTCACTTCCCATCTGATATCCGGCCTTTTCCACAGCCCGCTGCAGGCAGGCAAAAACCTCCTTTGCATTGGAAAACTCCGGAGCAAAACCTCCCTCATCTCCTACTGCCGTAAGCCTTCCCTCCTCATGAAGGATCAGCCGCAGATAATGATAGATTTCTGCGCCCATCCGCAGGGCATCCGGAAAAGAAGCAGCCCCCACCGGCACGATCATAAATTCCTGAAAATCCAGATTGTTCTTTGCATGGGCACCACCGTTTATGACATTCATCATAGGCATGGGCCACTTCTTGGCATTCATGCCTCCCAGATAACGGTAAAGGGGCATATCCAGCGCATTGGAAGCACAACGGGCGCAGGCGAGGGACACCCCCAGCAGTGCATTAGCTCCCAGATTTCCCTTGTTATCCGTGCCGTCCAGTTCTACAAGTTTTCTATCAATCTTTACCTGGTCCAGCACATTCATGCCCACCAGTTCCTGCCTGATTCTCTTATTGATATGATCCACCACACGGGAAACCCCAAGACCAAAAAACCGTTCCTCTCCGTCCCGAAGCTCAATCGCCTCAAAACGACCTGTACTGGCACCGGAGGGCACCGATTCCCGTCCAACTGTCTTTCGTCCTGTGGTCTCCGTCTGGGCGGTAACTTCCACCTCCACAGTAGGATTTCCTCTGGAATCTAAGATTTCTCTTCCGTGTACGTCTGTGATGCGTATCGATAATGACATACCATTCTCCCTTCTCTCTGCAAATGAATATATTTTTCTCTTTGCTTAGTATGACGGGAGATTTTCATTTTATGCATTCCTGTTGCTTCTTTTTGCGGCTTTATTTAAATCAAAAACGGAACATACACGAAATATGATCTTCGAATATGTTCCGATCCTATAAATTATAATGACATGAAAATCGAAATAGTCCTGTTTTTCATTTGATACACGTATTATACGTTGATTTCAACCTTTACGCCAAGCTCATTTTTATACTTATCCAGTACCGGCTGAACCACATCTCTGAGGAAAATCTCCACCTGACGCGGTGCGCGGCCTACATAAAGCTCCGGCTTTAAGTTTTCCTCAATCTGTTCTTTCGTCAGACCGAAAGCCGGATCTGCAGCAATCAGGTCAACGAGATTGTTCTCCTTGCCCTCTTCCTTCACATTCTTTCCGGCTTCCATGGAAAGTTTACGGATTTTTTCATGGAGTTCCTGACGGTTTCCGCCCTGCTTTACAGCATCCATCATGATATTTTCCGTTGCCATAAACGGAATCTCTGCCATAAAGTGCTTGTGAATGACTTTCGGATAAACCACCAGACCATCCACCACATTCAGACACAGATCCAGAATGCCATCAATAGCAAGGAATCCTTCCGGTACGGAAAGACGCTTATTTGCCGAATCATCCAATGTCCGCTCAAACCACTGGGTTGCAGAGGTAATGGCCGGATTCAAAGCATCCGTCATCACATAGCGGGAAAGAGATGCGATACGCTCACTCCGCATGGGATTTCTCTTATATGCCATCGCAGAAGAACCAATCTGGTTCTTCTCGAATGGCTCCTCCACTTCCTTTAAATGCTGCAGCAGACGGATATCGTTAGACATCTTAGTTGCACTGGCAGCAATTCCTGCAAGTACATTCAGAACTCTTGTATCCACCTTGCGGGAATAAGTCTGTCCGGAAACCGGATAGCAGGCATCAAATCCCATCTTTTCCGCAATCATCGGATCAATCTTATCAATAGTCTCCTGATCTCCGTCAAACAGCTCCAAAAAGCTTGCCTGGGTACCTGTGGTTCCCTTAGAACCCAGTAGACGAAGGGTGCTCTGTACATACTCCAGATCCTCTAAATCCATCAGGAACTCCTGCATCCAGAGTGTGGCACGCTTTCCAACAGTCGTTGGCTGTGCC
This sequence comes from Agathobacter sp., assembly GCA_022772675.1. Taxonomy (GTDB): domain Bacteria; phylum Bacillota; class Clostridia; order Lachnospirales; family Lachnospiraceae; genus Roseburia. Next base: position 15,438 of record JALEZW010000053.1, on the reverse strand, counting down.
GGCTGGAAATGGGTAAAGGCAAGGGTTGGAAGATCCTTATACTTTTCTGCAAAGGAAGCAAGTTCGGAAATCACACTGATCAGCTTTTTATGTACCAGCTTTAAAGCCTCGTTCATCACGATAATATCCGTATTATCTCCAACATAGCAGGAAGTTGCTCCTAAATGGATAATTCCTGCGGCTTTGGGGCACTGCTGTCCATAGGCATATACATGGCTCATAACATCATGGCGCACCTGCTTCTCGCGCTCAATGGCAACATCATAATTGATGTCATAGATATGCTCTTTCATTTCATCGATCATATCCTGGGTAATGACCGGCTTTCCATTCTCGGAAAGTCCCAGTTCCATCTCGGTTTCTGCCAGTGCCACCCAAAGCTTTCTCCATGTGGAGAACTTCATGTCCTGGGAGAAAATATACTGCATTTCCTTACTGGCATAACGCTCAGAAAGCGGACTTGAATATCTGTCTGTGCTCATTTTTATCTCCTTATCTGCTCATCTTTCTCTCTAAATCAATTTCTTTGTCGAAATATTCCCCGCGAATATCCTCCTTCGGCGGCTCCATGGGATACTTTCCGGTAAAACAGCCGGTACAGATTGGAAGTCCGTCTACCATCTGGGAAAGCCGGTCAATTCCCAAGTACCCCAGGGTATCGGCTCCTATAATCTGGCGGATTTCCTCAATCGAACGGTTATAGGCAATCAGCTGCTCCCGGGCCGGAATATCCGTTCCGAAATAACATGGCCACAAAAATGGTGGGGAACTAATCCGCACATGAACCTCTGTGGCACCCGCATCACGAAGCATCCGGACAATCCTGTCGGATGTGGTTCCACGGACGATAGAGTCGTCAATCATAATGACACGCTTGCCTGCAACAGCCTCCTTTAATACATTCAGTTTCACCTGTACACTGGACTCACGGCTGCTCTGCTTTGGCTTTATAAAAGTTCTGCCCACATAGCTGTTCTTCACAAACGCCGTGCCATAGGGAATGCCGGATTCCAGAGAATAGCCCAGTGCTGCGGCATTACCGGATTCCGGTACACCGGTCACCAAATCCGCTTCCACCGGGGAATCCTGAGCCAGATAACGCCCCGCCTGCAGACGGCTGGCATAGACACTGACCCCGTCAATATGGCTGTCCGGTCTTGCAAAATAAATATACTCAAAAATGCAGCGTGCCTCTTTTTCTTTCGGCAGTGCCATGGACATATCCGATTCAATTCCCTTCTCCGGAGAAATCGTTACCACCTCTCCCGGAAGGACATCACGGACAAAAGTTGCACCGATAGTATCCAGCGCACAGGTCTCCGATGTGATAATGTAGGAATTATCTCTTTTTCCGATGCAGAGTGGCTTAAATCCATAGGGATCCCTGGCTCCAATCAGTTTCCGGGGACTTGCCACAACCAGTGCATATGCTCCCTTTAACCTCTGGCATGCCCGGCGCACGGCCTCCTCTGCCGACGCGGAATTTAATCGTTCTCTCGCAATACAGTAGGCAATGACCTCGGAATCAATGGTGGTCTGGAAAATAGCACCTGTATATTCCAGCTCCTTGCGAAGTTCCGGTGCATTGATCAGATTTCCGTTATGTGCCAGTGCCAGCGTACCTTTCACGTAATTAAGTACCAGCGGCTGGGCATTTTCCCTGGTGGAAGAACCTGCTGTGGAATAACGGACATGACCAACTCCAATGTCGCCCTTCATCCGCTCCAAATCCTCCGGTGTAAAGACCTCATTTACCAGTCCCATTCCCTTATAGGAAAGCACCTTGCCCTTTGGTCCCTGTGTATCACTTACTGCAATACCGCAGCTCTCCTGGCCACGATGCTGCAGTGCAAACAATCCGTAATAAATTGTCGATGCCACATCTGCACCATCGAAATCATACATACCGAAAACTCCACACTCCTCGTGCAGGGTATCTTCCTCATAGTTGCTGCTAACCAGCTGATTATTCTGACTCATCTTAATCTCCAACTTATTCTGTATGATAATTAACGGGTAAAAGGCTTTCCCGTCAGAAGCTCATAAGCCTCCTTATACTTGTCAACAGTCTTTGTCACAACCTCATCCGGAAGCAGGAAATCACTATCCGGATTTGCCTTCAGCCAGTCTCTTACGTACTGCTTGTCAAAGGAAGGCTGTCCCTGCCCCGGCTGATATCCCTCTAATGGCCAGAATCTGGAGCTGTCCGGTGTCAGCATCTCATCGCCTAATACCACCTGTCCATTCTCATCCAGACCAAACTCAAACTTTGTGTCTGCAATAATAATTCCCTTGGAAAGAGTATACTCTGCACATTTCTTATACAGTGTAATGGTGTAATCCTTAATCTGTGCTGCATAATCTCTTCCCTTACCCGGATAAATCTTCTCTAATACCTCTACAGATTGTTCAAAAGAGATATTCTCATCATGGTCTCCCAGATCAGCCTTTGTACTTGGAGTATAAATTGGCTCAGGAAGCTTGTCAGACTCTTTTAATCCCTCCGGAAGTGTGATTCCGCAGACGGTACCATTTTCCTTGTAACTTGCCCAGCCGCTTCCTGTAATGTAACCTCTTACGATACACTCGATTGGAAGCATTTCCAGTTTTTTGCACATCATGCTGTTGCCATCAAACTGCTCCTGCCGGAAAAACTCCGGCATGTCCTTTACATCGACGGAAATCATGTGGTTCTTCACAACATCCCCGGTAAAATCAAACCAGAATTTAGACATCTGGGTCAAAATAGCTCCCTTGTCCGTAATCTTATTTTTTAAAATGTTGTCAAAAGCAGAAATACGGTCTGTAGCCACAATAATAAGGCTGTCTCCGTTGTCGTATACTTCTCTGACTTTTCCTTCCTTGAAAGGCTTAAATTCTTTCATCTCATTCTCCTTATCTATCTCACAGTAACTTCCATGTAACAGTTCAGCCCGCGTCATTCGAAAAAGCCGAACCTTCAGTGCTTTCTGCAGATTATTTTTCTGCCAGCAGGCTCTTTCCTGTCATCTCTTTCGGCTGCTCAAGTCCCATAATTTCAAGCAGTGTCGGCGCGATATCCGCAAGACGTCCACCCTCTCTGAGTGTATACTTTTGATCTGCATTTACCAAAATAAACGGCACAGGATTGGTAGTATGTGCGGTATGGGGTGCCCCTGTCTCATAGTCGATCATCTTCTCTGCATTTCCGTGATCCGCACAGATAAACAGAACACCGTCCACTTCCTTAATGGCATCCACTGCTTCCCCCACAAGACTGTCCACACGCTCTACTGCCTTAATGGCTGCAGGAATCACACCGGTATGGCCTACCATATCCGGATTGGCAAAGTTGATAACAATCACATCATACTTATCAGACTTAATAGCCTCTACCAGATCCATGCCAACCTCCGGTGCACTCATCTCAGGCTTTAAATCATAAGTCGCAACATCCTTCGGGGAATTCACAAGAAGTCTTGCCTCATCCACATTTGGCTCCTCAACACCACCGTTAAAAAAGAAAGTAACATGCGCATATTTTTCTGTCTCTGCCAGACGAAGCTGCTTCTTGCCGCATTTTGCAAGATACTCGCCGAAAGTATTCACAATCTGTTCCTTCTCGAAAGCAATCAGCTTATTGGGGATCGTCTCATCATAATCCTTGAAGCAGACATAGGTTGTATTAATGAACGGACGGTCAAAGCCTGTAAACTTGTCATCGCAGAATGCACGGGTAATCTCACGGGCCCGGTCTGGACGGAAGTTAAAGAAAATAACGGAATCATTCTCTTTTACAACGGAAAGCGGCTTGCCATTCTCCGTAATCACGGTAGGAAGAACAAACTCATCCGTCACATCCTGAGCGTAGGAATCCTCCAGTGCCTTCACAGCACTCTCTGCCTGTACACCCTCGCCCTTTACCAGAGAGTTATAAGCTTTTTCTACACGATCCCAGTTGTTATCACGATCCATTGCATAATAACGGCCGGACAAAGATGCAATCTTACCCACACCGATCTCTGCCATCTTCTTTTCCAGTTCCTCAACATAATCTTTCCCGGAAGCAGGCGGAGTATCACGTCCATCTAAAAATGCGTGAACATAAACCTTCTTTAATCCCTGTCTCTTTGCCATCTCAAGGAGTCCGTAAAGATGGGTGATATGGCTGTGTACACCGCCATCAGAAAGGAGCCCCCATAAATGAAGGTCAGAATCATTTTTCTTACAGTTTTCCATTGCGGTAAGAAGTGCTTTATTCTCAAAGAAATCTCCGTCCTCTATTGCCTTGGTAATTCTTGTCAGATCCTGGTAAATAACGCGGCCGGCACCAATATTCATGTGACCAACCTCGGAATTTCCCATCTGGCCATCCGGCAGCCCCACTGCCAGTCCTGAAGCCTGTCCCTGCACAAAGGGATATTCCTTCATCAATTTATCCATAACCGGGGTATTGGCAAGTGCGATTGCGTTACCCTCAGTACGGTCATTTAAACCATAACCGTCAAGTACCATTAATACAACAGGTTTTTTACTCATAATATTATATCCTCACTTTCGAACCACTCGTTCTTATCCAACAATAAATATTACATAATTTTACACGGATTGCAAGTGTTCGCAGAAAAATTTCTAAAAAAGGCTATTCTTCCGAAGTAAGCCCCGGAGAATAGCCCCATCATCATATAAAAACCAAATTAGTAATTTACAATCTTGCCGAAGTCAGCCTTAAGACTTGCTCCACCAACCAGACCGCCATCAATGTCAGGCTTTGCAAACAGCTCTGCTGCATTTCCTGCATTCACAGATCCGCCGTACTGGATACGGACAGACTCTGCAGTAGCCTCGTCATAAATTTCTTTGATACATGCACGGATAGCGCCGCATACTTCCTCTGCCTGATCAGAAGTAGCAGTCTTTCCTGTTCCGATTGCCCAGATTGGCTCATAGGCAATAACCATCTTAGCCACATCAGAAGCCGGAACCCCGTTCAGATCAGACTTAATCTGAAGACGGATCCAGTCAAGTGTCACACCGGACTCTCTCTGCTCTAATGTCTCACCGCAGCAGAGAATCGGGGTAAGGCCAGCCTCGAATGCCTTCTTAACTTTCTTATTCAGTAAGCAGTCGCACTCCTTGAAATAATCACGTCTCTCGGAATGTCCGATGATAACGTACTTAACACCGGCATCTACTAACATCTCAGCAGAAATCTCTCCGGTATATGCACCCTTCTCTTCAAAGTACATATTCTCAGCACCAACCTCTACGCCTGTTCCCTTAACAGCCTCTACAACCGGTACAATATCAATTGCAGGAACGCAGTATACAACATCTACACTGTCGGATACTACTAATGGCTTTAACTCTTCTACTAACTTAACAGCCTGGCTTGGAGTCATGTTCATTTTCCAGTTGCCGGCTACGATTTTTCTTCTTGCCATGATTATTCTCCTCTCGTAATTACAATGATGTGAGTGACAAAAATACCTTTGCCACTCACTAGTACCCCGAGTAAAAAGTTTCTGGTGTATTGAACGAGAATGCGGTTTCGAGAGTTCAGGTTAAAAAACGAAGGCGTAGCGGGCTACGTCGAGGCTTTTTGACCTGTGCTATCGGAATCGCAGACCGTTCATATGCGCCAGTTACTTTTTATTCGGTGTACTAGATATTTATATCATTATGAAATATTATTTATCGTCTGCTGCCATAACGCCAGGAAGCTCCTTGCCCTCTAAAAACTCCAGGGAAGCTCCACCACCGGTAGAAATATGGCTCATCTTGTCTGCATAGCCCATCTGGTTCACTGCTGCTGCAGAATCTCCACCACCGATAATGGTTGTTGCATCGGTTTCAGCAAGAGCCTTAGCTACTGCAAGGGTACCTGCTGCAAGGGTAGGATTCTCGAATACACCCATAGGTCCGTTCCATACAACGGTCTTTGCGGTCTTAACAGCCTCTGCAAAAAGTTCTGCCGACTTCGGTCCGATATCGCATCCCTCACGGTCTGCAGGCATTGCTGTGATATCGTATGTCTCAGTCTCAACCTCTGCATCAATCGGGTTCGGGAAATCCTTGATGGTAACTGCGTCCACCGGAAGAAGAATCTTCTTGCCCATCTTCTCAGCCTTAGCCAGCATTTCCTTACAGTAATCCAGCTTCTCGTCATCGCAGAGAGAAGTACCGATCTCATAGCCCTGCGCTTTAATGAAAGTATATGCCATACCACCACCAATGATTAAGGTATCGCACTTCTCGAGCAGATTGTTGATTACATTTAACTTGTCAGCTACCTTTGCGCCGCCTAAGATTGCAACGAATGGACGTACCGGATTCTCAACAGCGTTTCCAAGGAAGTTGATTTCCTTCTGCATCAGGTAACCAACTACATTCTCGCCACCCTTTGCAGTGATAAACTTGGTAACTCCTGCTACAGAAGCATGTGCTCTGTGGGAAGAACCAAAAGCATCGCATACATAAATGTCTGCTAAATCAGCAAGTTCCTTGGAGAATTCCTCACCGTTTTTGGTCTCCTCCGCGCCACGGAAACGTGTATTCTGAAGTAATACCACATCTCCCTCATTCATCTCCTGGACAGCCTTTGTTGCAGCTTCGCCGGTAACGTTGTAATCAGATATAAAGTTAACCTTCTGGCCGAGAAGCTCCTCTAATCTCTTGGCAACCGGTGCTAAGGACTCACCCTCGTTTGGTCCGTTCTTTACTTTTCCAAGATGAGAGCAGAGAATTACCTTTCCGCCATCCTTTAAAAGCTTCTGAATGGTAGGAAGTGCTGCCTTGATACGGGTATCATCAGTAATTTCACCATTCTTAAGTGGTACGTTAAAGTCACATCTTACAAGAACTCTCTTGCCCTTTGCGTTGATATCATCAACTGATTTCTTATTTAATGCCATAATTATTCTCCGTTCTGCCGACTGACGGCGACTATTTTTCAGAACTCTCCGACTCTAACCACATGCTCCGCAGCTGCATGCAGTTTCTTTATATAAGTATAGCCGGACAGTTCCACATCAACTAAAAAGAGTCCGGCCCCACTGGCCGGACCCTTAAGTTCCACATATATTTTCTTCGAAAATTGCTTCATACGGGTGCGCAGCGCATTTAAAATGCCTTCGGCATGGGCGCTGCACAGGAAGTAATTTTCTTCGAAAATTGCTTCATATTAAGCAAGCTCAGAGAAGTACTTGATTGTACGAACCATCTGAGATGTGTAGCTGTTCTCGTTATCATACCAGGAAACAACCTGTACCTCATAGAGGTCATCACCAATCTTGCTAACCATTGTCTGAGTAGCATCGAATAAGGAACCGTATCTCATACCAACGATATCAGAAGATACGATCTCGTCTGTGTTGTATCCGAAAGACTCATTGGAAGCTGCCTTCATAGCTGCATTGATACCTTCAACAGTAACATCTGCCTTCTTAACAACTGCTGTTAAAATTGTAGTAGAACCTGTTGGGGTTGGTACACGCTGTGCAGATCCGATTAACTTGCCATTTAATTCCGGAATAACAAGACCGATAGCCTTTGCAGCACCTGTGCTGTTTGGAACGATGTTGCATGCAGCTGCACGGGATCTTCTTAAGTCACCCTTACGCTGTGGTCCGTCAAGAGTCATCTGATCACCTGTGTAAGCATGGATGGTTACCATGATACCGGACTGGATCGGAGCGTACTTGTTCAGAGCGTCAGCCATTGGTGCTAAGCAGTTTGTTGTACAGGAAGCAGCAGAAATAATAGTATCTGTTGGCTTTAATGTTGTATGGTTTGTATTGTAAACGATGGTAGGAAGGTCATTTCCTGCAGGTGCAGAGATAACTACCTTACGAGCTCCGGCATTGATATGAGCCTGAGCCTTCTCCTTGCTTGTATAGAATCCAGAGCACTCTAATACAACGTCAACCTTTAACTCACCCCATGGGCAGTTGTTTGCATCCGGGAAAGCGTAAATCTTGATTTCCTTGCCACATACTGTGATGGAATCCTCGCCAGCCTCTACCTCGTCTGCATGCTCATACTTACCCTGTGAGCTATCGTACTTTAATAAGTGTGCTAACATCTTTGGGCTTGTTAAATCGTTGATTGCTACTACTTCGTATCCCTCTGCTCCGAACATCTGTCTGAAAGCAAGACGACCGATACGACCGAATCCGTTGATTGCTACTCTTACTGCCATTCTTAATTCCTCCTAGAATTGTAAATAAATAGTCTAATGGGACATGCATCCCAAGCTTTTTTTATTTTACCCAATTATTCCCGAAAGTTCAAGTCTTTTTCTCCTACTTTGTTATTTTTTTCACCAAAGATATTTTTTTCCGGAAAAATATAGTATATAATGACAACAACTGATCGTGTTTCAGAAGGGAGAATTACTATGTTATGGGATACGCATATGCATACACATCACAGCGGTGACAGTACCGCTCCCATGGATGCAATGATTACTGCCGCCATAAAAAAGAATCTGGACGGAATCTGTATCACCGACCACTTTGACTATGATTATCCAAAGGAGCCCACGCTGTTTCTTTTGGATTTTCCTTCCTATCTGGAAGAGTTCCATTCCCTGCAGCAAAAATACAGGGATACTTTTCCCATCCGCCTTGGTATCGAAGTGGGACTCCAGCCACAAATTGTGGAAATCAACAACCGTACCGTAAGTGAGCACCCTTTCGACTTCGTCATCGGTTCTTCCCATGTGGTACACGGGATTGACCCCTATTACAGTGAATACTATGATGACCGTACCGAGGAAGAAGCTTACCGGGAATACTTTGATTCCATCCTCGAAAACCTGCACACCGATGCAGACTTTGATGTCTATGGACATATTGACTATGTTGTCCGCTATGGTCCAGACAAAAACCGGTTCTATTCCTATGAAAAATATTCCGATGTGATTGACGAGATTCTCCGCACCTTAATTTCCGTGGGAAAAGGCATTGAACTCAACACTGCCGGATTCAAATACGGGCTCGGACACCCCAATCCCACAGAGGCCATTTTAAAACGCTACCGGGAGCTGGGCGGGGAAATCATAACCATCGGTGCCGATGCCCACAAACCGGAACATGTGGCATATGACTTTGAGAAAGTACCGGAAATCCTGCAAAATGCCGGGTTTTCCTACTACACTGTTTTTAAAAACCGGACTCCGGAATTTTTCCCGATTTCTTAAGTTTTTTAAAAAACATGAAAGAATCTTTGAAATAAGTATTGCAAAATATAAATTCTAAGGTATAATTAAATTATTGAATGATGTTATTTATATAGCATGCACGTACGCAGATGAGTATGTAGTTCAATTTTAATTAACAATTATCTAATTAACTACTCAGTTACTCAATAATCTTTTAAGTAACTAAGAAAGGAGCAGGTTTCCTCGCCTGCTCCTTTCTTTGTGTTCTATTTTCTCCCCGAATATGAGTATGCATGTATGATGATTTTCTAATTCACATGGTTTCCTGCCCCTACGGGCAAATTCAGATTACGGAATGGCCTTTCATTCCGGGCCATTTCTGATCCTTTTCAGAAAGAATCAGTTTCGTTCCATCCGCCAGTGAATATCCGGCTGCAGATGGTGTTCCGTCATAAATTCCCAAAACATTTGGCCACTCAATTCCGATTTCCGGATCGTTCCATGCCAGTCCTGCCTCATCATTAGGATGCCAGAAATCATTCACCTTATAACAGAATTCAGCCTCATCCGATAAAACCAGAAATCCATGGGCAAAACCCTCCGGAATCAAAAACTGCTTCTTATTTTCTGCCGAAAGCTCTACCCCGTACCATTTGCCATAGGTTTCAGAGCCCGGCCGGATATCCACTGCCACATCAAAAACGGTTCCACGCACCGCCCGTACCAGCTTGCACTGAGGATAATGAATCTGAAAATGAAGCCCCCGAAGCACTCCTTTTACAGACATAGACTGGTTATCCTGCACAAATTTTATGTCAACTCCTGCCTCTTTCATGTCCCGCTCATTATAAGTTTCCATGAAATATCCCCGCTCATCACCGTGAACTGCCGGAGAAATCACGCACAGTCCTTCAATACCACCAACATTTTTTTCTACTGCAATCTGTCCCACTTTTCTATTTCCTTTCTCACATACTACTTTCGCCACCGGATAAATTGGATTTTCTGCTCTGCTGAGCGGCTTAACCACCTCATCCTAATATCGTACCCGTCCCTCTGCAACAGCCTTCAAATGCTCCCCGTACGGGCTCTTTCCATAACGCAGTGCCGATTCCATCAGCTTTTCCCGGTCAATCCACCCGTTAATATAGGCAATTTCCTCCGGTGCAGAAATCGTCACACCCTGACGTTTCTCAATCATCTGAACAAACTCCGATGCACTGAGCAGACTGTCCATGGTTCCGGTATCCAGCCATGCAAACCCCCGCCCCAGAAGTTTTACATTCAGATTCTGATTTTTTAGGTATGAATCATTCAGCGACGTGATTTCCAATTCTCCACGAGCTGAGGGTTTCACCTGTTTTGCCATGTCACTGACCCCTGCCGGATAAAAATAGAGTCCCGTCACAGCATAATTACTCTTTGGCTTAGCGGGCTTTTCCTCAATGGAAACTGCCTTACCCTTTTCATCAAAATCCACCACGCCAAAACGCTCCGGATCATTCACATAATATCCGAATACCGTTGCCTGCCCATTCTTTGCATCCTCCGCTGCTTCCCGCAGTATTTTACCAAATCCGTTTCCGTAAAAAATATTATCTCCCAGCACCATTGCGCAGGCATCCTCTCCAATAAACTCCTCGCCCAGAAGAAAGGCCTGTGCCAGCCCATCAGGAGACGGCTGTACCTTATAGGAAAGGTTTAGTCCAAACTGGTTTCCATCTCCTAAAAGTGCCTCGAATCTCTTCGTATCCTCCGGTGTGGAAATGATAAGAATATCCCTGATTCCTGCTAACATCAGCACGGAAAGCGGATAGTAAATCATCGGTTTGTCATAGACCGGAAGCAGCTGCTTACTGGTCACCATCGTAAGCGGATACAACCTCGTCCCGGCTCCGCCTGCCAAAACAATTCCTTTCATAATATATCTCCCTTCTCGTCCGTACACCCAGATTTTCTATCGTTTTATGCCTCAATTTCCTGCAGATACCTGCGCAGCGCATCCTTCCAGTCCGGAAGCGGTGTAAAGCCATTCTCCCTAAGCTTCGACTTGTCCAGTCTGCTGTTAAAGGGACGTGCGGCCCTGGAAAGTCCGTACTCCTTTGTAGTTACAGGAATCACCTCTGCGGTAAGACCTGCCTGTCTGTATATTTCCACAGTAAAATCATACCAGGAAATATAACCGCCTTCATTGGTTGCATGATAATATCCGTATTTTTCCGTCTCAATCATGTCCACCAGAAGTCTTGCCAGATCAAAGGTATATGTGGGAGTACCGATCTGGTCATTTACCACTCTTACCTGCGGGTGGTTTTTCCCCACCTGCAGCATGGTTTTGATGAAATTCTTTCCGTTTCTTCCAAATACCCAGGCAATTCGTACAATAAAATATTTTTCCAGCGTATTGGCTACCGCAAGTTCTCCCTCCAGCTTTGTCTGCCCATAGACATTAAGTGGTGCGTAGTCCCTGCAGTCCGGTTCCCAGGGTTTTGTCCCCTGTCCGTCAAAGACATAATCCGTACTGATATAGACAAACTTCGCATCCGCCTTTTTGGCAGCCTCTGCCAGATGTTTCGTTCCATCCGTATTGATGGCCCTCACCTTATCCTTTTTATCCTCATCCTCTGCCGCATCCACAGCCGTCCACGCAGCACAGTGAACAATGGCATCCGGCTTTATTTCCTCTATGGTCTGCTCCACTGCTGCCCTATCGGTAATGTCAAGGGACACATACCGGACAGACAGATCATATTCCGGCAGAATATCCGACCCCACTGCTTCATATCCGCGGGAAATCAGTTCATTTACCACATCATGTCCCAGCTGGCCTGCGACACCTGTTACAAAAACTCTCATATGTAAACCCTTTCTCATCTTTCCTGTCGTCTCATACCAATTTAATTCTTCAAACAGCCCCTTTGCGGACTGCCTGATCCTTAACGATTGCCATACATCTTTTCATAGTAGTTCCGGTACTCTCCGTTCACAATATTTTCCCACCAGTCTTTATTATCCAGATACCACTGGATAGTCAGACGAATTCCATCCTTAAACATGGTCTCCGGGAGCCATCCCAGCTCGTTATGAATTTTCGTCGGGTCAATGGCATAGCGCATATCATGCCCTTTTCGGTCAGTCACATGGGTGATGAGGCTTTCCGGTTTTCCCAGATATTCACAGATCAGCTTCACAATATCAATATTTTTCATCTCATTGTGTCCGCCAATGTTGTAAACCTCACCAACGGTTCCCTTCTGCAAAATCAGATCGATTGCCTTGCAGTGATCCTCCACATACAGCCAGTCACGGACATTTAAGCCCTCTCCGTATACCGGAAGCGGCTTATCGGAAAGCGCATTGGCAATCATTAAGGGAATCAGCTTTTCCGGAAACTGATAAGGTCCGTAATTGTTCGAGCAGCGGCTGATGGTTACCGGAAGCCCATAGGTTCTATGATAGGCCATGACTAAAAGATCCGCCGATGCCTTGGAGGTGCTGTAAGGACTTGAAGTATGAATCGGCGTATCCTCATGGAAAAACAGATCCGGTCTGTCAAGAGGCAGATCCCCATACACCTCATCCGTGGACACCTGATGGTAACGTTGAATTCCATATTTCCGGCACGCATCCATAAGTACCGATGTTCCGATAATATTGGTCTGCAGGAAAATCTCCGGATTATCAATGGATCTGTCCACATGGGACTCTGCTGCAAAATTCACGATCACATCCGGATGTTCTTCCTCAAACAGCTGATAGACACCCGGTCTGTCACAGATATCAAGTTTCACAAAACGAAACCTCGGATTGTCCATTACCGGTGCAAGAGTAGAGAGATTTCCCGCATAGGTAAGTGAATCCAGACATACAATTCTGTCATCCGGATGCTGTTTTAACATGTAAAAAATAAAGTTACTTCCAATAAATCCGGCACCACCGGTCACGATAATTGTCATAGTAATTGCTTCCTCCTGTCCGTAATCATATGATATGACTCAATTTTCTCTGTAAACAGTATAAATGGTGACGTTACGTTATGTTCAAGTGTTATTTTATATTTTTCTGCTTTTGTATCTAATCGTAAGGTAGCTCGAATAGAGTCACCTGCTTTTTTCATCATTTATATAGAACTGCCTTTCATGAGGATTTCTCTGGATATGAATAGCAGAATTCCTCTCAAATTGCTAATTGTCAGTACACAAAAAAAGTCCGGCATCCTTTGTAATATGAAATCCCCCTGCCACCTGCACTTCCACAAACTCCCGAAATTCTTTGTATCGGTCCAAAAGCAGCTGATTCTGATTTCCATGGCAGGAAAGAATGTAGGAAATCAGAGGCTCAGCCTCGGAAATTTCTATGGCATCCTCATAACGAAAAAGCTTAACATCTGTAAAAAATTGCTGCAGCTGCTCTCCTCCATTTTCCAGCCCAAAACGTTCATACAAAACATCTGCGGATAAAACGATTTCCCTGTTAAATTTCTGCACCAGCTCCGTAATTTCTTTCATATGCTGTCTGCCATACGTACTGCAGACCATACGCCCATTGGAGCGCAAAACCCGCCGGCACTCGGAAAGTACCTGTGAGATATCCCCGCAGTAAAACAAGATATGGTTTGCAATCACAAGATCAAAAGATTCCTCCGAAAATGGTATCTGATGGCAGTCAAACTTCTGATAGAAAAATCGTGAATCCTCCCCCAGAGCATTCTGCGCATCCCTAAGCATCCCCTCTGACCGATCCGAAAGCACTACCTGAATATCAGAAGGAAGCACAGATAAATTTTCCGTCCATAATGCCCCATTTCCACACCCGATTTCCAGTATCCGCATTCCCGGTGTAGGAGCACACTGCCTCATAATCCACGGAAACCACCCCTCTTTGTTCACCGAGTAATCACGGTGCAGGCGGATTCGTGCCGAAATATTCGCAGCATTCTGGTACTGGGATTTTAAGCTGTGTTCCATTGCTGTCATGTGCATCAAATCCAGCATGCTGTTCCAGTCAATGGTCTGTTCTTTCCGTATTGCCCCCATGGTACTGTCAATGGCTTCCGTCATGGCCTGCATTTTTTCGATGCGCTCCTGTAACAGTTTTTTCTGCACACGCAGGGACTCCAGGAGATACTGCTGGTCCGCAGATGCCAGTGTTATTTCCCGGATATCCTCCAGTGAAAAGCCCAGATATTTCAGTAATAGAATCTGCTGGAGTTTAGCCAGATCTTCATCGGTATAAAGTCTTGCACCAGACTCTGTCCTGGCAGACGGCACCAGAATATTCTGTTTATCATAATACCGGATCGTGCGAAGCGTGACATGGGCTTTTTTTGCAAACTCTCCGGAAGAATAATAGCCTTCTTTTTTCATACCTTTCTCCTATGAAATGATATGTAGAATTCAAAAACGGGTCGAAAAGAGGCATATGCTGAAACATATGCCTCTTTTACGGACTTTCTAAGCGATTTTCGTCTTAATCTCTTTTATTTCATTCTCAAGCTTTTCCAGCTTCAACTTCAGTCCGGATATCTGTACCTCATATAACGAGGACTTGTCCTGCACTCGAATAGCATCATTAAGCTTATCCACAATGCTGATATGATTTTCTGCCAAAAGCTGAATATTATGATTTGTTTCATTTTCGAGTGTCAACTCTATCCGGGTGACTTTCTCTTTAATAATCGTAGTATCCATATATAATGTCTCAATTTCATCTTTCGCAGTACTCATATCGCCCTGCAGGGACTTGATTTCTGCTTTCATTGACTGCATTTCTTCCTTCATTGACTGCATTTCTTCTTTCACAGTCTTCATATCGTCCTGCAGGGACTTGATTTCTGCTTTCATTGACTGCATTTCTTCCTTCATTGACTGCATTTCTTCTTTCACAGTCTTCATATCGTCCTGCAGGGACTTGATTTCTGCTTTCATTGACTGCATTTCTTCTTTCACAGTCTTCATATCGTCCTGCAGGGACTTGATTTCTGCTTTCATTGACTGCATTTCTTCCTTCACAGTCTTCATATCGTCCTGCAGGGACCTGATTTCTGCTTTCATTGACTGCATTTCTTCTTTCATTGACTGCATTTCTTCCTTCGTAGTCTTCATATCGTCCTGCAGGGACTTAGTTTCTGCTTTCATCAGCTGCATGTCATTATATATACCTGAATCCGTGAACCTCAGCTCATAATGAAAAGGCACGTTCCATCTGCCTTTCTTCATCTTTATTCTGCACTGAATTTTTAAAATACCATCTATTTTGTGCACAAAAACCAGACTGCACCGTTTGTGTGCAGCTGC
>JALEZW010000060.1 GCA_022772675.1 Agathobacter sp. | reverse complement strand
CTAGTATATCGTAAATTAAGTTGTTGATATTATCGAAATGTGGTACAATAGACTTATTTAATACAGACAAATTATGGAGGTCTATTATGCCAGCATTACCATATAGCATTACAATACCAGATGAGGAACGTACCTATCTGTTAACATTAATTAAAGCCAGAACAATCTAGTCACAGATTGTTGATCGTGCCCGCATGCTGTTGTGGAAGTCCGAAGGTAAAACGGATAAATCCATTGCAGATGGTCTGGGCGTTAGTGTGAATACTGTTCGCCGTTGTGTTGACCGTTATCTTAACAGTGACATTAATCTTGCTATATTTGATGACGAACGTTCTGGCCGTCCGGTTGAGATTACTGACGATGCAAAATCATGGATTGTCAGCGTAGCCTGCCAAAAACCATGTGATCTTGGATATTCTGCTGAACTGTGGACATTAGCAGCGCTGCACAAACACATACAGACACATGCTGAAGAAGCTGGTTATCCACGGTTAAAAACAGTTACTAAACCCTGGCTTCAAAAGTATCTCAAAAAGATGGATCTTAAACCTTTCAAAATCAAGTATTATCTGGAACGAAAAGATCCGGATTTTGACAATAAAATGCATGAGGTTCTTTTGGTTTATAAGCAGGTCGAAATGCAATTTGATGATAATGGAGAAATCATCATACCGGATGACGGACATTTAACACATACTATTTCGTATGATGAAAAACCAGGCATCCAAGCCATTGACAATAAGTATCCTGATCATAATCCAACAGCGGAAAATGGTTTTGTTCGTCGGGATTACGAATATGTGCGCCGAGGAACACTATCATTGCTCGCAGGTATTGATCTTTTGACTGGGGAGGCAATTCCATTAATCAGCAAATCCCATAAAAGCTCTGATTTTATCGAGTTCCTAAAGATTCTCGATGCTAAATATCCAGAAGGCGATACCATACAGTTGATATTGGACAATCATTCCGCCCATAAATCAAAGGAAACACAACAGTACCTCGCAACGCTACCAGAAGACCGTTTTGTGTTTGTGTTTACTCCAACCCACGCCTCATGGTTAAATATGATTGAAAGTTTCTTCAGCAAAATGACAAAACAAATGTTAAAAGGTATTCGTGTTAGTTCAACGGATGAACTATCAGAACGAATATATCGCTACTTTGATGAAATCAATGCGGATCCGGTTGTCTATCATTGGACATATAAAATGGATGAAATAAAACCGGATGAAGTAATGAATGCTTAAACTATCAACAACTTAATATTCGATGTACTAGTAATATTATACTACATAGCGAACTACGTCAATGAAAAAAGAAAGACCAAGAGTTCACCATGAACTCAAGGTCTTTCTTTATATTATAATTAACTTACGATGAAAATTACTGCATTATTTTTTACTGTACAGATGCTAAAACTTCCTCGGTTGCTGTTTCCTGTGTTGTTTCTTCGGTTGTCTCTGTTTCTGCGTCCTGTGTTGTTTCTTCAGTTGTCTCTGTTTCCTGTACCTCAAAATCAGAATACTCCTGTGATTGATCTGCCTCATCGACGTCATCCGATGGTTCTTCCTGATCCACGGTATCTTCATTGGAATCTCTCCGAACATATTTTACATAAAAGACAATTGCATCATCATCGTCATCATCTACGTCTTTAATCCACAAATTTCCAATATAACCGTCTGGAAGATCTTCACCACCTGCTACATAAGTTGCAGTTTTTCCTTCTGCTACTGTAAATGAAAGTGTTCCGGAAAACTGTGCTTCATCACCATAAATAATAACTTCATTTTTACCAGATTCATTTCCCTGGGCATCCTCGAATTGCCAATCCCATGCACTATCTTCAAGTGCTGTTCCATTTACACTGACTCCAAGTGGCCAATCAGCTGTTTGCTTCTGAATAATAACTTTGTATGTACGGGAATGTCCATCTATCGTAACAATTACATAGTCGGTATCATTTTCTGTCTTAGTCGTAACAGTTGCATTTTCTGCTACATCAAATTTCCATGCACTGATACCTGGAAGAGACTCATCTGACCATTCTGTTGCATAAAGCAAATACTCCTTTACATCGTCATCATTCCAATCCCAGTCCCAGTAATAATGAATATCGACTTTCTCTCCATTTGAAGAAGTGTAAGAAATATTATGGATTACGAAATCATAAGACTGATCTGCTTTTACAATTTCCCAGTGAAGTGCATCATATACCTCACGAACTGCATCAGCATCTGCATTCTTGATGGCTGCTTCATCCATATTAATGACTTCCTGCGCTGCTTTTGTTACATCATTGCTTCCCCAGATATTTTCTCCAAAATAAGAAATATAATTTCCTTTTTCATTTTTGGTTTTTTCCTGATAATAAGCAGCATCTTCTCCAAGATTTTCATAATCACCATCGTTGAAGTATGTTTTATTAATGCCTGTTACCGCTCCCGTTACAGAATTATAAGTACATACATCCCAAACATTTCCCTGTGCAGTTTCTGCAAGATTGAACTCTGCAATACGTACATTTCCACGAATGACTTCTACGTATGGTTTTGATGTAGCAAGACGTGTCTGATGATTATAATAGCTGTATGCACTGTTATCGGTATAATTGTGTACATAATAATGGTAAATACCATTAACATTCTTATAAATCGTAATTGTCTCTGGTCCCATGTAGGATCTATCGTCTACATCGAGATCTACATATTTTTCATAACTTTCTTCATCAGAATCTGCCGCTGAATAATTTTCGTCTCCAAAATATACATGGAATTTTTCATCACCAGAAGCTCCCGGTCCTACCAGATGGGAATCCAAATCAGAAGCTACGGTATCATTTTTTTCGTCTGCATCAGCCCAATGCAGAACGAAACGTACCTGACCATCATCAATTCTCTTAGAAATAATCTGATTAATGGTTACCGTTGCATTTTCTTCTACAATTGCACCTTTACTTGCAATTACATATAATGCTTCCTCTGTTTTTCGTAAATCAATAAACTGCAGTGTATAATATCCAGGAGCTACATTTTCAAACTTGTACTGTCCATTTTCTCCTGTTGTTGTCTCTTTAATCGGAGTTCCCCAGGTGTTATTCTCCCCCTCATACAGACGAATCGTAATTCCTTCTGGAACCGCCTCTCCATTTGCAGCATCTGTAACCTTTCCTTCAATAGAGCCCTTGCCTGCATTTAATTTCTGAAGCTTTGTCTGTCCCAAATCAACAGTCTCTTCTGCCGCTACCACAGTACGGAAGTAAGAAGCTCTTTCATCAGCCTTGATGACCAGTGAATAGTTTCCATAAGGAACTTCCAGCGCATATGCTTCCTCAGAATTTGTAACGGTAACATATACATCGTCCGGATGATTGGTTGCGGTCATTCCATTAATTTCATCTTCAAGAGTTCCATTTGTTGCAGAAGCAGTATACTTAAACGCATACACAGTTGCACTTAATTTCGCACCCTCGGTATCTGTCACTGTACCTGTAAGTTTTGCTTTTGAAACAGTTGAAGGATCAGAAGAAGTATTCTGTGAAGGCTCTGCCATAACTTCTGACTGATATCCGGTTTCTGCATTTGTCACCGTAACCTTACCTACACCCTGAATATCTGCTTTAACACTGTCATTGGCAACTGTTACAGAACTTCCATTGCTGGCATTTCCCTGCAAATCCAAGGTCATGGATTTTGCTGCTGTAACCTGTACCGGGCAGGTTGTAACAATAGATACGCCCTCAGAATTTGTCTGTACTGGAACAATACCATTACTTGTCCCACCAATCTTGACATCTGCCTGAGAAGAAATCGTAAGACGTTCAATCTGACCATTATTGTCAATCTTTACATTACTGCTGGTAACTGCTGCATCCACTGCTTTACTGATGGCAATCTTTGCACTGCAGTTTTCCGGAATCTGAATATGTACATTTGGCGCTACAATATCAATCAGATTTCCGGTTGTTTTCTCAATCCATGTATTGGTAGCAATTCTCTTTAACTCTACCTTTGCAAACTTTGCTTTATTTGTAATTGTCGCATTTGGCGCATCAATCACAAGTGTTACATTGTTATAAGTGTCCTCCTGAATCTCAATGTTTTCCTTTGCATCACTCTTATATGTAATTGTAAGAGCAGTCTCGCTCTTCTTACTCTCCTCTAACTTTTTGTTTAATTCATCAAGAGTTGTAACTACATCACCTTTTGTCTCTGGAGTGGAAGGTGTTTCCGTTCCGCCTGATGTTGAACCGCCTGATGTTGAACCGCCTGACGTTGAGCCGCCTGGTGTTGTTGTTCCACCTGAGGTCGAATCGTCCGGTTTTGTTGACGAATTATCAGAATTGTTTGTATCGTTATCCTTTGAAGGATCTGTAGATGTGTTTGTTTTTACAGACTGTCCAGCCTCCACAACTGTTTCTTTTCCTTCTGCATCCTTTATTACAATTTTTGCATCCGTATTATTTTGAACAGTTGCAACAACGGAAGTATTCCCAACCTTAACAGAAGAAGCCTCTGCACCTTTATTCAGGGTAACTACTGCATTTGCATTCAGGCTTACATTTACCGGAATAGAAGAAGTAATTTCTGCACCTTCTTTTTCTACGGTAATAGTCGGAATTGCTGTGCTGCTTCCGGTCAGAACCACTTTCTGTGCTGCTTTTACTTTAACAGCTTTCAAATTCCCATTTGCTACAAGATTTAATGTACCATCCTGTTTGTTTGCAACTACAATCGTTTTCTGTGCATCTTTTGCAATGACAAGTTTTACATTCTTATCCTTATCTGTAATTGTATTTGCATTTCCCTTTTCTGTTACAGACTGTGCATCTGCAATCTGTACACTGGCAAATGTTGCCTTGTTTACAATCTTTGCCTTTGCTGCATTCACCTTTAATGTAGCTTTCTTATAAGACGCCTTTTTGATTGTAAATGTTTTTGCTTTTGCAGTCTTAATTACAATCGTCTTTTTAGATGTCTTTAAGTTTTTCAGTGCTGCATTCAATTCCTTCTGTGTATGAACCGTCACTGTTTTTGCTGCCGCGTATGAATTGACCGGTTCTGTAAACGCAACAGACGTAACCACCATTGCACCTGCAAGAAATCCTGCCAGCACACGTTTAAATTTTTGTGTTTTCATAGTTCCTCCTTTTAGCACTTTAATACTATAACGTCACAAAACAATTATAGCACTATTATATCCACGCGTCAATGATGATAACGTAAACGGCCGGTTCTCTACGTAGAATATAACAGTTCAGACAATAAAAAAACTGCCAGACATCTCTGCCTGACAGTTTTTCCTGCATCGTATTATATTATACTAACTCAATGAGTACTTCTAAAGCTCCGTCACCCTTACGCTGACCAATCTTTACGATTCTGGTGTAACCACCGTTGCGGTCTGCATACTTTGGTGCGATCTCATCAAATAACTTAGCTACAAGATCAACTTCCTTTGTTCCCTTTCTTGTTCCATCAGAAGTCTTTACCGGATAGAGAACCTTGAGCATCTCTCTTCTTGCGTGAAGACGGGATGGACGATCCTTCTTAATGGTCTTCTCAACTTCATCATATACGGTAACTTTCTTACCATCAACAACTTCTTTTACTCTCTTACCGTCCTTGTCCTTACGGGCAACCTTTGCAGTAACAGTAACCTCATCGAAGTTATCTTTCTCACGGATAGCAGAAGCAATGATTCCCTCGGCAATCTTACGGATTTCCTTTGCCTTTGCCTCTGTAGTAACGATCTTGCCATTTGCAATGAGAGATGTTACCTGACCTCTTAATAAAGCCTTTCTCTGGCTAGAGGTTCTTCCTAATTTACGATACTTTGCCATTTTACTTTTCCTCCATATGTGGGGTATCCGGCTGCACTCTTCGGGTTTACCAGCCGAACCCTTGCCATGAATCATTCATGGCATTCGACATTCCGGCAACGGATGTCGGATCTGTTTACAAGTAACCACAATATTTTCTGACATCACCACACTCGTCGGATTTACTGGCGGTGCCTGCATTTATTATTCATCACCCTGATTTAACTGTAAGCCTAACTCTTTTAATTTTGCAAGAACTTCCTCTAATGACTTACGTCCAAGGTTACGAACCTTCATCATATCTTCCGGTGTACGGTTAATCAGTTCTGCTACAGTATTGATTCCTGCTCTCTTTAAGCAGTTGTAAGAACGAACGGACAGTTCCAGCTCATCGATATTCATCTCGAGAACCTTCTCCTGTGTATCGTTCTCTTTCTCAACCAGAATCTCAGCCTGCTGGGCTGCATCGGATAAATCAATGAAAAGATTTAAGTGCTCACTTAAAACCTTAGCAGCAAGGCTGACGGCCTCATCCGGCTCTAATGTTCCGTTAGTATATACATCCAGAGTAAGCTTGTCATAATCGGTGACCTGACCAACACGGGTGTTTTCAATTGTCACATTTACACGGTCAACCGGCGTATAAATAGAATCCACAGCGATGACACCAATTGGTGTATCCTCAGTCTTATTCTTATCTGCACCGACATAACCTCTGCCCTTTGTAATGGTAAGCTCCATATACAGCTTGCAGTCAGTACCACCGTTTAAATGTGCAATTACAAGGTCAGGATTCATAATCTCGATATCAGAATCAACCTGAATATCTGCAGCTGTAACAACGCCTTCACCTTCGAATTCAATGTAGGCAACTTTCGGTTCATTTGTAGAACTGTTATTACGGATTGCAAGATTCTTGATGTTCATGATAATCTCTGTAACATCTTCCTTGACACCCGAAATGGAACTGAATTCATGAAGAACTCCGTCAATTTTAACCTGGCTTACAGCTGCTCCCGGTAAAGACGAAAGCATAATTCTTCTAAGAGAATTGCCAAGGGTAGTGCCATATCCTCTCTCCAAAGGTTCTACAACAAATCTGCCATATTTCTTGTCTTCTGAAATTTCAGCAATCTCAATTTTCGGTTTTTCAAAATCGAACACTACAAAGTCCCTCCTTCTCGGGTTTTGTCCGGCATTTGCTTTATTTATTACTTAGAATATAACTCGACGATAAGCATCTCATCAACCGGAACATCAATCTGCTCACGGGATGGTAACTCCTTAACGGTACCCTGAAGCTTCTCAGCGTCAACGTCCAGCCACTCCGGAACGATTCTTCCACCGGCAACTTCAACGATGTCTTTCATACGCTGAATATTCTTCTTGCTCTCTTTGATTTCAATCACATCTCCTGCCTTAACCAGGTAAGAAGGAATATTTACAACCTTACCGTTTACGGTTACGAACTTGTGATCAACAATCTGTCTTGCTTCCTTACGGGTTCTTGCAAATCCAAGACGGAATACAACATTATCCAGTCTGGACTCAAGGATTGTCATAAGGTTAGGACCTGTCAATCCTTTCATACGGTCAGCCCTCTCATAGTAATTACGGAAAGGCTTCTCTAATACACCATAAATGAACTTTGCTTTCTGCTTTTCTCTTAACTGAAGTCCGTACTCAGAAACCTTACGGTTTGCTCTCTGAAGATTTCTCTTAGACTTCTTATCATATCCTAAAACGCTTGGCTCTAAACCAAGAGATCTACATCTTTTCAGTACAGGTACTTTATTCACTGCCATCTTAATTGATACCTCCTAATTAAACTCTTCTACGCTTTGGTGGACGGCATCCGTTATGTGGAACCGGAGTCACGTCTCTGATGGAAGTAACTTCAAGACCACAAGCGGAAAGGGCACGGATAGCAGCCTCACGTCCTGAGCCTGGACCCTTTACAAATACGTCAACTGTCTTCAAACCATGAATTAAAGCTGCCTTTGTAGCAGTTTCTGCTGCCATCTGTGCAGCATATGGAGTAGATTTCTTTGAACCTCTAAATCCAAGACCACCAGCACTAGCCCATGATAAAGCGTTTCCTTCAGTATCTGTAAGCGTAACAATTGTATTGTTGAAAGATGCCTGAATGTGTGCCTGTCCGCGTTCAACGTTTTTCTTTACGCGCTTTTTTGTTGTTTTTTTTGCAACGTTCTTAGCCATATCTAAACTAACCTACTTTCTCTGATTAAACTTATTTCTTCTTATTTGCAACAGTTTTCTTAGGACCTTTTCTTGTTCTGGCATTTGTCTTAGTCTTCTGTCCACGAACAGGAAGTCCCTTTCTGTGACGGATACCGCGATAGCATCCAATCTCCTGAAGTCTCTTAATATTAAGGGCGATCTCTCTTCTTAAATCACCTTCTACTGTCTGTGTCTCGTCGATGACAGCACTGATTCTCTTTACTTCGTCATCTGTAAGGTCTCTGACACGTGTGTCAGGATTTACATTAGCTGCCTTAAGGATACGGTTAGAGCTTGATCTGCCGATTCCGTAGATGTAAGTCAAACCGATTTCTACACGTTTTTCTCTTGGTAAATCTACACCTGCAATACGAGCCATGTGTGTTTACACCTCCATAAAATTTTCCTGATTAATATTTACAATAAGTATATCTGCAACCATATACCAAACCCGAACTTTATCCCCATACAGCTACGGTTGCACGTCCTGAAATGTGTGCATACGGACAAAGTTTCCATATTCGCATGTTTACTGCCGCCACTCGGTATTATAGCAGACAGCCAGAGTATGCCTCTCTTTATTATGAACAGCGTATCATCCCACAGATATAAAGTCCAGACGAGCTTCATTCTCATGTATCTTCTACGCTGCAGCCGCACATAATGATTGCAGGAATCAAAGGTTAAACCTTATTCCCCGCCTCCGCGATATCACAGACTTCCAATACCACGGCGCATAACACAGAAATAACAGGGTCTTACCCGTCTATGGCAATTAACCCTGTCTCTGCTTATGCTTAGGATTCTCACAGATAATTCTGATGCTTCCTTTTCTCTTGATGACTTTGCATTTCTCGCAAATAGGTTTGACTGATGATCTTACCTTCACAGCAAATCCTCCTTTCTCTATAAAAGCCCTGTTTCTGCGGTTTTCCGCTGTTTTTTACAGGCTTTCCCAAAAGTGTCCGACTAATATTATACACAGACACTTCCAAGAAGTCAACATTTTTTTATTTATCTCGCCAAATAATTCTGCCCTTTGTCAGGTCGTAAGGTGACATCTCGATGGTAACTTTGTCTCCCGGAAGGATACGGATAAAATTCATACGAAGCTTTCCGCTGATGGTAGCCAGAATCTGGTGCCCGTTCTCAAGTTCCACCTTAAAAAAAGCATTTGGGAGTTTCTCCACTACAACGCCTTCTACTTCAATAACATCTGCTTTTGACATAACTTTCTTTCCTCCTGCATTGACTCAAACTAACTGTTGTTAAAAGAGTTCCAGATAACCTGCCTCCTTTTCCTCCTCTGTCAGGGAAAGGATTTCAGGTTTTCCCTCTGTAATAAGTATCGTATTCTCATAATGGGCAGATAATGAATGATCAGCGGTTACCACTGTCCACTCATCTTCGGTCCACAGCACATCCGGTGTTCCGATATTGATCATGGGTTCCACTGCCAGTGTCATACCTGCTTTCAGCTTAATCCCACGTTTCCATCTCGGCTGTCTGAAATTCGGAATTTCAGGTTCCTCATGCATATTTTTTCCAATTCCATGTCCACAGAGATCCTCCACCACTCCATACCCCAGGCTTGAAGCGTAGTCTCCAATGGCAGCAGAAATATCATGAAGATGATTACCGGCATGGGCCATTTTCATTCCCTCAAAAAAAGACTGTCTGGTTCTTTCAATCAGAAGTACAGCCTCTTTGGAAACCTCGCCCACCGCGATGGTCCGCGCCGCATCTGACTGATAGCCATTGTAAATAACTCCGGTATCGAGACTAACGATATCCCCCTCTTTAATGATCCTGTCCTCTGTCGGTATTCCATGTACCACCTCATCATTAACAGAAACGCACACAGAAGCCGGATATCCGCAGTAGTTTTTAAATGACGGAATACAATGATAGCTTCGGATCATCTCTTCTCCCAACCGGTCAATATCAAGAGTTGACATTCCGGGTTTTATTTCTTTTGCGAGATTCTGATGCACTAAGGCGAGAATCCTTCCCGCCTCACGCATCTTCTCAATCTCGTCAGCAGACTTGATTGTAACTTTCATGCTATTCACCTAAAATAGCCACAATATCGGTAAATACCTCATCCATCGGCTTTGTTCCGTCAACGGATTTAAGGATTCCCTGTTTCTTATAATAATCAATCAGCGGCTGTGTCTGCTCATGATAAACAGAAAGTCTCTTCTGAACTGTCTCCGGCTTATCATCGTCACGGAGTACGGTGTCACTGCCGCAGGCATCACATTTCCCCTCAACCTTTGTGGGGTTAAATACAACGTGGTAAGTGGCACCGCAGTTTAAGCAGGCACGTCTTCCACCCATACGCTTTACAATATTCTCATCCGGAACATCCACATCAATGGCAAAATCCATGGTCTGATCGATTTTCTTTAATGCTGCATCCAATGCCTCTGCCTGTGGAATCGTTCTTGGAAATCCGTCTAAAACAAAACCGTTTTTGCAGTCATCCTGCTGGATACGGTCCATAACCAGATCACAGGTAAGTTCATCCGGAACGAGAGCTCCCTGATCCATATATGTCTTTGCTTTCTTTCCCAGCTCTGTACCATTTTTGATATTGGCGCGGAAAATATCACCGGTAGAAATATGAGGAATCTGATATTTCGCAGCAATCTGCTTTGCCTGTGTTCCTTTTCCAGCTCCCGGTGCCCCTAACATAATAATCTTCATATCTTTTCTCCATTTCTGACTATTGTCCCTATTTGATTTATATGGGAAATGGAGATACTGAAATCCAGTATCTCCAAAATATAATTAGTCGTTCAAAAATCCCTTATAGTAACGAACTCTCATCTGTGACTCAACCTGTTTGATGGTCTCAATTACAACACCCACAACGATGATGATGGATGTTCCACCGAAAGAAACATCTGCCTTAAATACTCCGTTAAAGAAAATCGGGATAAATGCTACAATCGAAAGTCCGATTGCTCCGATGAATACAATATAATTGAGCATCTGGTTTAAATAATCACTGGTAGGCTTTCCAGGACGAATACCCGGAATAAAGCCGCCTGCTTTCTTCATGTTGTTTGCAATCTCTAACGGATTGAACGTAATCTGTGTATAGAAATAAGCAAACGCAATGATCAATAAAAGATATACAACCAGTCCGATGGAATAAATCGGTTCTTCCGGATTACACCAGTTAGATTGTGACATCCCCTTTAAAATCTTGCTTCCAATCCCTGTACCATTTCCCTTACCAAGCAGGGCAGCAATGATAACCGGTGTCTGAAGCAGCGACTGGGCAAAGATGACAGGAATTACACCACCGGTATTTACCTTTAACGGAATATAAGTAGACTGGCCGCCAGCCTGCTTTCTTCCCTGCAGCTTCTTGGAGTACTGAACCGGAATTCTTCTCTCTGCATCCTGCAGTACCACAACGAATACCACAACTGCCACAATGATTGCGGCAATGATCAGCCCTGCAAGAATTCCCTTTGGAATTGACTTATTTGCAATAAACTGATTGAAAAGTGTTCCGATATCCTCCGGCATACGGGAAATAATATTGATTACCAAAACGATGGAAATACCATTTCCAATCCCCTTTTCCGTAATCCTCTCACCAATCCACATAAGTACTGCGGAGCCTGCTGTCAGGCCTGTAACAACCTGAATGACTGTTAACGGGCTGTTGCTGGTAAGTAATCCGCCACGATAAAAACCAATTGTCATTGCAACTGACTGAATCAGTGCCAGACCGATAGTAAGATAACGGGTGATTGCAACCATTTTCTTACGGCCTTCTTCTCCGTCACGCTGCATCTCTTCCAGTTTCGGAATGGCAATCGTAAGCAGCTGAACAATAATGGAAGAAGTAATGTACGGTGTGATATTTAATGCAAATACAGACATGTTAAGGAACGAACCACCTGTAATCGCATTGAAAAATCCAAGTCCGTCTGTTGCCTGACTCTGCCACCACTGTTTAAAAACTTCACCATCAATACCCGGAGCCGGAAGCTCGCTTCCGATCCGGATGATGATCAGCATAAAGAAAGTAAAGATAAGACGGTTTCTGATATCTTTTACCTTAAATGCGTTGCGCAGTGTCTTAAACATTAGATCACCTCAGCTTTTCCACCAAGAGCTTCAATCTTTTCTTTTGCACTCGCACTGAATGCATCAGCCTGTACTGTAAGCTTCTTAGTAAATTCTCCATTTCCAAGAATCTTTACACCGTCTCTCGGGTTCTTAACAATACCAGCTTCAATTAATGTATCTACAGAAACAACGGTATCGTTATCGAATCTCTCAAGAGCGGAGAGGTTAATTCCAATGATTTCCTTGGAATTTCTGCATTTGAAACCTCTCTTAGGTAATCTTCTGTATAATGGCATCTGACCACCTTCAAAACCCGGTCTCGGTGCTCCGGAACGAGCCTTCTGACCCTTGTGGCCTTTACCAGCAGTCTTACCGTTTCCGGAACCATGTCCACGGCCTCTTCTGAAATTATCGCTGTGTACAGATCCCTCTGCTGCTTTTAAACTAGATAAATCCATTTTGGCACCTCCTTATTTTATTCTTATGCTTCTTCTACTTTAACGTATGGTGCAACCTTACGAAGCGCGCCCTGTGTAGCTGCATTATTTGGTAACTCTACAGTCTTGTGTAACTTGGTTAATCCAAGAGCTTCGATTGTCTTCTTGTTCTTCGGAACAGCACCGATTGTTGACTTAATAAGTGTAACTTTCACTTTCTCTGCCATGTCCGGTTCCTCCTTAACCTAAAATTTCTTCTACAGACTTACCACGCAGTTTTGCAACTTCCTCCGGGCTTCTCAGCTGGGAAAGTGCATCGATTGTAGCAAGAACTACATTCTGCTTATTGTTTGATCCTAATGACTTGGTACGGATATTGCTGATTCCGGCAAGCTCACATACGGAACGTGCAGGACCTCCGGCGATGATACCGGTACCTTCAGGAGACTTCTTTAATAATACGGAAGCACCTGTATATTTTCCTGTTACATCATGTGTAATGGATTTGTTCTCGTCTAACTTAACACTTACAAGGCTCTTTGTTGCTGCTTCTTTTCCTTTGCGGATAGCTTCCGGAATTTCTGTAGCCTTTCCAAGTCCGGCTCCAACATGACCATTTTTGTCACCAACAACAACGAGAGCTGTGAAACGCATGTTACGTCCACCTTTAACGACCTTTGTTACACGCTTGATGTCAACAACCTGGTCAACTAATTCTAATTGACTAGCATCAATGATTTCACGTTTCATGTTTGTCTCCTCCTAAAACTCTAAGCCAGCTTCTCTTGCTGCTTCAGCTAATGCTTTTACCTTGCCTGCATAAATATAACCGCCTCGATCGAAGACAACTGTTGTAATACCCTTATCTAATGCTTTCTTTGCAATTACAGTACCGAGATGTGCTGCAGCATCAACGTTATTCGTCTTCTCAACTTCTGCCTTTACATCCTTCTCCAGGGTTGAAGCAGAAACAAGTGTATTTCCAACTGTATCATCAATAATCTGAGCATACATATGGTTATTACTTCTGAATACAGCTAAACGCGGACGCTCTGCTGTACCTGCAAGATGATTACGCATTCTGCTATGTTTCTTTTCACGAACTTCTGTTCTTGACTTTTTACTAACCATTTCTTGTCCACTCCTTTAATTATTTCTTACCAGTCTTACCAACCTTACGTCTAATAACTTCATCAGCATACTTGATACCTTTGCCCTTGTATGGTTCCGGTCCTCTCTTATCTCTGATTTCCGCTGCGTACTGGCCAACCTTTTCCTTGTCGATACCTTTAACGATAATCTTATTATCTTCTACAACTGCCTCAAGTCCTTCCGGATCTGTCATCTCAACCGGATGGGAATATCCCAGGTTAAGAGTCAGCTTCTTTCCGGACTTGGAAGCTCTATAACCAACACCGTTTACTTCCAGTGTCTTGGTGTAACCTTCGGTAACACCAACCACCATGTTGTTGATCAGTGTTCTTGTTAATCCATGTAAGGATTTCATTTTCTTTAAATCATTTGGTCTGTTAACTACGACTTCAGAGCCCTCTACTTTGATTTCCATCTCAGTCGGGAGTGTTCTCTCCAGAGTTCCCTTTGGACCTTTTACAGTCACATGATTATTTTCTGCAACCTCAACTGTTACTCCAGCCGGGATAGCGATTGGCATTCTTCCTATACGTGACATGCCCGTACCTCCTTAAACTATATTGTATTTCTGACCTCTGCGGTCAGTTTATACTTATACGACAATCTGTTACACGGTTCCTACTATAAACACCAAAGTGCATCTTCCAACTACTTCTTACGCACACTGCTTCGCGCCAATACACTCCTTCGTTCATCGAATAGGAAACCTCTTTCAAAAAATAACTACCATACGAATGCAAGAACTTCTCCACCAACCTGAAGCTTTCTTGCCTCTTTATCCGTAATGATTCCCTGATTTGTGGAAAGAATAGCGATTCCTAATCCACCAAGTACACTCGGGATTTCATCCTTGCCGGCATATACACGTAATCCCGGCTTAGAGATTCTCTTAATACCTGTAATAACTTTTTCATTCTTATCTGCGCCATACTTAAGAG
Organism: Agathobacter sp.; assembly: GCA_022772675.1. Lineage (GTDB taxonomy): Bacteria > Bacillota > Clostridia > Lachnospirales > Lachnospiraceae > Roseburia. The sequence continues at coordinate 126,145 of JALEZW010000060.1, read as the reverse complement.
TAACGCGGATTGTCTTGAAGCTGCCATCCTCAATGATGTCATACTTCTCGATGAATCCCTCGTCAACAAGGATTCCAGCGATTGCGACCTTAATCTTAGAAGATGGAATATCTACTGTATCATGCTTTGCAGTGTTAGCATTACGAATTCTTGTAAGCATATCTGCGATTGGATCACTTGTTACCATGATGTATATTTCCTCCTTTTCGTTTTACCAGGATGCCTTCTTAACCCCTGGGATCTGACCTTTATAAGCTAACTCACGGAAACATACTCTACAGATTCCGTATTTTCTTAAAACTGAATGTGGACGTCCACAAATTCTGCAACGTGTGTATTCTCTAGTAGAGAATTTCGGTTTACGCTGCTGTTTTACTTTCATACTTGTCTTAGCCATTAAAATTCCCTCCTGATTACTTTGCGAATGGCATATTGAACAGAGTTAATAACTCACGTGCCTCTTCATCTGTCTTTGCAGTTGTGACAAAAATAATATCCATACCGCGAACCTTATCTACCTTGTCATACTCAATCTCAGGGAAGATAATCTGCTCTTTGATACCAAGTGCGTAATTTCCACGTCCGTCAAATGCGTTCGGATTTACACCACGGAAGTCACGTACACGCGGTAATGCAAGGTTGATCAGACGATCAGCGAACTCATACATCTTCTCACCACGTAAGGTAACCTTACATCCGATTGGCATATTCTCTCTGATCTTGAAGTTTGCGATTGCCTTCTTAGCCTTTGTTGTAACAGCCTTCTGACCGGTAATAGTCTCCATATCCTTTACAGCTGCCTCAAGAACCTTTGCGTTCTCCTTAGCCTCACCAACTCCCATGTTAACTACGATCTTGTCAAGCTTCGGAACCTCCATTGGATTCTTGTAACCGAACTTTTTGATCATTGCATCTTTGATCTCATTTTCGTACTGTTCTTTCAGTCTACTCAATGTTTTTTCCTCCTCTCTTCAATTAATCGATAACATCGCCTGTTGATTTAGCGTAACGGACTTTCTTGTCTCCGTCCATCTTGAAACCTACGCGGGTAGCCTGACCCTTGTGAAGATACATAACATTGGATGCATCAATCGGTGCTTCCTGATGGATGATTCCGCCCTGCTGGTTTGCCATGCTTGGCTTTGCATGCTTGGTAACCATGTTAACGCCTTCAACGAGGAGTGTATTTTTCTTTCTGTTTACGGCAATAACCTTGCCCTCTTTATCCTTATCTCTTCCGGCAATAACTTTTACCATATCGCCTTTTTTGATCTTCATACTTGCCATCTTCGTTCCTCCTATAATACTTCCGGAGCCAGAGAAACAATCTTCATGAACTGCTTCTCACGAAGCTCACGAGCTACTGGTCCAAAGATACGGGTTCCTCTCGGAGTCTTGTCGTCCTTGATAATAACTGCTGCGTTCTCATCAAACTTAATATAGGAACCATCTTTACGACGGGCACCCTTTACTGAACGAACAACTACGGCCTTGACAACATCGCCCTTTTTAACAACACCGCCTGGTGTTGCATCTTTAACAGTTGCAACGATGACATCACCAATGTTCGCATATCTTCTGGTAGATCCACCCATTACGCGGATAACAAGTAACTCTTTCGCGCCAGTATTGTCCGCAACTCTGAGTCTGCTTTCCTGCTGTACCATGCTTGTAGCCTCCTTCTATTATTTTGCTCTTTCCATAATTTCTACAAGTCTCCATCTCTTGTCTTTAGATAATGGTCTTGTTTCCATAACTCTGACGGTATCACCGATCTTAGCATCATTGTTCTCGTCATGAGCCTTTAACTTATAAGTCTTTTTAACGATCTTGTTGTACAGAGGATGTCTCTCGTTGTTTCTTACAGCTACAACGATTGTCTTATCCATCTTGTCACTTACAACAACACCTACACGTGTTTTTCTAAGATTTCTTTCTTCCACGACCGAAGTCTCCTTTCTTTATAGAATTGGAAATTATTCAGCAACGCTAGCTTTTTCGGTGATAACAGTCTGAATTCTAGCAATATTCTTGCGAACTTCCTTAATTCTGGCTGTGTTATCTAACTGATTGGTTGCATTCTGGAATCTTAAATTGAAAAGTTCCTTTTTCGCATCTACTAACTGAGCCTGTAAATCTGCAACAGTAAGTGACTTTAATTCTTCTAAATATGCACTAGTTTTCATTTGACTCACCGCCTTCTAAATCTGCACGTGAAACTACTTTACATTTGCAAGGTAATTTATGTGTAGCAAGACGTAAAGCTTCTTTAGCTACGTCTTCCGGAACACCGGAGATTTCAAATAATACTCTACCTGGTTTTACAACAGCTACCCAATACTCAAGGGCACCTTTTCCTTTACCCATTCGAACACCCAGAGGCTTATGTGTTACAGGCTTCTCCGGGAAAATCTTGATCCAGATCTTACCACCACGCTTTACGTATCTTGTCATAGCGACACGGGCTGCCTCAATCTGGTTTGCTTTAATCCAGCATGGCTCTAATGCTACGATACCATACTCACCGTATGTGATCTTATTTCCTCTTGTAGCCTTTCCAGCCATGGAACCACGGAACTGTTTACGATGTTTTACTCTCTTTGGCATTAACATAATTACTGAGCTCCTCCTTCCTTATTACCCTTCTTAGGAAGTACTTCGCCTTTGTAGATCCATACCTTTACGCCAACCTTGCCGTATGTGGTATCAGCCTCAGCGAATCCATAATCGATATCTGCACGAAGTGTCTGAAGCGGAATCGTACCGTCAGAGTAGAACTCTGTACGAGCCATATCGGCACCGCCAAGACGTCCGGAGCAGGAAGTCTTAATTCCCTTTGCACCGCTCTTCATTGCACGGCCCATGCAGGACTTCATTGCTCTACGGAAAGAAACACGGTTCTCAAGCTGTAATGCAATGTTCTCAGCTACCAGCTGTGCATCACGGTCCGGTCTCTTAACCTCTTTGATATCTACTACCAACTTCTTATCTGTAAGCTTCTGAACTTCTGCCTTGATCTTCTCGATCTCAGCACCGCCCTTACCGATTACGATACCCGGCTTAGCAGTATAAATGATAACCTTAACGCGGTCAGATGCTCTCTCGATCTCAATCTTAGAAACACCGGCTGCATATAACTTTTTCTTTAAAAATGTTCTGATATTGTAATCTTCCACTAAGTAATCAGCGAAATCGCCATCTGCATACCATTTAGAATCCCAGTCTTTGATAACGCCGACTCTTAAGCCATGAGGATTAACTTTCTGTCCCATGATTGCCTCCTATCTTTCATCAAGCACGATTGTAATGTGGCTCATTCTCTTCTCGATTCTGTAAGCTCTACCCTGTGCTCTCGGATGAATTCTCTTCATTGTTGGTCCCTTATTTGCGTAGCACTCTGCCACATAAAGGTTTTCTGCTTTCATTCCGTTGTTATTCTCAGCATTAGCGATGGCTGATTTTAATAATTTCTCTATTACGCTTGAAGCATATCTCGGATTGTAGGATACGATTGCAAGTGCTGTTGCAACGTCCTTACCGCGAATTGCATCTAATACGAAGCATGCTTTCTGTACGGACACTCTAGCATAAGATAACTTAGCTGAAGGTCTGTTGTCCTTTACTTCGTTTCTCTCTCTCTTGATCTGGGATCTATGTCCTTTTGCCATGGATGAAACCTCCTTTCACTAATTATTATCTTACGCCTGATTTCTTCTCGTCTTTTCCATGTCCTCTGTAAGTTCTTGTTGCAACGAACTCACCGAGTTTATGTCCAACCATATCTTCTGTTACATATACCGGTACATGCTTTCTTCCGTCATGAACAGCAAATGTGTGTCCAACGAAGGAAGGGAAAATTGTGGAACGGCGGGACCAAGTCTTAATAACTGACTTGTCACCGGAAGCGTTCATTGCATCTACCTTTTTGAGTAAGCTTTCATCAGCAAACGGTCCTTTTTTAAGTGAACGTGCCATTTCTTCAACCTCCTAATTATTTGATCGCTTTACCGTCTCTTCTTCTTACGATAAGCTTATTAGACTGCTTGTTCTTCTTTCTGGTCTTTAAACCAAGTGCAGGCTTGCCCCATGGTGTACATGGTCCCGGACGTCCTACCGGAGCCTTACCTTCACCACCACCGTGTGGATGGTCATTCGGGTTCATAACGGATCCACGAACTGTCGGACGAACACCCATGTGACGCTTACGTCCAGCCTTACCAATATTTACAAGGTTGTGGTCACCATTTCCTACAACACCAACTGTTGCTCTACACTGAATCGGAACCATTCTCATCTCACCGGAAGGAAGACGAAGTGTTGCATACTTTCCTTCTTTTGCCATGAGCTGTGCAGAAAGACCTGCGGAACGAACCATCTGTCCACCCTTGCCCGGTAAAAGCTCGATGTTATGAATCTGTGTACCAACCGGGATATTCTCAAGTGGCAGGCAGTTTCCAACTCTTACTTCTGCTTCCGGTCCGTTCATAACTACCATGCCGTCTGTTAATCCGGCAGGAGCAAGGATATATGCCTTCTGACCGTCTGCATAGCAGATCAGTGCAATGTTTGCTGTTCTGTTAGGATCATACTCGATTCCGATTACCTTTGCAGGAATCCCATCTTTATTTCTCTTGAAATCGATGATTCTGTATTTTCTCTTGTTTTCACCACCATGGTGTCTAACTGTAATTTTTCCCTGATTATTACGGCCGGCATTCTTCTTAATAGAAGTTGTAAGTGATTTCTCAGGTTTTTTCTTTGTAATCTCAGAGAAATCAGAACCGGTCATATTTCTTCTGGAAGGTGTATATGGGTTATATGATTTGATTCCCATTGTTTTTCTCCTTTCAACGTTTTCATTATCACGACTATTGTCATGCACTCATGCATGGCATATGCGCCTGCCTGCGGAGTTTTCTTCAAGCAGGGCTTCCCGCCTGTCGTTTAACTGCTATCTCCTAAATATTAAAGTCCACTGAAAATTTCAATGTCCTTGCTGTCCTCTGTCAGCTGAACGATAGCCTTCTTTGTCTTTGCAGTCTTGCCTGTTACCATACCGCGTCTCTTATTCTTGCCTTCGCAGTTCATGGTATTAACCTTGGCAACCTTTGTTCCTTCGAACATTCTCTCAACTGCTTCTTTGATCATGGTCTTATTTGCATCCGGATGAACAAGAAATGTATACTTCTTTTCGCCCATTGCAGTCATGCTCTTCTCAGTTACTACCGGTTTGAGGATTACATCATAATACTGTACGTTTGCCATTATGCATACACCTCCTCGATTGTTGCAACAGCAGCCTTTGTAGCCACTACTGTATCATACTTTAATGCATCAAATACATTCAGTTCGTTAGTCTGGGCAGTCTTAACAGTCGGAAGATTTGCTGCTGATTTGATTACGTTTGTATCCATATCATTTAATACAACGAGTGCCTTCTCAACCTTAAGGTTGTTCAGAACCTGAACGAACTTCTTTGTCTTAATTTCATCCAGCTTTAACTCATCCACTACGATGAATTTTCCATCTGCTACTTTAGAAGTAAGGACAGACTTTAAAGCTGCTCTCTTCTCTTTCTTATTCAGTTTGAAAGAGTAATCTCTCGGTACCGGAGCAAATACCATTCCACCACCGGTCCACTGTGGAGCTCTTGTAGATCCCTGTCTTGCATGACCGGTTCCCTTCTGTCTCCATGGTTTTCTTCCACCGCCGCGAACTTCAGAACGTGTCTTTGCTTTCTGAGTTCCCTGACGCTTATTTGCAAGCTGCTGAAGCACAGCCATATGAACTAAATGCTCATTGATTTCTACGCCGAAAATGGAATCGCTTAATTCGATAGAATCGACTTCTTTGCCTTCCATATTGTAAACAGCTACTTTAGCCATCGTAAAGTTCCTCCTTTCTTATTCCTGTACTATTTAGCGGCCTTTACGGTTTCTTTTACTGTAATGAGAGCTTTCTTCGCTCCCGGAACAGCACCTTTGATTAACAGTAAGTTGTTCTCTGCGTCAACTCTTACAACCTCAAGATTCTGAGTTGTAACCTTTACGCTTCCCATGTGTCCGGGCATTCCTTTTCCCTTGAATACACGGCTTGGAGAAGAACATGCACCGTTGGAACCCTGATGACGATGGAACTTGGAACCATGAGCCATAGGTCCTCTGTGCTGGCCTAATCTCTTAATAGCACCCTGAAAGCCTTTACCTTTTGAAATAGCAGTTACATCAACCTTATCTCCTTCTGCGAAGATGTCAGCCTTGATTTCATCTGCCAGCTTATATTCGTCTGCGTTCTCAAACTTGAACTCACGAACATATCTCTTACCTGATACACCAGCCTTGGCGAAATGGCCCATCTCAGCCTTGTTTACACCATGTCTGTTGCGAACTTCTTTCTTTCCGTTGGCATCTTTATTGACAATCTTTTCTTTCTTGTCAGTAAAACCAACCTGAACTGCGCTGTAACCATCATTCTCAACTGTCTTGATCTGAGTAACAACGCATGGACCAGCCTGTAATACAGTAACCGGCACTAATACGCCGTCTGCATTGAAGATCTGTGTCATTCCGACTTTTGTTGCTAAAATCGCTTTCTTCATTTTTAACCTCCTGTTTTATCTTGAACATCAGCCCATGCAGAATTTGCCTTCGGCAAATGGACCAACGCTACATGTTAAGTTTTCTGCGAAAACTTAACACCTTCTACAGCGGAACGCTTCATGCCCGACTTACGCTTATGCTGCGGAGTAGCGGAACCGTTCATCCTAGAATGTATATAAACAATTCAGGATTTACACAATTACATTACTTCTGTTTCATCTTGATATCGATGTAAACACCGGCCGGCATCTCAAGACGGGATAAAGCATCAACTGTCTTCTGAGTCGGTGTAACGATATCAATCAGTCTCTTATGAGTTCTCTGCTCGAACTGCTCACGGGAATCCTTATACTTGTGAGTTGCTCTAAGAATTGTAACAACTTCCTTCTTAGTTGGAAGCGGCACTGGTCCGCTCACCTGTGATCCGTTCTTCTTTACAGTTTCGATGATTTTCTTAGCAGATGAATCAACTAATTCGTGATCATATGCCTTGAGAGTGATTCTCATTACTTGACTTGCCATAAAAAAAGTCGCCTCCTTTTCGCACTTTTGAATAGTACGACAAGCGGTGACTGTACACATTCCCGTGTGTGTCCTTGCGGTGCATCTCCGATGCATCGCCTGTCATAAGGGTGGTCGCTTGCGACAGATTCCTTATGACCCTTGCGGTAAGGTGGCGCTTGCACCGGATTCCTTATCGCCCCTATCTCGGCAAAGTGATACGCTCTCTCCTGCGCATCCCTCGCAGTTCTTCACACGTTGTTTCTACCTCTGGTAGACCATGTTGTTTGTACAGTGACTTGTCGTCAGTTTCCTAACTTGACATTCGCTCCACGGAAAACCTGCCACGAAGGCAGCAACCTCACGCTTCATTGCTATCATGCCACAGCAATGCATATTATACATGGTCTTTACCAAAAAAGCAAGAACTTTTTTAATTTTTTATCTGTTTTTATATCTGTCCAGCCCCCGCCCCATACATTCGCAAAACCATAAATAAAATCCCAATTGAGAAATAGACATATTCTCTGACTGGGACATATAGATGAAAAATCTTATCCCTATGTCCCATTTTCCTTGATTTTTCCCCTAAATTTTGTGCCTGGGGACATATACAACAAAAATCCTTTCGCCATGTCCCGATTTTTCGGGAAAGTGGGACATCCGGCACCGAAAATCACCCTATATATCCCCTCATGACCGATCTGCACTTCCATTTGGGTGGTTGGGGGACATAGGGAAGCAAAAAATGTCTATATGTCCCATTTTTCTGAAGATATCTGGTTCGAAGTGGCTTTCCCGTACTTTTGAATATCAATATCCGCGAAATATCTTCATGGTTATGTGCGTGATGCCACTTAAGCTCTGGTTCAAAACCCTCTAGCAGCCGGGCCCCATAAATCAATGGTTTAGAGGCGTTTTGAAAATCTAATTTCATGTTACGTGAGTGACAAAACAGTAAGGTGAAAGAACTCAGTAACGCCCATGGACTGTGAATAGCAACCATTTGTCAAACGGACGGTGACCTGCCCATTATTACGCATGATATATTCCTTATATGGTCATATGCATGATTTAATTACCACCACTGCCCAATTACATCCCCTCACATGTAGACTTCCTGCTCTAAATTGGGCATATATGGATGATATCTCTCATCTCTGCCCCAAATATGTCCATCTGCCAATAGAAATTTGAAATTCTTTCATAAATATGGGCAGAGTACATCAATCCATACTATATATGCCCATTTCAGGAGAAACTTTAAACGTATTCAGCAGAATAATGGGCAGTACATACTTATTTCTTCTGTATATGCCCATTACCAGCAATGAAATTGCCGGCTGCCCTTAATTAAGTCAATCTGCAATATAAAAATATCCGTTACTCAGCCCATAATCTGTTACGAAAAAGATATAAAATTTTCTCATCCACATGAACTGTTGGTTTCCACAATTTTACCATCTTTCATTCTGAAAACCTCATCGCACAGTGAACGGATATCCTCTGCATAATGGGAGGCAACCAGCACCAGCTTCCCATGCTCCTTCTCTTCTAAAATCCGCTGCCTTGCATCGGTAACAGAATCTGCATCCAGTGCGCTTAAGGGTTCATCCAGAATAAGAATTTTCGGGTTCTCAAGAAATGCCATGGCAAGGGCAAGCTTCTGTTTCATTCCCAGAGAATACTTTCCCACCTGCTTTTTGTCATCCGGATTCAGTCCGAACATTTCCAGAACCGTGCGTATCCGCTCCCTGTCCGCCCGCTTACGGTACGCTGCAATTATTTCCAGGTTTTTGTATGCGGAATAATATGGAATATATTCCGGACGCTCAATGATAAATCCCACATCCTGCATCAAATCCTTTTGTTCCTCTCCATCTATAAGAATTGTTCCGGAGGTCTTCTTCATCAACCCGAGCAGTACCTTGAACAGTACTGTTTTTCCACTTCCATTGTCCCCGGTAAAGCCATAGATTTTTCCGGAATCCATGGTCAGAGAAATATCTGTCAGGAGCGGTATTCCCTTCACGGTTTTATTAACATTATTCATCTCGATCTGCATCACCCAAATCCCCTTTCCTATAATAAAGTATAATTCCCAAAGCTGTCAGAACGCTAAGGACTGCCCCTGCTGCAATTCCAAACTTCATCCATGGCATGAAATCATCTGTCACTCTGCGTGAAGTAAAAAGTGGCAGAATAGTTCCCTTGATTACATCCAAGTACACCTTTTGTTGTCCCTTGGGCTTAGAAGCATCGCAATAACTAAAAATGCCACCCCAGTTATTGATAAAAGCTGTCACCGTAACCAGAATTAAAATTGTGCCAAGCCCCCACTGTGTTTTTCCCGTTAACTGTATAACCAGATATGCCAATAACCCGAGAAAAATAAAGCCCAGCACGCTCCGAAGCAGCATCAGGGCAAAAACTACCACTGTCGGATACTCCAGTGTTCCGATGGGCAAATTAACAACCCCCGTTGCATACATACCCTGCATTTGAATTTTTCTCTGCATAATCTGAAGAAACTTTGGCCATTCAAGGGAGAAATCCCGAAGTCCCACTCCGCCTATCACGACTGTCAGGACCACGAACCAGAGGACATACAGTATGGTAAAACTTAAAATTCTGATGACTGCACACTGCCCGGCAGTTTTTCGTGTCCCACAGCACATGATACTCTTTCTTTCCAGATACTCATCCTTCACAATATCCGGAATCAACAGCAGAAACCCCACGAAAAAAATATCCATATAATACGCAAAATAGTTAAAGATATGAATCAGAAGTACAATTACGGTCATATTGCCACGATCCCCAAAACTTTCTGCATATGTAGTTGTAATATCAATCTGTTCCAACAATGACGGGATAAAAAGTGCTGTAATCAATGCCATTTTGACACAGACCGACGGTTTTTGAATTGTGCTTTTAAGCTGTTCTCTGATCACCGTTCACTTCCTCCTTCCCGATACCGTTCCATAATTTTCGGTTCCAGTACTTTTGCGATGCATAGTACCAAAACAATAAGGAACACCAGAAATCCATATAAAATCAAATATCCAAAACTCCCAACATAGGGTTTAATAAAGAAATACCGAAGTGTCTCCGTAACCATCTCATTCTTTTGAAACAGCAGAATGACTGCATAAAGCCATTTTTCCCACAGTCCCAAAATCAGAACCGGTGCTGCATATACCAGAACACGATTACTCGTCATAAAAGCAATTACTCCTGAAATTGCCCCATACAATACCCCCATACCAAAAAATTGTACACATCCCAGCAGCCTCCACGCTACATAATTAAGCGAATCACACAGGATATGACGTCCCCAGCGAATAGATGCGTTATAACTTACTTTGTAAGATTCTGTATTCGTATAATACTCAACCACATCCCGCAAAAAGGGATTGTATGTAATCCCCAGCTCAGCAACCCCTACAATAACAGCATAAATCAGCACCAACAGGATTCCACCCAAAAGTGCGTAACTCCCCTCAACCCTAACCGTTAAATTGTTATCATTCTTAACAAAAAACAATAATAGCCACTTTGATTAATTTCAAAAACATGTGCAATTGCGTTATCTGAAATTACATAACGATAAGTTCCATCCGGTTGTATTAATCCTACCTTTATCTTCTTATCTTTAGGACTAATCCCTAATCCAATAATAACAGACTGTCCCTTTTCGGCACGAAACGAAGTCCCTTTTTTCAAAGTTCCTGACGATATACTCCATGAAACATTCACACTCCCATTGTCCAACAGACTTATCTGTGCATCATCTTCGGCAGATACAACCCGAACATGTTCCTCCACCGAAGCCGGTTCCACATACTCAACTAATTCTTTCCCTTCATCTTCTATGTAAACCTCTGTCTGCCGCGTAACAGCATTTACTCCATCCGCCAGTGCCACAGATGCCATGCAGACGGTTCCTGTACTTACTAAAAAGATACACCCCGTCACTAACGCAGCCAATACTTTTGATTTTTTCTTTGCCCTGAAAGTTTTCTTTACATGCTCAATTCTTCTTCTCATTTTACTCTTCCTTTCTAACAGACCGGCTGCCACTCCCGAAATCCGGGAGTTTTTTACCGCCATCTGCATCAGCACTTCGTAATACTCTTTCACTTTGCCTATCCTGCGGCAGACAGATTCGTCACAGGCATATTCACTCCAGACATCCACTAAATGAACATACCACCACACTATCGGATTAAAGGCCTGCAATGATGCCACTATGAGTACGAGGTGCTTGAACAGTAGATCCTTATGCCTGACATGTGTCAGTTCATGCAGGAATATAATGCGAAGTTCTTCTTTCCCATACTCTTTTACCGGAAGTATAACTTTCGGATGTGCGACTCCAACAACCATAGGAATTGCCTCCCCTTCTGACTGCTGCAGGGACACCTTTGCCGGAGAAATCCCCAATTCTCCACAGACATCTGTAAACAACTCCTGCATCCAGGTCTCCCTGCAGGGTTTTAATACTGCAAGGAGCCTTTTCAACCGGATTCTCTCCACCATGTAGAATCCTGCTCCAAGGACTAACCCCACTCCCCAGACTCCAAGAAAAATCTGTGTCAGCCGAAGTATAACGGGCGTTGGTTCAAAAAGGCATCCATACCACCGATATCCCCAAGAATTTAAACTGCATAAAATTCCGTATGCAATCGGAACAATCCAGAAGCACAGCAGAAACTTCAGCAGATGATATGTAATATTCAAAAAGCCTAAACGTTCAAGAACTCCCGCCATCATAAACCATACAACCGTCACCACAGTTCCTGTTACAGTTGTAAAGCAAAGGGCATACATGATATCACTCATCCACATCCGCAAGCAGCTCCTTTATTTTGCTAATCTCCTCTTTTGACAATTTCCGGGATTCACAGAGGGAAGCAATCAGTTTTGATGGTTTTCCCCCGAACCAGAAGTCTGTCTGTTCCCGCAGCAGTTTATTTTTGTAATCTTTCTCACTCTTTTCGGCATGAACAAAAGCCGCCTTTCCTTTCCGGTAGGTACTCACATACCCCTTCTCCGCCATCTTGTGCAAAAAGGTGACTACTGTTGTCCGGGCATAATGCTTATCGAAACGGATACCCAGTTCCCGGATAAGTTCCTGTACTGCAATATCCTCCTGTGCATCCCAGATTACCTTCATAATCATTGACTCACAAGTACTTAATTCTCCTGTTAAAAAATCCATTTGTTCTCCTCCTTTTATCTGTCTATTTCAATAGTCGTATCTATTATAATAGACGAATGAAATATTTGCAAGGTCTTTTGTTCATGCTATTGACGTACAGAAAATCGCACCATATAATATTTAGTACAGAAAGCAGAACTAGGAGGAAATTTTATGCTGGCAGTAAATTATGCAAATTTCCGCTACAACATGAAAGGCTATTTTGACCGCGTTGCCGAAGACAAAGAAACACTCATTGTCACACGGAAAGATGAAAACATGGTCATCATGTCTCAAAGTTCCTATGACAGTTTAATGGAAACACTGCATCTTGTCAGCAATCAGTAAAATTATGAGCATCTGATGACTTCCATCCGGCAGCACAAGGAAGGAAAAGATGTTGTCCATGAAAAAGGAGTACACAAAAATGTGGTTAGCTAATAGATGGAATGATTATGAAGTAATTGACTGCTCCAAAGGCGAAAAGCTGGAGCGATGGGGGAAATATCTTCTGGTACGTCCGGACCCACAGGTCATCTGGGACACCCCGAAATCAGAAAAGGGCTGGAAGAAAATGAACGGCCATTACCATCGCAGCTCAAAGGGCGGCGGGGAATGGGAGTTTTTTGACCTGCCGAAGGAATGGCAGATTCACTACTCTCTTCCTATTAAGAAGGAACTGACCTTCCACTTAAAGCCCTTCAGCTTCAAGCACACGGGGCTTTTTCCGGAGCAGGCTGCAAACTGGGACTGGTTTTCGAAACTGATTCAGGATGAAGTGAATAAAGGACATAACGTTAAGGTCTTAAACCTCTTTGCCTATACCGGAGGTGCCACCTGTGCAGCAGCGGCAGCGGGTGCGCAGGTAACCCATGTGGATGCCTCTAAGGGCATGGTGACCTGGGCGAAGGAAAATGCTCTTTCCTCCGGACTTGGTGGCGCACCGATCCGCTGGCTGGTGGATGACTGCGTGAAATTTGTGGAGCGGGAAATCCGCCGGGGCAACCACTACGATGCCATCATCATGGATCCCCCATCCTACGGACGGGGGCCGAAGGGGGAAATCTGGAAAATTGAGGACTGCGTTTATCCGCTGGTACAGCTCTGCAGTCAGATTCTCACGGATGAACCATTATTTTTCCTGATCAATTCCTACACCACAGGACTGCAGCCTGCTGTACTGTCCTATATGATGAATACCGTTTTGGGCAAATACCACGGCACCATCAACGCTGATGAAATTGGACTTCCGGTTTCCTCCAATGGACTCGTGTTACCATGCGGGGCAAGCGGTAGATTCCAGAAATAAATTGGTTCCTCATATATCGATTCAAAATTTTATTTCGTCTTCTTCGCTGCCTTCTCTGCTTCAATCACTTTCTGATAGCGGTTCATCTCCTCCACAATCACACCACTTAATGCCAGAAGGCAGATGAGGTTGGGAATCGCCATCAGAGCATTGGCAATATCGGAGAAGTTCCATGCAATCTTAAGTGTTGTGGTTGCACCGAGATATACCACCAGGGAAAAAAGAATCCGATAAACCATATTAAATTTATGGGTCTGAAACAGATACTCGAAAGCTTTTTCCCCATGATACTCCCAGCCAAGGATTGTGGAGAAGGCAAACAGTGCGATGGCAATGCAGACCAGCCATGCTCCCGGCTGCCCCAGAACCGTCTTAAACGCTGCAATGGTAAGGGCAGAACCGACTAAAAGTTCACGGTATTCCAGCGTACCGTCCCTGGAAAGGATATATTCATTGCCGGAATCATCCTTCCATGTACCCGGCAGGTAAGAATCCATATTCTGTGAGAATTCTGTATCCGCTGCATTTTCTATTTTTTCCTCTTTGGTCAGAAGCGTTTTCTCATCCCCCTTTGCAAGAGTCATCACAAGTTTCTGATTTTTTCCATCATAGGAAACATCTGTAACATCGTAACTGGTAGTCGTAGTTTTATCTCCATCTGCCAGAGTGAAAGAAAGTCCTGCAGCATCTGTCTCCTGCGCCTCATAGGCATAACTTCCGGAGGAAGCTGTTTCCGTAGTTCCAAGCACACCGGAGCTTGCAATACACAGTCCTGTAATGGTACATACCACAATGGTATCCCAGAAAGTTCCCGTCATGTTGATATAGCCCTGACGGACCGGATCGTTTGTGGATGCAGCAGCTGCTGTAATTGCTGCAGACCCCATACCGGCCTCATTGGAAAATACACCCCGGGCAACACCGAAACGCATGGCATTCATCATGGAAGCCACAAGACTTCCACAGAGTCCTCCGCCCACTGCCTGAAGGGAGAATGCCATTTTAAAAATCATGACAACACCCGCCGGCACATTTCTGATATTTCCAAAAATGATGATAATTCCGGCTACTATGTAAAATAGAGCCATCACCGGCACAACCACCTGGGATACTTTGGAAATAGACTTAATCCCGCCTAAAATTATTAACATGGCAAGAATTGTAATTACAATTCCTGTTACCCAGGTAGGAACTCCGAATGTGGCATGTAAGGCAGAAGAAATGGAATTTCCCTGAGTCAGATTCCCAATACCAAAGGATGCAATCACAGCAAACAATGCAAAAAGCCAGCCCAGCACGGCACCGGCTTTTTTATTCTTAAAGCCCTTTTTCATGGTGTACATCGGTCCGCCCGACATCTCACCTTTTTCGTTTACCTCACGATATTTAATAGCCAGCATACACTCGCTGAATTTGGATGTCAGGCCAAAGGCTGCGGAAATCCACATCCAGACTAATGCTCCCGGACCTCCGGAAACCATGGCTGTTGCCACACCTACAATATTACCGGTACCGATGGTGGCTGCAAGAGCTGTCGTCAATGCCGAAAACGGCGATACATCCCCTTTTCCCTTCTTCTGACGGGCCTCTTTGCTCAACACACTTTTCAATGCATACGGAAGATTTCTCCAGCACAGTGCCTTCGTCCGGATTGTGAGAAAAATTCCGGTTCCAACCAGAAGAACCAGCATGACCGGTCCCCATACAAAATCGTCAATCCTCACTAGAATATCCGATAATGTTTTCATTTTCATCGTCTCCTTTCAGGTAATAATACTTTAACGTATTAAATCAACATTAAACAGAATACCACAGGAATCCAGTGAGTGCAAGGTAAATTTCATTTTATAATTGACTTTTACGATTGACTTTTATTTCAACATATCCTCCTCAATCAACCTTTTTTCCTTCCACTTGCCGCTTCGCCAGCGTAAATACATGCCCACAGCCCTGACACATTCGTCACTGGCAAGACCTATGTAGGTACCAACCGCCAGAAGTCCTAATTTCACACCAAAAAGCCATGTGCCTCCCACTGCGCACAAGAACATGAATACAGCTCCCATCACAACCGGAAATACAGCATCTCCGCTGGTTTTAAGCGCATTTCCATACACCAGATTCATAACCCTTCCCATTTCCAGAACGATATCAATGAAAAGAAGTTTTCCAACCAGTGCTATCATCTGTGGATCATCCGTAAACAGCCGCATAATCCAGCCGGAACAAAGTGCAATCACAGCTTCCATACAGGCTGCAACAATCACACCGATGATTGCCGCTTTTCTCGTACCACGGTCACATTCTTCAAATTGCCTGGCACCAATCCTCCAGCCTGTCATAATGGCATTGGCCTGCGCCAGTGCGGCACCCACGCAGTAGGAAAAATTGGTAATCTGCATCGCATAGGAGCGCGCCGTTACATTCAGTCCCTGGGCATCCATCTTATTTAAAAAGCGGATCACCAGTGTCATTGCAATGTTATATAATGCCGTCTCACAGGCAGATGGAAATCCGATTTTTATAATCTGAAACAGAACGCTTCTGTTTGACATCCGTTCCGGATTCTGTTTTGCCTTTACCAGAACAGACGCCATTGCAGCGACCATAACCAGATTGATCACACGGGAAATTACAGTAGCAATTGCAACCCCCTTTACGCCCATACGCAGGGAAAACAGAAAAAAGGCATTTAAGATCAGATTGATCACATTGCCGGTTACTGTTGCATACAACGGTTCCTTTGTAAAACCAAAGGCGCGCATATAGCTGGAAAAAATCGGAATCAATGCATTTAAAATACAGCTGCCTCCAACAATTTTAAGGTAAGTTTCTGCCGGCGCGCGAAGTGCATCTGCAATTCCTACCACAGAGAGAATCGTTCCCGAACAGAAAAATAAAAAAAAGGACATCAGAATTCCAAGTACAGCGTTAAATGCAAGTCCCAACTGTCTTGCCTGATAGGCAACACCCGGTCTGCCGGCACCGATATTCTGCGTCATAACTGCTACCATTCCGGATGAAATAATGGAAAACATGATAATGAAAATCCCGATATAGGTATTTGCTGTTCCTACTGCTCCCACTGCCTGGTCGCCAACCGATGAAAGCATTAAGGTATCCACCATGCCTGCCAGCATGTATAATAATGTTTCTAAACAGATGGGAATAAAAAGCTGCGTTAATGTTTTCTGATTCTCTTCCATGATTGTTCCCTCCCCTTGTTCCTGTTATTTCCTTTATTCATTTTACTCCCATTTACAAATAAAAACTTGCAGTATATCTACATAAAATTGCACTTTTTCTACTTTTCAAGTATAATAATTGTAACTGATAATTAAAAACTTCCCAAGGAGGAACTTATGTACCTGGAATTAAAAGAGAACCGCCCCCACGGCACCAAAAATTTTCCCTTTACCCAATATCATATTTGTCATGTACCGCATGCCTTTCAGTTTCCGATTCACTGGCACGATGAACTGGAAATCATTTATGTCCGAAAGGCACCTCTTTCCATTGTAATTGAAGGAAAGGAATATACCGCAGATGACCAGTCGATTTTTCTGGTCAATCCCGGGCAGCTTCACCTGATGGGATCCAATGTCCTGCCAGTGGACTATTTTACCCTGCTTTTTCCGCTGGAATTTATCTCTTTTCAGACAGACGATGCCTTCGAAAAAGAACTGATGGCCCCGCTGCGGAATCACAATATGTTGTTGGAAACGGAAATTCCGGAAGGAACTGTGCATGATTCCCTGTGCTTTCTGCTGGAACAGCTCATTGCTGAAAACGAAAAAAGCGGATACCCCGATCAAATAGGCACCCGCATTCTGCTCCTTCAATTTATTCAGTTACTTGTAAAAAATAATCTGGTAAACCATACGGAAAAGGGAAACTCGCAGGGAATCCAGAAAGAACTGCTCTCATTCCTCCAGCAGAATTACTGCAGACCTATTTCCCTCAAGGAACTGTCAGAACATTTTCATCTTTCTGAAAAATATATATCCAGGTATTTTAAGGAACATTTTCATCTGACATTATCCCAGTATGTAAACTATCTGCGGCTGTCCCATGCCAGGCATTTGTTAGAAACAACCTCACTTCCTATCACAGAGCTTGCACTGCAGTGCGGTTTTTCCAACGTGAGCTATTTTATCCGCACCTTTAAGAAAAGCTTTGGAATGTCACCGCTTAAGTACCGAAGACAATAGCCCTACAGTATTTTCTTCTTCCGCAAAAGCAGAAGAATCAGAATACAGATAATGATAGTAATTCCGCAGATAATTCCAAATCCGTGTGCCGCATTTGCAAGCGGTACCCATTTGGAAGAAACATTCATGCCATAAAGTCCGGACACAACTGTAGGAATGGCCATGATAAGTGTGATGACCGTCAGGGATTTCATGATACTGTTCATACGGTTGTCAATGACAGAGGATAACAATTCCCGGGTACCATTGATAATATCACGGTAAATTCCAGTCATCTCAATTGCCTGCTTATTTTCGACAATTACATCATCCAGTAATTCCTTATCCTCCGGATACTGCTCTAGCCGCTTGTATCTGGTCAACCGGTCCAGCACCACCCCGTTTGCCCGAAGGGATGTGGCAAAATATACAAGTGTGGATTCCAGTTCATGTAAGGCAATCAGATCCACTTCCTCTGTATCATCCCCGACACGTTCCTCGATTTCGGTACGCATTTTATCAATGATGCGCAGATCACTCTGATAGATAACGGCAATCCGGTACAGAATCTGATAGACAAAACGCAGTTTCTTTTTGGTACTGAACTCACGAACACGGTTATTTAAAAATGCCTGCAGAACCGGGGTATCTTCCGTACATACCGTAATAATCTCATCAGCCGTAAGAATAATACCGAGAGGAATTGTGGTATAGGATTCTTTCTCATGTCGAATCTCAATGGATGGAATATCCACCAGTATCAGCGTATATCCGTCCTCCAGCTCAATACGGGAGCTTTCTTCCTCATCCAGTGCGGCAAGAAGGTCTTCTATATCAATCCCCAGCCTGTCTGCAATCATCTGTCCTTCTGCCACGCTGGGGTTCACCATCTGCACCCATACCCCATCCTGAATCGTCCGTTCTTCATGAATCTTGCGGTCATCTGTCCTGTAATACTTAACCACCGGTTCTCCTCCTCTCTTTTTCTTATTACTGTCCCTGCCAGCCTTTTACACCCAAAGTCTTCTACAGCACTCTGTGCAGCTTTCCTACCAGACTTTTATTTCTTATCATAGATAAATTATTTAAAAATAATACATCCTGTACTTTCTTTTCCTCAGCCAGTTTACTGATACTTCCTGTCCAGTAGCGGTAATCAACCACGTAGATTTTCTGATAATGGTCTACCAGAAACGGGATAAATGCATTTCCGAAGGATTCTTTTACCACCACGCAGGCACTGTTGTCACTCAACTCCTTGTTTTCTATCTCGGTAAAAGGATTATCACTGGCAATAAATGCGCTGTATTTCAATCCCGCTCCATAATTGGAAACATCATAAATGACCGGCCAGTCGTACTTGGTTCCATCCGATGCATTTACATGACAGATACTGTCTGCCTTCGGATAATAGGCTGTAACCGTATCCGGATTTTTCTTTAACTTGTCATCTCCTGTATCATTATAAAAGGAACCGAGAAATCCGTCAAATTCTTTTGTCTCATAGTCCTCAATTTTTTTCGGTTCTATTCCCTTTGCCTCGCAGAACTTCTGGTATGCATAGTACGCACCAAGGGTAGTCCAGTGATGATCCGTACGGTAATATACATACTCATTTCTATGCTGCATCAGCACATCATAAATATCTACATTCTTCACGTTTTCATCCATTTTTTCCTGAATCTTCTGCATGGCTTCATGCTGGTCAGAGGACGTAATCTGATTTCTCAAATTATCCGGAAAGATAATCTCAGAACTAAGGGGGATTACCAAATCATATACATCCGCCTTTCCCTTAAGATTATCTGCTACTGTGTTAATGCTCTTTGCATAATCGTCTGCCGTTTTATCCAGATATGTATAGAGTTCGAAAGCTGTATCTCCCACGGTTACCACACTTTGGTAATCTTTTATTTTATCATCAGTCTGTATCTCCGGATATTTTGCGGTCTCCTCCGCCAGGGTCTCCGTGCTTTCTGTATCTTTTACTTTTTCTGTCGTCTGCTGTGTATTTTCGGAAACTTTCTCAGTTGTCTCTTTCTGTTTCTGTGCCCCGCATCCGGCCAACGTGCCTATTGCAAGCACTGCCGAAAGAAGCGTTGCACTTACCCGTCTATAATTCATGTTCTAATCTCCCTAACTCGTTATTATTCCACCACATCTAAAATGTAAACTGTAATTCTGATTTATATTCCACCTGTCAGCTTATAAATATTCCTGTCCGAAATAAAATTGGTAATATTATACAATACCAGTACATCCGTAATCTGATTTTCCTTCAGATATTCTTTCATATCTCCACTATAAAACCGAAGGTCAATCATATAAATCTTATGATAATTCTGCGTCAGAAAAGGTACAAAGGTGTTGGCAAAGGAATCCTTGATGACCAGAATATTTCCTGTCTCCTCCGGTGCCTTCCCGGATACAATCTGTACCTCTCCATAGTTATCACCAAAAAAGTATTTGTACTTATCCTTTTCCTTTAACTTTTCCTCATCATAACAGGAATCCATCGTCTTCTTCCCATTAATCGCAACTCTTAAGTCTTCACTTCCAAAAGGCTTTCCTCCCGGTTTCCCATAGATCCGGATACTGTCATAGGCAGAATCCGCATCCAGTATTTTGGAATAGAGGCTTCCCCGAAACTGATTCGTAACGATATTCTCTTGCAAGTCTTCCAAAGGTGTATACTCATTTCCGGTACTCTCACACCACTTTTCATAAGCCAGATAAGCACCCTCACTGGTCCAGTGATGATCCGTGCGATAGTAAATTTCATCATCCTTATGGGCACTTAATTCTTTCCGCACATCTACTACCCGGCATCCGGTAAGGGATGCCTCAATCTGATCCATATAGGTTTTCTGATCAAACAGTCTTGCATTTTTCGGAAGTTTATCCTCCAATATCAGCCCTGATGACGGTACCAGCAGAAAAGACAGATGCTCCTCGCCGGTTATGGATGCTGCAGACTCAAAATACTCCTGCACTGCCTTTACATTGCGGTCAATCAGCTTTTCATCCACGTCCTCCGGTGTGATCTTTTCAAAATCATAGCCATCTTTTCCCACATAGGCACCGCCGATATCCGTATCACGGCATGCCTTCTGAATACCTGTTTTGATGGTAATCCAGCTGTCCCTGCCACAAATCTGATCATTTAAATAAGTCTCCAGATCCTCCTGAAATTTTCCGCTTAGCAGATTATCCACGGAAAGTTCCGGGGGCTCTGCCAGATACCGGTTCTCGTTAGGCGAAAATTCACGGTCCTTCGCGATCAGGCTGCCTCCCGATATAAATGCGATAAATGCTGCAAATATTATAACAATCCCAATTCTTATTTTTTTCAACTCTTCCTGCCTCCTAAAAACGGAAATATAAAAACGGATTGTAGCTGTCGCCTACCAGAAACGCAAATGATACCACCAGAAGCACAAGCATAATTACCGGCTTTACAATCGTCCAACCCTTAGACTTCTCAACTGCTTCATAAACAGTACTTCTTTCTTTTTCCGGTAAACGACGGTTCCTAAAAGCACAAAAGTCAATGGAACAGATGACCAGAGCTGCCAGAAGGACTGCATTCGTGGCCACAAAATACAGGAAATCCGAATCCACAAGGGCTGCGTGTCCGAATCCGAACATGGTTTTCAGATATGCTCCCAGCTGCTGCAGATTCGTCTGTGCAAAAATCGTCCAGCCAATTACCACCAGAAACAGGGTATAGATATGTCCCACCCAGTCCGGCAGTTTTTCCAGCCACTTTAACAAAAACAGCTTTTCTATCATTAAAAGCACACCATAATAAATGCCCCAGAGCACGAAGTTCCAGTTTGCCCCGTGCCACAGACCGGTCAGCATCCAGACAATCATGATATTGATCAGCTGACGGGCAAGTCCTTTCCTGTTTCCTCCCAGGGGAATGTACACGTATTCGCGGAACCAGGAACTTAACGAAATATGCCAGCGTCTCCAGAATTCCGTTATCGTTTTTGACATATATGGAAAATTAAAGTTCTCCAGAAAATGGAAACCAAACATCCGCCCCAGTCCGATTGCCATGTCCGAATACCCGGAGAAATCAAAGTAAATCTGGAAGGTATATGCCACAGCCCCCAGCCATGCAGTGGCAACCGACATCTGATTCAGCCGGGAAATCGTATCCCACAGGCTTCCAATCTGATTTGCCAGCAAAACTTTTTTGGCCAGCCCCACAGAAAAACGGAAGGCTCCCTCTGAGAAATCCGTCAGTGTCACTTTTCGCTCTGTCAGTTCCTTCTCCACCGTCTTATACTGCACAATCGGCCCTGCAATCAGCTGCGGAAACAGTGTCACATAGGTTGCAAAGGTCAGGATGTTATGCTGTGCCGGTACTACACCACGATAGACATCAATGGTGTAAGACATGGTCTGGAAAGTATAAAATGAAATTCCAATAGGCAGTGCAATATGCAGAAGGGAAATTCCCGCTCCTGTAATAGTATTCAGATTTCCGATAAAAAAGTCTGCGTACTTAAAAAACCCGAGGATGGCAAGGTTACCGCACATATCAATGACCAGTGCCGCTTTTGCCTTCCCCGGACAGTTTTTATTCTTAAAATGCTCAATCAGCCGTCCATTTACATAGTCAAAAAATATGGAAAATACCATAATCAGAACATAGACGGGCTCTCCCCAGGCATAAAAAATCAGACTCGCAATTAAAAGCAGCAGATTTCTGATTCTGCCCGGGCAGATATAATAAAGCAGCAAAACAATCGGCAGAAACACAAGTAAAAATACAAAACTACTAAAAACCATATTATTTAAACGCCTTTTCTATAATTTCTTTTGCCTGCTCAGAGTCTCCCGATACGCAGAGAATAACGTAGGGTCCTTTCTGTTCCAAAACAGCATTTCCAATCCTCTTAGTCTCCTCAGGTGTATAATCCCTGAAGGAATCCGCCTGATCATCCAGAAAACTCTGTATATTCTCCATGGCAGACTTGGCAGTATCTGCATCCTCTGCTGTAAATACACCAACTTCCTCCGCTGTGGAACCGCTGCCCATGTACATGACTGAATCCACTCCTTCCGGCAGGTCGATATACATGGATACTTCATCATCACTCAGTTCCTGCAGAGTATCATCATATGTGATTTCCGTCGCAAGGGTCTTTGCCAGCGCATCCGCATCAATTGTTTTCACAGAGCCTCCGCATCCGCTAAGAAAAAGTGCCCCTGCCATCAGTAACGCCGGAAAAAATGATTTCTTCTTCATCTGTTTCACCATGTCCTTTCCCAGATATTCCATGTCATCATTTCTATATTTCATCTTACTCAAATTCTTACTTTAATATACCCTCTTCTTTGAAAGGTGTAAAGACATGACGGTATGAATTAAAGAAATCTTAAATTATGTCCTGTCGTTTACATATAAACTCCGCCCTCATGCTTTTCCCATATACTTTTCACTCTGTACACGAATCAGTTCTTCGTCGTCAAAGTAATTGATCTTCATGGCGCGCTTTACTTCCGATAAGGTCTGTGCCGCTACCTCCCGGGCTGCATCACTTCCCTTTTTCAGAATATCATATACTGCAGGTATATCTTTTTCAAACTCGGCTCTTCTTGCGCGGATGGGAGCCAGTTCCTCCTGCATCACATTGTTTAAGAATTTCTTAATCTTAACATCCCCAAGGCCTCCCTTTTGATAGTGTTCCTTTAACTCATCCAGATTCTGATACTCCGGAAGATACTCTTCAAAATGTTCCGGTCTGCTGAAGGCATCCAGATAGGTAAATACACAGTTTCCCTCAATATGTCCGGGATCGGAAATCTGAATATGGGTGGGATCCGTATACATACTCATGATCTTCTTCTTAACCTCTTCCTCACTGTCCGCAAGATAGATGCAGTTGCCAAGGGATTTACTCATCTTCTGCTTGCCATCAATGCCCGGAAGGCGCATGCATGCTGTGTTGTCAGGAAGTAACACTTCCGGTTCCACCAGAACCTCATCGTAAATGGAGTTAAACTTACGGACAATCTCCCTGGTCTGTTCAATCATCGGAAGCTGATCCTCTCCCACCGGAACCGTTGTGGCTTTAAAGGCCGTAATATCCGCTGCCTGACTAATGGGATAGGTAAAAAAACCTACCGGAATGCTTGCCTCGAAATTACGCATCTGAATCTCAGACTTAACGGTAGGATTTCTCTGCAGCCTGGATACGGTTACCAGATCGGAATAAAAGAAAGTCAGCTCCGTCAGTTCCGAAATCTGTGACTGTACGAACAAGGTGGACTTTTCCGGGTCTAAGCCTACAGACAGATAATCTAACGCCACCTCGATAATGTTCTGCCTTACCTTCTCCGGATTGTCAAAGTTGTCGGTAAGTGCCTGCGCATCTGCAATCATGATAAATATTTTATCAAATTCTCCCGAATTCTGTAATTCTACCCTTCTTTTCAGGGAACCTGCATAATGTCCTACGTGTAATCTTCCAGTAGGACGGTCACCTGTCAAAATAATTTTTGCCATCTCTATCTTAATACCTCCTGATATCTGAATCTCTTTCATTATGACTTACCTTAAACTGTAGCAAATCCCCGTTGCAATGTCAACGGATGTTGTGTTAAAATGATTATAAAATGTTACTGTAATTAGTAACAATAAAATATGAACGATTCTACTTCATATAAGGAGGTTTTTCTATGAATGAAAAATTGTACAAGGCTTTAGGAGCCTCAGGGGTATCGAACCTCGTCATCGGCACCTGCGTACTTGTCACAGGAGTTGCTTCCGGTATTCTGTTGATTATCAGCGGAGCAAGACTGCTAAAACATAAATCAAAAGTACTGCTGTAGGCAAAATCAGGCTTTCATACGCATTGAAAAAAAGAAAAGGTCCGGTATCCTCCATCTAAGAGGAGATATATCGGGCCTTTTGTATTTTTTTCACACATCATCTTTTATTTGTCAGCCGGCTGAAAAGCATGTATAATCAAGTTAAGTCATGGAATGCATATAAGGTTTTTACAGGAGGAGACTATGGATATTACAATACTACAGACAATCAAAGACAACATCAAAAAAATAATGATCGGAAATGACAAGACCATCGATCTGCTTCTTGCCTCCCTGCTGGCAGGGGGACATGTCCTTCTTGAAGATGTTCCGGGAACCGGCAAGACCATGCTGGCAAAATCCCTTGCCCGCTCTATGGATGCTGATTTCGGGCGAATCCAGTTCACACCGGACCTTCTTCCATCCGATGTGGTAGGATTAAGCCGTCTCGATGCCAAAACCGGAGAATTCATATTTGCAGAAGGACCTGCATTCTGCAATATTCTTCTGGCCGATGAAATCAACCGGGCCACCCCCAAAACCCAGAGCAGCCTCTTAGAGTGCATGGCAGAACATCAGATTACGGTGGATGGCATTACCCATCCTCTGTCCGATCCTTTTTTTGTAATTGCCACACAGAATTCTCTAGAAAGCCTTGGAACCTTTCCTCTGCCGGAAGCACAGATGGACCGTTTTCTCATGCAGCTTTCCATGGAACCGTTAGATACCCGGAAAGAACTGGCACTTGTCAGCCGCTATCTAAAGGATGAACCTCTGGAAACCATATCTGCCGTATGCACCCGCACAGAGATTGTATCATTGCAGCAGCAGTGCCGGGAAATCTATGTCCATCCGGATCTGCTTGACTACATGGTGAACATCATCCAGACCACCCGAAACACCCCGAAAATTGCAAGCGGAGTCAGTCCCCGTGGAACTCTTGCCTTTGTCCGCGCAGCCCAGGGCTATGCCATGGTCTGCGGTCGTGAATTCGTAGTGCCTGAGGATATCAAGACGGTTGCGCTTCCTGTTCTTGCCCACCGCATGACCATGAATGTATCCTTTGATGCCTCAGCCGCCGCACGCCAGGCGGTTACTGACATTTTAAATTCTGTAACCGTACCCACCGAGGACTGGACAAAACACTAGCGAGGTAGCCTATGTATTGGATTTTATTGCTTGGATTGGCTCTTGCCTGGATTCTTCAGACCATACTGATACGCCGCATGTGGCAGCAGGGCCTTTCCGTCGAACTGCGTTTCCGGGACCGCTATATTTATGAGGGGGACAGCTGCGCCCTTCAGGAGATAGTCACAAACGACAAATGGATTCCCCTCCCTGCTCTTGAAGTGCGTATTGCCATGAGCCGGCATCTTGCCTTTACCGGAGAATCTGTCCAAAACAGCGGTGTCTCAGACCAGACCTACAAACGTGATGTTTTTTCCTTTCTGTTTCATCAACAGGTTACCCGCACCCTCTCCTTTACCGGTAAAAAGAGGGGCTGCTATGAGATCCGGCAGGCGGATCTGAAAGCCTACGACTTTTTCTTCCGGCCACTGGACTATGCCACGGTTCCCCAGAGCACGATGCTTTACGTTTACCCTGCACAGATTGACACCAAGCGCCTGAATATTATTACGACAGCAATCAGCGGGGCTATTCTCGTGCAGAATAAACTTTTCCCGGATCCTTTCGAGTTTTCCGGCATCCGGGAATACCAGCCCACTGATCCCATGAACCACATAAACTGGAAAGCCACGATGCGGATGGGTACCCCTCTGGTTAACCAGTTCGACTCCACTACCAGCCTTGATCTGAATCTTATTTTTGACATGGAGGACTCCCATATCCGGAAAGAGGAAGCACTTCTGGAGGAAACCATCCGCATTGTCTCCTCTCTTGCCGCCCGTCTTGTGGCTGCACGCATGCCTCTTGTACTTTACAGCAATGCAGCTGTAGGTTCTGAAAAAACGCAGTTATCCCCAGTGGAGCTCCCTGCCAACGGCTCCCACATGTCAGAATTAAACCAACAGCTTGCCTGCATTAACGGGTATACGGTTTCCTGCACAAAGCTGCTGGACTCGATTGAACTGTCCAAGCAGAAGAAACAGATGCATGTGTTCATATCCAAAAACACGGATGAAGAAATTATCCGAAGCGTTGGCGGGCTTGCCACTGCATCAAGCCCGGTACTGTGGATTATTCCCAAGTCCCCCTACACCCGGCAGCCGGACATTACGCTGCCCTTTGTCCAAACTATTTTCTGGGAGGTTGAGCTATGAAATATAAACGTCCTTTTCTTTTAGATATCCTGCCGTGGTTTCATTCGCTGTTGCTTTTCGCCGGAATTTATCCGCTTTTTGCGAGCCTTCTCCTTTTTAAGGGCACCGCGTTCTTTCGTATTTCCACTGCAGGTGTCCTCATGATTATCCCTATCATCCTAAGCTGGGTTCTGCTGCAGCGCATCCCAAATGCGTTTCTTTTTATGGCAGGCGGCATTCTTTGTACCGCTGCCACGGCTTTTACCGCCTGTCTCTGGGGAGGCTTCGGCAAAACCAGCGGACAGGTGTGTGCCGTACTGACTGCCATCTTTTCTCTGTTTGTGTTCGGCATCCACGCCCATACAAAGGCAGTATATGGCAATAGGAAACGGGAATTCCTTGAAGTGCACGGTGACAGCGAGCCCTTCGAACTTAAAGAGCGGGAGATTCCCTGCCTGTTAAGTTGTCCTAAGCCCTACCACTGGGTCTGGTTTACCCTCCTGTACATTCCGGGAATGCTGCTGCATTTTACCACCTATCTGTATATTATGTTCGCCATCCTGTTTGCAGATATATTTATATGCATAGGATACCATTATATTAGCGCACTCTATGAGTATGTGCGGCAGAATCGGCGCGTTGCCAGCCTTCCGGTGGCTGCCATGCATCAGATTCACCGCCTGATTGGAATCATTGGTGCTTTGCTTTTGTTTTTGTTTCTCCTTCCATCGCTTTTGTATGGCCGGGAATTTGAACCTGATTTTACTACCGACAAGCCACTTCTGCACATTGAAAAAACGGTAGAGGAACAACCCCCGGAATCCACACCGGCAGGCGGTGCCGGTATTGATTTTCGGGAGGCACTGGATATCCAGCAGAAGGATGACCCTAAATGGATTCTCACCCTCGCCCGAATACTGGGCTATATTCTT
This sequence comes from Agathobacter sp., assembly GCA_022772675.1. Taxonomy (GTDB): domain Bacteria; phylum Bacillota; class Clostridia; order Lachnospirales; family Lachnospiraceae; genus Roseburia. The sequence continues at coordinate 98,322 of JALEZW010000060.1, read as the reverse complement.
TCCGTTCTGATCGTCTTTACGGTGATTGTTACCATTATCCGCGGCATTCGACGTTTCGGAAAAGATTTTTCCGTGGAGGAAGAGGACGAGGTTGTCTTTCTGAAACCGGATCACGGTGACAGGTCCCAGCGGTTCTTCACCCTCTCCGGGCACAAGAAACATCTGTCCGCCAGCCAGCAGATTCGCAGACGTTACCGCAGAATAATCCTTAAGGCCACAAAGGGGCAGCCCAGCCTGTGGGCCACCCCCTCGGAGTTAGAGCAGAATGCAGCACTGTCGGATTCTGCCGGCATGGAGGAGCTTCACGATGCCTATGAAAAGGCACGATACAGCGAGCAGGCATTTGGGGCACATGGGGCAACAAAGAGTACCTTGTCCACAAACACTTTGAATTCCATATTCTGATCTTATTATTTTATACAATTCTGGTTCTTTAATAGAGTCCACTTCTGTTGTATATTGAAGAAAACAGGGTTTCACTGAAACGATAGAAATCAAAAAGAAATGAGGAAAGAAGTTATGACAAATGAAAAATTAAGAAAAATCATTATGACGGCTCTATTTGCTGCACTGGCATGCGTTGCCACCATGATCATCAAAATCCCCACACCGGGCACCAGCGGTTACATCCATCCGGGTGATGCCATTGTGATTCTCTCCGGTGCAATTTTAGGTCCCGTATGGGGATTTTCGCAGCCGGAATCGGCTCTGCCATGGCGGATCTCATTGGCGGATATTTTGTCTACGTGCCAATTACCTTTGTGATCAAGGGGCTGATTGCTCTGTGCACCGGTCTTATTTTCCGCGCAATTGGAAAAAACAGCAAAACCAGATATATCTCTGTACTGCTTGGTGGTGTGATTGATATTGTCTTTGTTGCCGGTGGATACTTTATCTGCGAATATTTTATGTATGGGAAAGGTGCTGCTGCAAGTATTCCTGCTAATATCATTCAGGGGGTTGGCGGCCTGATTATTTCTGCAGTGCTATATCCGGCACTGATTGCAATACCATATGTGCGCCAGCAGTCTCTTATTTTTACCAGTAAAAAGCAAGAGTAATTTCATACTATAATATCTGATTTGACTTTGCACTTAGACTGGCAAATGAATTAGAAATTGACGTGAATGAGATATGCTCCGCCAGCCCCTTTTCCGGTGCAATCACAGAAGAAGAAATATATCCTACATTACCAAATGGATTGATTGGTGCTCTTGACGGAAATCGGGTAAAAACGTATTTAAAAAATTCCATGTACCCGCTTATTTATCTTTTCGGGAAAAACAGTATGCCGGATGTGGATAATTTACTGACTTCCTTTTACCAGTTGGATGACGAAGCCAGAAAAGAAGTGGTGGAAACGATACAATTCAAGCTGCAGTATCACAGAGATCCCGAACGGGCAGAACAGATAAAACAGATTAAAGGGTGGTAATTGACTTTCTTGAATATTTCGCTTATAATGAACATATAATAAATCAGCGGTGGCTGATTTTGGGCTGGTCGAAAGACCCTGGTCCACCGAGCGGCGGGGAATTTCCCCGCCATTTTCATACTCAAAATTGTTACAAAAGGATGATTGTATGTCAGAAAAGGTACTTAGCGTATTCATAGACGAGTCCGGGGACTTTGGTCCTTACGAAATCCACGCTCCCTACTACTTGGTTTCTATGATATTGCATAATCAGAATATTGATATCTCAGAAAATATAAAGGGCTTCGATTCTCATTTATCCAATCTAGGATACCAGCATCACGCTATCCATACAGGTCCACTGATAAGACGTGAATCCGTGTATTCTAATGATTTAGTAGAGGAAAGAAAACGCCTGTTCAATGCCTTATTCAACTTTGCACGTAGACTTGATTTTCAGTATTCCTGCATCAAGGTAAAGAAAAAGTGAATGCCCTGATGTCATCACAACGACTTCAAAAGTATCAAAAGCTCTGGCTGATGTACTGCGAAACAACGAAGGCTTTTGGAATAGTTTTGATAAAGTTATTATCTACTATGACAACGGACAAATCGAACTCACCAAAATTCTCATATCGGTATTCAGTACGCTATATACTCATGTTGAATTCCGCAAAGTGAAACCTGTGGATTATAAGTTGTTTCAAATTGCAGACCTTATTTGTACGATGGAACTTCTTGCTGAAAAGGCTGATACCAATTCATTTAGCCGTTCAGAAATGGAGTTTTTTGATAATATCAGAGACTTCAAAAAGAACTACTTGAAACATATAAAGAAGAAATTACTATAAATTATCTCCAACGGATAGCTGAATTCGTTGGAGGTTTTGTTTTCTGGCACCGTTTTGGCACCGCTGACCACATTTGCACTGTTACACAGACGTAAAAAGGCTCCCAAGAAATCTCCGAAAGACCGATAAGCGCCCCTCGAAAATGCTCCGCATTTCCTCGGTCGCGGGCATTCGCTAAATGCCCGCAAAGGCAATAAAATAGGGACTTCCAAGTAAACTTGGAGTCCCTATTATTATCACCTTAACCGGCGCTTACCTCATTGCTTACGCGCAAATTACTCGATGACAGTTGCTACACGTCCAGAACCTACTGTACGTCCACCCTCGCGGATAGCGAATGTAAGACCCTGCTCCATAGCTACCGGGTGAATCAGCTCGATAGTCATCTCTACGTTATCACCAGGCATACACATCTCTGTTCCTTCCGGAAGCTCACAAACACCTGTAACGTCAGTTGTTCTGAAGTAGAACTGTGGACGATAGTTATTGAAGAATGGAGTATGACGTCCACCTTCGTCCTTAGTTAATACGTAAACCTGAGCGGTAAACTTGTGATGGCAGGTAACAGTACCTGGCTTAGCAAGAACCTGTCCACGAACGATCTGGTCACGGTTGATACCACGAAGTAATGCACCGATGTTATCACCAGCCATAGCCTCGTCTAACTGCTTACGGAACATCTCGATACCGGTTACAACAGTCTTCTGAACATCATCCTTAACACCGAGGATCTCTAACTCCTCATTCAGGTGTAAGGTACCACGCTCTACTCTACCAGTTGCTACAGTACCACGACCGGTAATTGTAAATACGTCCTCGACTGGCATAAGGAATGGCTTATCAGTATCACGCTCTGGATCCGGGATATAAGAATCAACAGTATCCATAAGCTCCATGATCTTGTCTCCCCACTCGCCGTTTGGATCCTCAAGAGCCTTAAGAGCAGAACCCTTGATGATTGGGCAGTCATTGAAACCATACTCTTCAAGCTGCTCAGTAACTTCCATCTCAACTAACTCGATGAGCTCTGGATCGTCAACCATATCGCACTTATTTAAGAATACGATGATGTAAGGTACACCTACCTGACGAGACAGAAGGATATGCTCCTTTGTCTGAGCCATAACACCATCAGTAGCAGCTACAACAAGGATAGCACCATCCATCTGAGCTGCACCAGTAATCATGTTCTTAACGTAGTCAGCATGTCCAGGACAGTCAACGTGTGCGTAATGTCTCTTCTCTGTCTGGTACTCAACGTGTGCAGTAGAAATTGTGATACCACGCTCTCTCTCTTCCGGAGCCTTATCGATATTCTCGAAATCTACCTTAGCGTTTCCAGGAACTCTCTCTGCTAATACTTTAGTGATAGCAGCTGTTAAAGTTGTTTTACCATGATCTACGTGACCAATGGTACCAATATTACAATGCGCCTTTGTTCTTTCAAATTTAGCCTTTGCCATTTTGAAAAGTCCTCCTTCATTTTTATGCCCATTACCAGGGCTTGGTTTTGTTGTTATTGGTTTATAACCGACTGATTAGATTATATCTAATAATCTATGCTTTTTCAAGCTTTTTTCATTGCAATTCCCCGATTTTCGGGGAATTGCACTCATTTTTAATTACTTTGACTTTGCAAGCAGCTTGTCCTGTACATTCTTTGGTACCGGCTCATACTTCTCGAAGAACATAGAGTAGTTTCCACGACCCTGTGTCTTGGAACGTAAGTCTGTGGAATATCCGAACATTTCTGCAAGCGGAACATATGCATGCACAATTTTTCCGCCGCCCAGATCATCCATTCCCTCGATACGTCCACGACGGGAATTGATATCACCGATAACATCTCCCATATATTCCTCAGGCATGGTAACTTCAACCTTCATAATTGGCTCAAGAAGAACCGGAGCTGCTTTTGCCATAGCCTCCTTGAAACACATGGATCCAGCAATATGGAATGCCATCTCGGATGAATCGACTTCATGATAAGATCCATCATATACAGTAGCGTGGATACCTACAACCGGGAATCCGCCAAGGGAACCAGCCTTTGTAGCCTCCTCGATACCCTCTCCGATAGCCGGGATATATTCCTTTGGAATAGCACCGCCGACAACCTCAGAATCAAACTTGAACAGTTCCTCTCCGTTGGCATCCATCGGCTCGAAACGCACCTTACAGTGTCCGTACTGTCCACGTCCACCGGACTGCTTTGCATATTTGTATTCCTGATCAACAGGCTTTGTAAATGTCTCTTTGTAAGCTACCTGTGGAGCACCTACGTTTGCCTCTACTTTAAACTCACGAAGCAGACGGTCTACGATAATCTCCAGATGTAACTCTCCCATTCCAGCGATAATAGTCTGACCTGTTTCCTGGTCTGTATGTGCACGGAATGTCGGATCCTCCTCAGCAAGCTTCGCTAAAGCTTCTCCTAACTTGCCCTGACCAGCCTTTGTCTTTGGCTCGATTGCGAGCTCGATAACCGGCTCCGGGAACTCCATAGACTCAAGGATTACCGGATGCTGCTCATCACAGATGGTATCACCGGTAGTTGTAAACTTAAATCCAACTGCTGCAGCGATATCTCCGGAGTAAACGATATCCAGCTCTGCACGCTTATTTGCATGCATCTGAAGAATACGTCCAACACGCTCCTTCTTATCCTTAGTTGCATTTAATACGTAAGAACCAGACTTACATGTTCCGGAATAAACACGGAAGTAAGCAAGCTTTCCTACGAATGGATCAGCCATAATCTTAAATGCAAGTGCAGCGAAAGGCTCTTCATCAGAAGAATGTCTCTCAACCTCATTGCCATCCAGATCCACACCCTTGATTGCCGGGATGTCGGTTGGAGCCGGCATATACTCAATAATTGCATCCAATAATTTCTGAACACCCTTGTTTCTGTATGCGGAACCACAGCAAACAGGTACTGCAGTACACTCACATGTTGCTTTACGAAGAACCTTCTTCATCTCGTCAACAGATGGTTCTTCGCCTTCAAGGTACTGCATCATAAGATCATCGTCTAACTCACAGATTTTCTCAATCAGTTCTGTACGATATTCCTCTGCCTGCTCTTTCATATCTCCAAGATCATCGGTAACTGTGATATCGTCACCCTTCTCATCATTGTAGATATATGCTTTCATTTCGAACAGGTCGATGATTCCCTTGAAATCGTCCTCTTTACCGATTGGTAACTGGAGAACGATTGCGTTCTTTCCTAATCTTGTACGGATCTGTTCAACAGCTCCGTAGAAGTTTGCACCTAAGATATCCATCTTATTGATGAATGCCATACGCGGTACATTGTAGGTATCAGCCTGACGCCATACATTTTCTGACTGCGGCTCAACACCACCCTTTGCACAGAAAACACCAACGGCACCGTCCAATACACGGAGTGAACGCTCTACCTCAACCGTAAAGTCTACGTGTCCAGGAGTATCGATAATGTTGATACGATGCTCAAGTGCACCAGGCTTTGGCTTGGTGAACTCTTCCTGTGTCCAGTGACAGGTTGTAGCGGCTGAAGTAATTGTGATACCACGTTCCTGCTCCTGTTCCATCCAGTCCATGGTAGCAGTACCTTCATGAGTATCACCGATTTTGTAATTTACACCAGTGTAATAAAGAATACGCTCTGTTAATGTTGTCTTACCAGCATCGATATGAGCCATAATTCCGATATTTCTGGTTCTCTCAAGTGGATATTCTCTTCCAGCCAAGATTTTTTCCTCCTAATTTTATAATCGAATCCCTGATAGAAATTAGAATCTGTAGTGGGCGAAGGCCTTGTTTGCCTCTGCCATCTTGTGCATATCTTCTTTTCTCTTTACTGCTGCACCGGTATTGTTTGCAGCATCCATAATCTCGTTAGCCAGTCTCTCTTCCTGAGTCTTCTCTCCTCTTGCGCGGGAGAAGGTTGTCAGCCAGCGGAGGCCTAAAGCCTGACGACGCTCCGGGCGAACCTCGATAGGTACCTGATAGGTAGCTCCACCGATACGTCTTGCCTTTACCTCAAGAGCAGGCATTACGTTGTTCATAGCCTCCTCGAATACCTCAAGGGCAGGCCTTCCTGTCTTTTCTTCTACTCTGGCGAATGCACCGTACACAATCTTCTGGGCAACACCCTTCTTACCATCTAACATAATGTTGTTGATAAGCTTGGTAACCACTTTGTTATTGTAAATCGGATCTGCCAGTACGTCTCTTTTCTGAGTATGTCCTTTACGTGGCACGTTACTTCCCTCCTTAACTAATTTTTGTTTCGTTAAATCAACGGTACTCACATGTGTCTTTCTAATGTGTTCGTGCGGGTTATATTTATAAGGTCTGCCATATCGAATCCATCAAATATGGCCGGTTCACCTGACATGCAAAATCCGCAGACACAGATGTCAGATGCATAGGTTGTATCCACCATCGTGAATACAACAATAATCCCAACACTCACCTATTTAGTTCTGTTTGTGATCCATTGTCGCTAAATGGATGATTATTTAGCTGCCTTTGGTCTCTTGGCACCGTACTTAGAACGTGCCTGCTTTCTGTTCGCAACACCGGCGGTATCTAATGTACCACGGATAATATGGTAACGTGTACCAGGTAAATCCTTAACACGGCCACCACGAATCAGAACAACGCTATGCTCCTGTAAGTTGTGTCCCTCTCCCGGAATATAAGATGTAACTTCAATTCCGTTAGAAAGACGAACTCTGGCGATCTTACGAAGAGCTGAGTTAGGTTTCTTAGGAGTTGCTGTCTTAACAGCTGTACAAACACCCCTCTTCTGTGGAGAAGAAGTATTGATTGGCTTCTTCTGCAGAGAGTTAAAGCTTCTCTGAAGTGCAGGTGCTGTAGACTTCTTTACAGTAGTCTGACGTCCTTTTCTTACTAACTGGTTGAATGTTGGCATTATTTTCACCTCCTGTAATCTTATCTTTTGCATGCTCTCACAATGCACGCTAAAATATTATATAAATTTACGAGCCATTTGTCAAGCATTTTCAAAAAGAAAACAACAACAGGCAAGAATCAGCAGAAGAAAATCCCCAATTACATATTCTTTAAATTCAAGAGAGCCGCAGTAACCTGCGACTCTCTTTTTTACAAAATCATATGTTTTTATTCTATTCTTCCGTTGTTTCTCCACTCATAATACTAAGGGCCGACAAATCTGTTCCATCCGGAACTGTTACGGTTGGAATCAGTTCTTCCTCCTCTTCCATGGAGAAATCCTCCAGATCATCAAAGGAAAGCTCTTCTTCCTCATTAATATCACTGTCCAGTTTGATATTACGATATCTCTTCATACCTGTTCCAGCCGGAATCAGCTTACCAATGATAACATTTTCTTTCATACCGATCAATGGATCAATCTTACCCTTGATTGCAGCCTCTGTAAGAACCTTGGTGGTCTCCTGGAAAGATGCCGCAGACAGGAAGGAATTCGTTGCAAGGGATGCCTTTGTGATTCCAAGTAAAACCTGGGAACCAACTGCCGGAGTCTTGCCCTCTTCCTCTAACTGCTCATTTAACTCCATGAAGTCAAGGGAATCTACCATGCTTCCAGGTAAAAGATCCGAATCTCCGTTATCCTCTACACGAATTTTCTGAAGCATCTGGCGAACAATAACCTCAATATGCTTATCGTTGATTTCTACACCCTGCAGACGATAAACACGCTGTACTTCACGAAGCATGTAATCCTGAACGGCACGGACACCCTTAATTTTTAAGATATCATGCGGATTTACAGAACCTTCTGTCAGCTCATCACCTGCTTCAAGAACTGCGCCATCCATAATCTTAATACGGGAGCCATAAGGAATCAGATAAGCCTTTGTCTCACCGGTTTCCTGACTGGTTACAATAACTTCCCTCTTCTTCTTTGTATCCTTAATGGTGGCAACACCGCCAAACTCGGTAATGATTGCAAGTCCCTTCGGCTTACGCGCCTCAAAGATTTCCTCGACACGGGGAAGACCCTGGGTAATATCGTTACCTGCAACACCTCCGGTATGGAAGGTTCTCATGGTAAGCTGTGTACCCGGCTCACCAATGGACTGTGCTGCAATGATACCAATCGCTTCACCTACCTGGACTGCCTGGCCGGTTGCCATGTTGGATCCATAGCACTTTGCACAGACTCCCATATGGGAACGGCAGGTAAGAATCGTACGAATCTTTACACTTGTAATTGGCTCACCTTTTTCATCCACACCTTTCGTTACAACAGCCGCTGCACGGCGGGGCGTAATCATATGGTTTGCCTTTACAATAACATTTCCATCCTTATCGCAAATAGTCTCACAGGCGAAACGACCTGTAATTCTTTCTTCCAGGCTTTCGATTTCCTCCTTGCCTTCCATAAATGCCTTTACAACCATTCCCGGAATCTCGCGGTTCTTTCCAGCACAGCAGTCAGACTCGCGGACGATCATGTGCTGGGAAACATCAACCAGACGTCTGGTGAGGTATCCACTGTCGGCGGTACGCAGAGCCGTATCAGAAAGTCCCTTACGGGCTCCATGGGCAGACATGAAGTACTCCAATACATCAAGACCTTCACGGAAGTTTGACTTAATTGGCAGCTCGATGGTTCTACCGGTTGTATCAGCCATAAGTCCTCGCATACCTGCAAGCTGTTTGATCTGCTTATCGGAACCACGGGCTCCGGAGTCAGCCATCATGAAAATGTTGTTATATTTATCCAACCCGGTCAGAAGCGCTGTGGTAAGTTCATCATCGGTCTCTTTCCAGGTTTCTACCACTTCCTTATAACGCTCTTCCTCTGTAATAAGACCACGTTTATACTGTTTCGTGATGCGGTCAACGGTGTTCTGAGCCTCTTCAATCATCTGCGGCTTCTGTGGCGGCACCGTCATATCGGAAATGGATACCGTCATGGCTGCGCGGGTAGAATATCCGTAACCCATAGCCTTAACATCATCCAGAACCTCTGCGGTCTTGGTTGCGCCATGAATATTGATTACTTTCTCAAGAATCTGCTTAATCTGTTTCTTTCCAACATGGAAATCCACTTCCAGCTTCAGCACATTTTCCGGCTTGCTTCTGTCCACAAATCCAAGATCCTGCGGGATAATTTCATTAAAAATCAAAAGTCCCAGTGTCGTCTTTATAAAACCGGAAACTTCCGTTCCATCTTCCATTACTGCCTTACGGTATACATAAATGTTCTGATGGAGGGTAATCTCACCATTTTCGTAAGCGAGCAATGCCTGATTCATACTGCCAAAATGATATCCAAAAAGATCCATTGGTTTACAAAGAACACGGCGGTTATTATCCGTTGTATCTTCAAACCAGATCAGATCATATAAGCCCACCTCACTCTTGCCGGTTTCCGGATCCGGAATAGTTGCTGCCTTTAATTCCTCAAGGTCATTATATACCTTATCAGAAACTGCAACAGCACCCTCTTTATCCTGGTAATCAGCAAGCTTGTGCATAGTCAGATAGTAAACACCAAGGACCATATCCTGGGAAGGAACGGCTACCAGTCCACCATCAGACGGTTTTAACAGGTTGTTCGGTGATAAGAGCATAAAACGGCACTCTGCCTGCGCCTCTACAGAAAGTGGGAGATGCACAGCCATCTGGTCTCCATCGAAATCGGCATTAAATGCGGTACATACCAGAGGATGCAGCTTAATAGCCTTACCTTCTACCAGAATCGGCTCGAATGCCTGAATACCAAGTCTGTGCAGTGTAGGAGCACGGTTCAGCATAACCGGATGTTCTTTGATTACTTCCTCAAGCACATCCCAAACCTCCGGCTGAAGTCTCTCTACCATCTTCTTTGCACTCTTGATATTATGCGCAATACCTTTTGCTGCAAGTTCCTTCATTACGAAAGGCTTAAACAGCTCGATTGCCATTTCCTTTGGCAGACCACACTGATATATTTTAAGCTTTGGCTCTACACAGATAACGGAACGGCCGGAATAATCGACACGCTTTCCTAACAGGTTCTGACGGAAACGGCCGCCCTTACCCTTTAACATATCTGACAGGGACTTGAGTGCTCTGTTTCCGGGTCCTGTAACCGGACGGCCGCGACGGCCGTTATCGATAAGGGCATCCACAGCCTCCTGCAGCATACGTTTTTCGTTGCGGACAATGATATCCGGAGCACCTAAATCCAGCAGTCTTCTTAAACGGTTATTACGGTTAATAATTCTTCTGTATAAATCATTTAAATCAGATGTGGCAAAACGGCCTCCATCCAGCTGAACCATTGGTCGCAAATCCGGTGGAATGACAGGAATTACTGTCATGATCATCCACTCCGGTTTATTTCCTGACTCACGGAAAGCCTCAACGACCTCAAGACGCTTAATAATACGCGCCCGCTTCTGACCGGTTGCATTCTCCAGTTCAGCCTTAAGCTCTGCAGAATCTTTCTCCAGATCAATCGCCTGTAACAGCTCCAGAACAGCCTCGGCCCCCATTCCTACACGGAATGCATTTCCGTACTGTTCTCTGGCTTCCTGATACTCAGCCTCGGAAAGAATCTGCTTATATGCAAGAGAAGTATCTCCTGCATCCAGTACAATATAGGATGCAAAATACAGTACACGCTCAAGCACGCGAGGTGATAAATCAAGGATCAGTCCCATACGGGATGGAATCCCCTTGAAATACCAGATATGGGAAACAGGAGCTGCCAGCTCAATGTGTCCCATACGCTCTCTGCGGACGCTGGATTTCGTAATTTCTACACCACAGCGGTCGCAGACAACGCCTTTATAACGGATTTTCTTATATTTACCACAATGACATTCCCAGTCCTTTGTGGGTCCGAAAATTTTCTCACAGAACAGTCCATCCTTCTCAGGCTTTAAGGTTCTGTAATTGATAGTCTCAGGTTTTTTTACTTCGCCATGGGACCACTCCCGGATTTTCTCAGGAGATGCCAGTCCAATCTGGATGGCATCGAACTGCATTGCCTGATTCATGTCCTTATTATTTGTTTCTGGCATTGTATGACACTCCTTCCCCATTATTCTTCGTCATCATCAAGAATTTCTTCTGCGTCATCAAAAAAATCCTCCGCATCTCCGAAGTCATCATCCTCCTCGGCATCCTCATCTGCCTCAATGTTGACCAGTTCCTCGTTTTCCGCATCAAACTCCTGCTTGGTGAATCCATGTTTTTCAAAAGACTCACTGTCTTCAAAGGCGAAATCCTTATCGTTTCCAATGATTGCATTAATATCGGTATTGCCGTACTCACTGGTCTCGATTAATTCAACCTCGTTTCTATCCTCGTCAAGTACTTTTACATCCAGTCCCAGAGACTGTAACTCTTTTAAGAGAACTTTAAAGGACTCCGGAATACCAGGCTCAGGGATATTCTCCCCCTTAATGATTGCCTCATAGGTCTTCACACGTCCTACAACATCATCCGACTTAACCGTCAGGATTTCCTGCAGTGTATATGCAGCACCGTATGCTTCCAGTGCCCAAACCTCCATCTCTCCGAAACGCTGACCACCAAACTGAGCTTTACCACCAAGCGGCTGCTGGGTAACTAAAGAGTAAGGACCTGTAGAACGTGCATGGATCTTATCGTCAACCAGGTGATGCAGTTTCAGGTAATGCATGTGTCCAATTGTTACCTTTCCATCGAAGCACTCGCCGGTACGGCCATCCCGGAGCTGTACCTTTCCATCTCTGGAAATCGGAACGCCCTTCCACAGGCTTCTGTGGGCACGGTTTTCAGACAGATAATCCATAACATCTTCGCGGAGAGTATCCTTATATTTTTCATAGAAGATTTCTGTATCTTCCTTCCACTCCGGATCTGCAGCCTCTTCCTTGTCAAACGGAAGATTTACATAATCATTTGCAAGTTCCAGAGTATCCTGGATATCAATTTCCTTTGCACCGTCAAATACCGGTGTCTCAATGTTAAATCCAAGTGCCTTTGCAGCAAGACTTAAATGAATCTCAAGGACCTGACCGATATTCATTCGGGACGGCACACCCAGCGGATTTAATACGATATCCAATGGACGTCCGTTGGGCAGGTATGGCATATCCTCCACTGGCAATACACGGGAAACCACACCCTTGTTACCATGTCGTCCGGCCATCTTATCGCCAACGGAAATCTTACGTTTCTGTGCAATATAAATTCGAACAGCCTCATTCACTCCCGGTGAAAGTTCGTCACCATTCTCACGGGTAAATACTTTTGCATCCACAACAATACCATATGCACCGTGGGGAACCTTAAGGGAAGTATCACGAACCTCGCGGGCTTTCTCTCCGAAAATAGCACGAAGAAGTCTCTCCTCTGCGGTCAGCTCGGTTTCACCCTTGGGTGTAACCTTTCCTACCAGAATATCTCCGGCACGAACCTCTGCACCCACGCGGATAATACCACGCTCATCCAGATCCTTTAATGCATCATCACCGACACCCGGAACATCTCTTGTAATTTCCTCCGGTCCGAGTTTCGTGTCACGGGATTCTACTTCATATTCTTCAATATGAACAGATGTATACACATCATATTCAACCAGACGCTCACTTAAAAGAACCGCATCCTCGTAATTATAACCCTCCCATGTCATGAAACCAATCAGCGGGTTCTTTCCAAGGGCAAGCTCTCCATTGGATGTGGAAGGACCGTCTGCAATGACTTCACCCTTTTCCACCTTCTGTCCCTTGAAAACGATTGGTCTTTGATTATAGCAGTTGGACTGGTTGCTTCGTGCAAACTTGGTCAGAATATATTCTCTGCGGTTTCCATCCTCCTCACGAACTACAATGCGGTTGGACTCGGAGCTCTCAACAACTCCGGCCTCTTTTGCCACAACACAGACGCCGGAATCCACTGCGGTCTTAGTCTCCATACCGGTTCCCACAACCGGGGCCTCCGTGGTAAGGAGCGGTACTGCCTGACGCTGCATGTTGGATCCCATCAGAGCCCGGTTTGCATCGTCATTCTGCAAGAACGGGATAAGTGCCGTAGCAACAGAGAACACCATCTTAGGAGATACATCCATGTAATCAAATGCGGTCTTGTCATACTCCTGAGTCTCTTCACGGTAACGACCGGATACGGAATTACGCACAAAGTGTCCATCCTCATCCAGTTTTTCGTTGGCCTGCGCTACATGATAATTATCTTCCTCATCTGCAGTCATATATACAACCTCATCCGTAACACGTGGGTTGTCCTTATCTGACTTATCAATTTTACGGTACGGTGCCTCAACAAATCCGTACTCATTAATTCTTGCATAACATGCCAGAGAGTTGATAAGACCGATGTTCGGTCCTTCAGGCGTCTCAATTGGGCACATACGTCCATAATGGGAGTAATGAACGTCCCGGACCTCAAATCCGGCACGGTCTCTGGAAAGACCACCAGGTCCCAATGCGGAAAGACGCCTTTTATGAGTCAACTCACCAAGCGGGTTATTCTGATCCATAAACTGGGACAGCTGGGAAGACCCAAAGAATTCCTTTACTGCAGCAGTTACCGGCTTAATATTAATCAGGCTCTGTGGAGAGATTCCCTCCAGATCCTGTGTTGTCATACGCTCACGTACAACTCTCTCCAAACGGGATAAACCAATTCGGTACTGGTTCTGTAACAGTTCCCCGACAGCACGGATACGACGGTTTCCTAAGTGGTCGATATCATCATCCGTTCCAATCCCCCACTCCAAATGCATATTATAGTTGATGGACGCGAAGATATCCTCTTTTGTAATATGTTTCGGTATCAGGTCATGAATGTTTCTCTTAACGGCCTCAATGCATTCTTCCAAAGTCTCATTTTCTTCCAGAATCTGCTGAAGTACCGGATAGTAAACAAGCTCTGTCACACCGATTTCTCTCGGATCCTCAATTTCCGGAATCCAGGCTTTAATATCAACCATCATGGAGGAGAGAACCTTTACGTTGCGCGTCTCAGTCTGGATAAATACAGCCGGAACAGCTGCATTCTGAATCTGATCAGCCAGATCCCGGTCAACCATGGTTCCTGCCTCTGCGATCACTTCACCTGTTGTTGGATCCAGAACATCCTCGGCCAAAACCTGTCCATTGATACGGTTCTTAAGCATCAGTTTCTTATTAAACTTATACCGTCCCACCTTTGCCAGATCATATCTTCTCGGGTCAAAGAACATGGCGGAAATCAGGCTCTCTGCGCTTTCTACGGAAAGAGGCTCCCCCGGACGGATTTTCTTATATAATTCCAAAAGACCAGCTTCATAGCTTCCCTGGGGCTCACGCTCTGTGATAGACGGATCCTTCTGCAAAGATGCAAGGATTTTCGGTTCTTCGCCGAACAAATCAATAATCTGCTGGTTGGTACCCACTCCAAGTGCACGGATAAATACGGTAATCGGCACTTTACGGGTTCTATCTACTCTTACACTGAAAACGTCATTGGAGTCAGTCTCATACTCAAGCCAGGCACCGCGGTTGGGAATTACGGTACACGAATAAAGGGTCTTACCCACTTTATCATGAGCAATCCCGTAATAGATACCAGGGGAACGTACCAACTGGCTGACGATAACACGCTCAGCACCGTTGATCACGAATGTTCCGGTCTCTGTCATAAGAGGCAGATCTCCCATGAAAATCTCATGCTCATTAATCTCATCTGTCTCTTTGTTATGCAGTCTAACCTTGACCTTCAAAGGAGCTGCATATGTTGCATCCCTTTCTTTACACTCCGGGATTGTATACTTTACATCATCTTCGCATAATGTAAAGTCAACAAACTCAAGACTCAAATGACCACTATAGTCTGTAATAGGGGAAATATCCGCAAATGCCTCTTTTAAACCTTCATCCAGAAACCACTGATAGGAATTCTTCTGGACTTCGATCAGATTTGGCATCTGCAGAACTTCTTTCTGTCTCGAGTAGCTCATACGCAAACCTTTTCCAGCCTTGACTGGACGTATTCTGTTTTTCTCCATTGACGTTTCA
This sequence comes from Agathobacter sp., assembly GCA_022772675.1. Classification (GTDB taxonomy): domain Bacteria; phylum Bacillota; class Clostridia; order Lachnospirales; family Lachnospiraceae; genus Roseburia. The sequence goes on along the minus strand of JALEZW010000060.1, from coordinate 83,059 downwards.
CCTCTCGTTTTTATTTCAATCTAGTTTTTTCCCTAAAAAAGAGCATGGAAATGCCTAGTGCACCACAATAGTGCAACTTATACTATACAATAAATGGATGGAAAATGCAAGAGGGGATTTTATTTTTTAAGGATACCCCCCTTCCGTCGGATTGCCTTCGAGCGGAGACTCGGGAACTTCGTTCCCTCGCGCGCTCCGGCTGTCGCGCATTAAAAGAAAAAAGGGAGCCTCTTAGACAAATAAATTTGTCACGAGGTTCCCTTTTTTCTTTTACTCCGCTCGTAGCCAATCCGACTATTTTAAAGTAACCTTTGCGCCTTCTGCTTCGAGTTTTGCCTTAATGTCATCAGCTGTAGCCTTGTCAGCCTGCTCCTTAACGATCTTAGGAGCACCGTCTACAACATCCTTAGCTTCCTTAAGTCCAAGACCGGTTACCTCACGAACAACCTTGATAACCTTAACCTTGTTTGGTCCAACTTCTGTTAACTCTACGTCGAACTCTGTCTTCTCCTCAGCTGCTGCGCCGTCTCCGCCTGCTGCTGCAACTACAACACCTGCTGCTGCAGATACACCAAACTCTTCTTCACATGCCTTTACCAGGTCATTTAACTCTAATACGCTTAACTCTTTGATAGCAGCGATAAACTCTTCTGTTGTCAACTTTGCCATGATATTTTCCTCCATATTAAAATTTAATCATAATCTGCGTCTTAATAATTACGCTATTTTATTCAGCCACTGTCTCGGCTGGTGCTTCCTCTGCAGGTGCTGCTGCATCTGCGCCACCTTTCTCTGCGATCTGGTTAAGAACGCGAGCAAGATTTGTAATAGGTGACTGTAAGCTTCCAAGTAACTTGGAAAGAAGGACTTCTCTGCTGGGGATGCTGGAAATAGCTTTCATTCCATCTGCATCATAGAAAGTTCCCTCTACAACGCCGGCCTTGATTTCAAGATTCGGTGCTGTCTTAGCGAACTCTGCCAGTACTCTGGCAGGTGCTGTTGCGTCATCTGCAGATACAGCAAAAGCATTCGGTCCTTCCAGAACATCTTTTAAGCTCTCGAATTCCGTTCCTGCGATTGCACGGTTCACCAAAGTATTTTTATATACCTTGTAAGAAACGCCTGCTTCTCTTAATTTCTTACGAAGCTGGGTATCCTCGGCAACTGTAAGTCCGCGGTAGTCAACTACAACAAGTGACTGTGCGCCTTTGATGGTTTCTGAAATCTCATCAACGATCGGCTGCTTTAATTCTACCTTTGCCACGATTCATTTACCTCCTTATTTTATTTCGCATATAGCTTGAGGTATTATAAAACCCCTCCGCCGGACGACTGAGGGGTAATATTCTCTAAAAATCATACAACTGCTGTCATATGTCCTGTCTGTATGCTTTTCAACACAAAACAGGAATGAATATTATCAAATTTCCTCGGTAGGTACTACGGTTACGATTTTTGTCATACATTGCTTTGCAATATACGACAGGAATCACCTACTGTCTTCGGCAATATGCTTGCTTATTATAATATGTGTTTTTGCGGTTGTCAAGTCTTTTCCGCAATTTGCTTGAGTAAGTCTGATCCGTATTATACGGTAATTCATTTCCTTCTGCATCCGGAAACTGTCTTTCACAGTTCTCCCGACCCAGAAGGAAATATCACATCAATCTATTACTGTGCAATCTTTACAACGTTAAGCTTTACACCAGGTCCCATTGTAGAGGTTAATACTGCGCTCTTAATGTACTGGCCCTTTAAGCTTGAAGGCTTAGCCTTATTGATTGCTGCCATAAGAGACTGGAAGTTGTCATTTAACTGCTCGCTTGTGAATGAAGCCTTTCCAACTGGCACGTGGATAATGTTTGTTTTGTCCAAACGATACTCAATCTTACCGGCTTTGATATCATTAACAGCTTTGGTAACGTCCATTGTAACTGTACCAGCCTTCGGGTTTGGCATCAAGCCCTTCGGTCCAAGGACACGTCCTAAACGACCAACAACACCCATCATATCCGGTGTAGCAACAACAACATCGAAGTCTAACCATCCCTCGTTCTGAATCTTCGGAATTAATTCCTCTCCACCAACGTAGTCAGCTCCTGCTGCCTGTGCCTCGTCTACCTTAGTTCCCTTTGCGAAAACCAATACCTTAACTGTCTTACCTGTTCCGTGTGGCAGTACTACCGCACCACGGATCTGCTGCTCTGCATGACGTCCATCGCAGCCCGTTCTAAGATGAAGCTCGATTGTCTCATCGAATTTCGCTGTAGCATTCTTCTTTACGATATCAATTGCCTCAGCAACATCGTACTGAGCAGATCTATCATATGCTTTTACAGCGTTCTGATATTTCTTTCCTTTTTTCATGAATATAAACCTCCTTGTGGTATATGTCATAAGCTGTCAGCTTGCTGACTGATTGCTTGTGACCCAGCCTTTTTCCGCCAGGAAAATAGGTAATTGTCATAAGCTGTCAGCTTGCTGAATGAGCACGCGCACATTTCAAAATGCCTGCGGCATTGTGCGGTGCGTAGGTCATATATTGTTCCACAATATATGACAACCGCTTATGACCCAGCCCTTTCCATCGGGAAAAGGTATCTTATCGGGTAGGAAATGCCCTCCCACTTTCATTGCAATACTATTAGTCTACGACCTCAACGCCCATAGATCTTGCTGTTCCCTCGATCATGCTCATAGCAGCCTCAATTGTTGCTGCATTCAGGTCAGGCATCTTTGTCTCAGCGATTTCCTTAACCTGAGCCTTTGTGATCTTAGCAACCTTTGTCTTATTTGGTTCGCCGGAGCCTGACTTAATCTTGCAGGCTTTCTTAATCAGAACCGGTGCAGGAGGAGTCTTAGTGATAAAGCTAAAGCTTCTGTCTGCATATACAGTAATAACTACAGGGATGATTAAGTCGCCCTGATCGGCTGTCTTTGCGTTAAACTGCTTTGTAAACTCCACGATGTTTACGCCGTGCTGTCCAAGAGCCGGTCCAACTGGAGGAGCAGGTGTTGCCTTTCCAGCAGGAATCTGCAGCTTAATGTATCCTTCTACTTTCTTTGCCATTGGAATTGCCTCCTTAATTCATTTTCTTTACATCTGCGAAACTTACTTCTACCGGCGTTTCGCGGCCGAACAGATCTACATTGATCGTAACTGTCTGTTTATTGTGGTTCATAGCAGTAATTACCCCGCAAGTATCCTTCCAGACACCTCCGATTACAACAATCATGTCGCCTTCCTCGAAATCCACAACAACATTTTCCGTCTTAATTCCAAGCGGTCTCATTTCGGCATCCGTGAGTGGCACCGGCTTGCTTCCCGGACCAACGAACCCAGTCACACCACGAGTATTGCGGACAACATACCAGGTATCATCATTCATATACATATGAATCAGTACATAACCCGGGAACATTTTCTTTGAAACCTGTTTCTTGACCCCGTTCTTAACCTCTGTCACTTCTTCAAGAGGGACGCGGACTTCAAGAATCTGATCTTCCAGATGTCTGTTCTCAATTGTCTTGTCAAGATTCGCTTTGACTTTGTTCTCATAACCTGAATAGGTATGAACTACATACCACTGCGCCTCAGCCATAAATCACTTTGCCTCCATTATAAATGTAAATCAACAAGGAAATTCACGCCATACTGGATTGCCCAATCCAGAAGTGCGATGATAAGACCGACGATAACAGATGTAACAATCACTGCAATTGTCTGTCTGACTACTGATTTCTGGTCCGGCCAGATGATCTTTCGGAACTCCGCCTTAACTCCTTCAAACCAGCTTGTCTTTGGAGTTTTTTCAACATTTTCTGTCTGTCCCATTTCATAACTCCTTTGCTCTGCGGACTATTTGGTTTCCTTATGCACTGTATGCTTTCTGCAGAATCTACAGTACTTTTTGGTTTCCATTCTGTCCGGATGAGTCTTCTTGTCCTTTGTCATATTGTAGTTACGACGCTGACATTCTGTGCAGGCTAATGTAATCTTTGTACGCACAACTTCCACCTCCGTTTTTCTTTGTTTGTCCCGCCTAAAAAAAGGCATAAAAAAAAAGACCTACTTCCAAGCTTTCCTAATATATCATAAATACCGGTCTTCGTCAACACTTTTTTCTCTATTCCATCACTTTCCTATTCCTTTATCCCGCTTCTTTCCTATATATAGTATATAATTTCCATTATTTCATTTATGTAGGTATTGAAAAAACACAAAAGTCACGATATAATATATGTGTATAAATGGATTTATAAATAAATCCCCGATTCAGGGAAGAAAGGAGGGGACTTCACATGTCACGTATTGATAATGCCTACGCGTATTATATCACAACCTATGGAAAAAAAGGCGCATCCCGCTATGACTCCCATAAAAAAAGTGATCTGCGCAAAATTTACAATCAGATTGTCAAAGTAAATAAGGATTCCCCTCTTTATAAGATTCCGAATCTGACAGATGCCAAGAAATATGCAATCGACATCAAGGAGAGCGCGCGCTTGGTCCAAAATGTTGTGGCATCTCTGTCCGATCAGTATGGCTCCTTTGAAAATTCTTTCAAAAAACGGGTTGCCACCTCATCCGATCCTGACAAAGTAGATGTTTGCTATATCGGCGATGGCAATGAGGAAAATCATACGGACAGCTTTGATATCGAAGTAAAGCATCTTGCCAGCCCTCAGGTAAACACTGGAAATTACCTGAAAGATAATATACTGACCATGCGCCCCGGCTCCTACTCTTTTGACTTAAATACACCGGGAGCCGCATATGAATTTCAATACACCATTAGTTCGGATGAGTCCAATCTGGATGTAATCACTAAACTTGCAAAGCTGGTTAATAATTCCAATCTGGGAATCAGGGCAGATATCCTTTCTGACGGAAAAGGATCCAGTGCACTTTCACTGACTTCTCTTCAGACAGGCCTCTCGGAAAATGAGACCGAGTTATTTTCCATAGCACCGGATGCAGCTTCCGGTTCTATAGAAATTATGGATACACTTGGAATTTCGCGAATTACCGAGAAAGCACATAATTCCGCTTTCACCCTCAATGGAATTCCTCACTCCTCACTGACGAACACCTTCTCTATCAATCAGGTGTTTGAGCTGACATTAAAGGCCCCAACCAACAGCAGCGAAGCGGTAAACATTGGATTCAAGGCAAACGCTGATGCCATCGCAGACAACGTACAGACGCTGATAGATTCCTATAACTCCATCCTGTCCATTGCATCCAAATATGCAGATACCGGTGCAAGTGCAGGAAGCAGGCTGCAGGCAGAACTATTATCAATTGCCGGTGCTGACTCTAAATCTCTGCAGGAAATCGGACTTGTCCGTGATAATAACGGAACCATCACCATTGACCGCGATCTTTTCCGGAAATCTGTCACCCCGGAGAATGATAAGGCTACCTTTGAAATGCTGTCCAAATTCCGGGATGCCATCGGGAAAAAAGCAGAATCTATCTCCATCAACCCGATGAACTATGTCAATAAAATTGTTATCGCATATAAAAACCCGGGGCATAATTTTGCAACCCCATACATCACTTCCATCTACTCCGGAATGATGCTGGACCAGTATGTGTAATGCAATAAGGAGGGGCCCACGCAGTGGGAGGATTCCTTGTTGCCCCACAGGAAATGTAAAAGCAGTCGAAAATACATTTATTTTCAGACTGCTTTTATGTTTAAAAAAAACACCATTTCTTTACAAAATCCCAACAATATGTACCGTCTAATTCCCCAGTTCTTTTTCGCTCATTTCCAGTGCCGCTGCAATCACCGCATCCATGTCATAATACTTATACTCGCCCAATCTGCCGCCAAAAATCACATTTTTTTCCTGCGCTGCAAGTTCTCTGTATTTCTCATACAGTAAACCATTTTTTTCATCATTGACCGGATAATAGGGTTCATCCCCCACTTTCCACTCAGAACTATATTCCCGGGAAATCACAGTTTTAGGTATATCATTTCCCTCATCATCTTTTCCAAATTCAAACCATTTGTGCTCAATGATCCTCGTCCACGGAGTCTCCACATCTGTATAGTTCACGGCAGCATTTCCCTGAAAATTCGGGGTATCCAGCACTTCTGTTTCAAATCGGACAGAACGATATTCTAACGCGCCCAAACGATACTCAAAATAAGCATCAATTGGACCTGTATAGACAACCTTTTCCGCCAGTAAATCTAATTCTTCCTTATTCTCCAGATAGTCTGTCCCAAGCCGGACTTCAATGCCCTCCAGAATCTTTGCGACCATTTTCGTATAGCCCCCCTTGGGGATTCCCTGATAAAGGGCATTAAAATAATTATTATCAAATGTCAGCCGCACCGGCAGTCGCTTAATAATAAATGCAGGAAGTTCTGAGCATTCTCTTCCCCACTGCTTTTGCGTATAGCCTTTCACCAGTTTTTCGTAGATATCTGTTCCAACCAGACTGACAGCCTGCTCTTCCAGATTCTTTGGTTCTGTGATTCCAGCGGCTTTCCTCTGTTCTTCAATCTTTGCTGCAGCTTCCTGTGGAGTAGTGACATTCCACATTTTATTGAATGTATACATATTAAAAGGCAGGGAATACAGCTCCCCCTTATAATTTGCTACCGGCGAATTCGTAAAACGGTTGAACTCCGCAAACCGGGTTATATAATCCCAAACTTTCTTATTATTCGTATGAAAAATATGCGCACCATATTTATGGACGTGAATTTTTTCCACATCCTCCGTGTACACATTTCCTGCAATGTGCGGCCGCTTATCAATCACAAGAACTGACTTTCCCTTCTTTTTCGCCTCATGGGCAAATACTGCTCCATAAAGTCCTGCGCCTACAACAAGATAATCATATTTCATATTTTTTTCCTTTCAAACGCTTTCCTGTTTTCTGATATGCTGATTCCAAAGCCCTAAATCAGGATTTTCTCCGGCCATCCCCTACCAGTCTCTCCAGCAGCCGCAAAATTATGCAGCCACAAAATACTCCAACTGTATTCGTCAGTACGTCATCCAACTCACAGAAGCCCCGTTTTGTCCATAACTGGCATAATTCCAATACAATCGAACAGCTGCAACCGCAAAGAATGCATCTTAGCATTGGCCGCATCCAAGAAAAACACAGCGGTACAAGGATTCCAAAGGGAACAAACATCAGTATGTTTTCCACAAAAAATGCATGGGTATATACATTGTCCCCCCAGGTAGACAAAAGAACAAGGTTCACCCCATCCCTGGATCCCGGTTCTCTGGAAAAAAATGCCAGCTGTACGACAACCAGAACGTAAACAGCAAATAATATTCGATAAAAGTATAAAACTGCCGTTTTTTTCTCCTTGTTATTAAAAACAATTGAAAATATGGAAAATGCGAGTATAACGATCACAATTGCACAGGGTATATAACCGATTGGCTGCTGCATATCGAACATAACCTGTTTCAAAATTTCATACCACATATAAAATATTATAGACATCTTTAACACAGGTTACAAGCACATATTTTCATATTATCCCGGAAATCATCCTGCCTGCTTTATAAAGGAAAAAACAAAACCGGTGTTCACACACCGGTTCTTCATACTTTTCTCTTAAATATCAGCAGACTTATATCACACATTCTTTCTGCCTAATCCGACTTATGATTCTTTCCAGTTCGGCAATTACGGCCGCATCCTTCTCCTCCGGACTTTTTTTATCTGCCCCAATCAAGACGGCTGTAATCGTTCCAATTGAACTACTGTCAACACCTCTTTTTTTCAGCACAGATGCATAATAATCATTTTTCGAGATTGCCGGAGACAGCTTACGTGCATAGGTTTTCACTGTCTTTTCCAAACCCACCACATCCAGATACCCGTCATTTGTCAATGACTGCACAGTCTTAAAAAGTGTTACATTATTCCAGCCTTCGGTTTCCAATTTTTCCGCCATTTCATTGGCTGTCATCGGTTCATTGACCCGCCATAGAAAATTCATCAGTTCTTCTTGTCTTACTGTTAGATATTCCTTATTCTTCATATATTCCTCCGATATATATGATATCTTTTGAGTCATACAGTCGCCAAATTACAAAAATTTCTGATAAAACTTAGCAATTACCGGCTGTAAACTTGATTTATTTTATTGTATCATGTCTGAAAAGCAATTTCAATCACTCAATTTTCTCATGATATACAATATATAAATTAAGTTACCGATACAACCGGAAAATAATATAGGATAAGGATTTCTTTGCACTCCTTCTATACAAAATAAGGGCACAGCAGGATTTTTCCTGCTGCACCCTTAATTCTTTTTGTTTCAAGAGTATGTAAGAAGATTATTTAACCAGCTTAACTGTTCCCTTGAATCCAGCTTTCTTGAGCTGCTTCTTAAAAGCTTTCAGTTCCTTCTTAGACATAGAAGTAACTTTAATTGTCATTTTCTTGGTGTTAACACCCTTGAATGCGTCCTTATTTACCTTTACGGCCTTTGTAGACTTGATGACAATTGTCTTTAAAGACTTAGCACCTGTAAATGCCTGTGCGCCTAAGCTTGTGATTGTGCTTGGCAGAGTAACCTTTGTAGCCTTTGGAGCATTAGCAAATGTCTTTGCTTCAATTTTGGTTACTGTATACTTTACACCATCAACCACAACTTTAGAAGAAATGGATACTTCCTTCTTATTAGTCTTCTTAATGGATGTAACAGTAGCCTTTCCGCTAGCTGAAGTATTTACCTTAGAACCATTCTCAGCCTTAACTGCCTCATGTTTCTCCGGAGCCGGAGCCTCTGTTGCAGATCCTGTTGCAGCAAATGCTGTGCAAACAGAACCAAGCATCATTGTTCCAGCAATTACACCTGCCAGCACCTTCTTAACTAACTTGTTCATTGGATAATCCTCCTTTCCCTATTATTTTGTTTCTATGTGAACCTCGCGGAGCACCGTGGGGAATCACCGGTATTATTTACTGCCTGATCCATAATAGCCATCACTATAGTAATCACCATATTTTCCGTATTTACCATAGTACTTTCCGTAGTGCTTTCCATAATAGCTGCCATATTTCTTATAATAGTAGCCCCCGGCACCACCCTGTGCACGGCTCAATGCAATCCCAAGCACAGGACAATCTGCTCTTTCCAGCTGACGGATGGAATTTTTGACCATCGCCTTAGGTGTCTCACCTGCCCGAACCACCAAAAGGGCTCCATCGCAAAGAGAACCAATCTTTTCTCCATCAGCCACCAAATTCAATGGTGGTGCATCTACAAATGTATATCGGTAATTTTCATCTAAAACCTTAAAGGTATCTGCCAATTTCCGTCCCTCCAGAAGCATGGATGGATTCACGACATTTTCCACATTCGGAAGCAAATCTCCATTTCCAATATCTGTCCGGAGTACACAATCTTCTAAAGGCACATCATTTGCCAAATAGTAGGAAGCCCCCAGAATCTTTTTATCTTTTTCCTGCTTAATCTGATACTTATCCACCATAACACTTTTACGCAGGTCTAAATCCAGCAGTATACTTTTGACCCCTGCTTCCGCCATCTGGCGCCACAACTGCATGGCAATAAAGCTCTTGCCCTCATCCGGCATAGTAGAAACTACTAATATTCTCTTTATATCGCTGCCAAGAAAACTGATGTTAACACGAAGACGGTTCATTGCCTCTTCAATGGCGTAAGGAAGTTTTGGCATATTCTGAATTTTTGCACTGTTTTTCGGGGTGAATTCCATTACTTTTCTTTCCTTTTCTGATTTCTTCTCATCTGTTTTCTTTTTTTCTTATCCGGCTTCTCTACTGCATCAGAAATTTCTGCAATATCGCCCTCCGGTATAACAGTAAATGGCATAATGCCAAACTCTTTTTCCACATCCTCTGCCGTCTTTACGCTGTCATCCATAAGCATTCTAACAATCAATCCGGCAGCCACCAGAATCATAGCAAGAATTGCACCAATAATGGTATTTTTTGCAAGATTCGGCGAACTCATTTTCTTCGGCACCACCGCATGCTCTGCAATATTGGGAGCAGATGTATCCATAACTTTCGGGATATAGGTAACTGCAGTCTCTGCGAGCTGGTTTACAATCCGCTCTGCCATTTTAGGATCTGTATCCTCTACAGATACTGCAAGAATTCTGGTATCTCCAATGGTCTCTATGGTAATCTGTTTCAGTAAGTCCTCATACTCCATGTCCAGGTCAAGCTTATCAATGACTTCATTGATGACCGGACGTATCTTAATTAATTCTGAATAGTCCTGGGAAAGTGATGTTCCCATATTAAAATCTGACAAATCCAGCACACTTCCCTTGGAAGACGGAACCATATAGATTTTCGCCGTAGCAGTATACTTCGGTGTAATCAGATAATAGGTAATGGACCCGGCAATCAATCCGCCAATCGCAAAAGCAAGAATCAACCATTTCAGCTTTGCCTTTAATAAATAATATATTTCAAGCAGGTCAATCTCGGTCTCATCATTCTGCTCTATCAGTTGGTTTTCCTGGTTCATTTGTTATTTCTTTCCTTTCTGTAACACTAAGGGATATAAGGTATGCATGGCAGAGTCTAACGAGTCCTCATCCATATAAAACTCCCAGTGTTCCTTTCCATCACGAAGTTTTGTTCCAATTTTGGATTCTCCGTCAATGGTAATAATTCCTTTATCAGTATACCCATTCATACTCTGCAGAGTAGAAGTGAGTTCGTTAATATCTATCCCCTCTGTGGCATATTCCCGCAGTCTGTCATAGAGCTCAATCGTATTATTCACGTCCTGCGCATTCCGTTCTTTCATAATCTTTAAGAATGCGGAAAGAAAAAGTCTCTGCCTGCGCATCCGCTCTGTATTTCGGTCATCCTTCATATCATATCGGGAATGTAATAGTATTTCAGCCTGTTTATCTGTAAGCTTAATGGTGGCTCCCTTTTTCATTTCAGGATCCAGATTTGTCATATCGTCCTCGAGTGTAACGGTCACTCCGCCAACCTCGTGGTTTAAAACCGGCATTGCCTCCATCTGTAAAGCATAATATCCATCAATAGGAATCCCTCCAAGCATTTTCGAAACTGTATTGACAGTGTTCTCACAGCAGGCTTTCTTATCCTTTCCATACCAGTGGGCTGTACACAGCTGTTCTTCACAGCTGGCATAGGAAGTACCGTCATGCAAAAGCATCGGAACATCTGTTATGGTATCACGGTTCAACTGAAGAATACCATAGCTTTTCTCCTGATCATCAATCACAACCAGCATCAGGGTATCTGCCATGGCCCCTTGAAACTCTTCTCCAATGCCTTCCTCATTCCCACTCTTATCCGTTCCCATAAACAGATAAGTTTTTACCGGATGACTGAAAATATACTTTTTTTTCCCAAGCTTAATCTTTACAGTCTCATCTGGGAAATCATTCCAAGTATACTCCGTTTCTGTCTCTTTTGCAAGTCTTTCTGTACGGGCATCACGCTGTTCAAAAAAGCGGATAACAAAATAAATGGCAGCAATGATAATAAGAGCCAATAGGAACTCAAAAACTGCATGTACAGCTCTGTGTTTTTCTCTCATTGCAGCAATTCCTCCGCTAAACTATCTGACTGTAACAAAAAGCTTTCACCCTTTTTTTTTGCAATTACCGTTCTGCCTTCTGCAAGATTTGGATGTCTGCCATCCATATTATGGCAATCGCTTCCCAGAATCACGGTTCCAGCCTCATCTATCAAATGAAATGCTTTCCGGCGTCTCCTCCAATCCAGGAATGCCCCTGCATTCATCTGCTTATGTAATGGAAGAGCCATTACTTTCTCCCAGAATTCTTTGTTTTTCTGAAATTCATAATAGCGCTCAATATGTGCAATCACAACTCTAAGCTTCTGCTTCTTAACCAATTTCTCCACATCTGAAACTATTTCCTTATTCCATTGGGCAAAGGGCATTTCAAGAAGCAAGGTATTCGTTCCTTCTACGCATAAGCCGGGAACCATATCTGCATCCCCAATTCCCTGAAAATAGTATACCTCTGCTCCCGCATACAGTTGCGGGGTCTTCTCCTTTTCGGCAAGAGCATTTCTTAATTTCTTAAAACTGTGTTCTCTCCGCTGCAGAAAATCCTCTACAGAATCTCTATGGGCATAAAAATGCGGGGTCAGTACAATTTTATCAACGTCCTGCCGGCTTTCTTCCTCCAGCATTGCAAGGGATATCTCAACATTTCTGCTCCCGTCATCAACCCCCGGAAGTATGTGTGTGTGAAAATCGATTGACATATTATCCTCCAACTATGGTATATAATAGCACGTTCACAGGAATTTAACAATTCACATATTTTCCAAATAAAAAAAATTTTTATAATTTTTTTCACCACATTTCACAATTTTATTACAAATTTTGCTTATTTATTTTCTTAAAACTCTATAATTAAATGAGCCGACTCCCCGCAAAGTTTGTCAGCTCATTTTATATCATACTGTTTATTTGTAATTCGCCAGATTGATACGTGTCAATGCCTTATGCAGCGCAAACTCTGCACGCTTTAAATCCAGGTCTGCGCTTCGGTTTCTGATTCTCTCCTCTGCACGCTCCTTTGCCGCTTCGGCACGTCCCACATCAATCTCATCCGGCCATTCTGCCACTTCCGCCAGAAGTGTCACCTTATCGCCTAATATTTCGGCAAAACCGGCATGTACTGCTGCCACCTGCTGTTCCCCGTCCCTGTGAATGGTCACAAGTCCCGGTTCTAACACTGTGGTAAGCGGAATATGGTCTTTGAAAACGCCGATCTCTCCACAGCTAGTGTTGAATTCCAGCATGTCAGCCTCGCCTTTAAAAAAGACTCGATCCGGCGTGATGATCTCCACATCAAATTTTTTATCCGTTTCTGCCATTTCCCAGACTCCTTTCCGTCCATCTGTCCTTTCTCATCCGCTGTCCAAATGCTATTACGCAGGCAGTGACAGCATCTGATTTACTTGCATCTTGCACGGACTTCATCGATGGTTCCTGCATTCAGGAAATAGCTCTCCGGTACGTCATCCAGCTTGCCGTCTAAGATTTCCCTAAAGCCTCGGATGGTTTCTTCAATCGGCACATATTTTCCTTCCAGTCCCGTAAACTGTACGGCAACGGAGAAAGGCTGCGACAGGAATCTCTGCACCTTACGTGCCCGGTTTACAACCAGCTTATCATCCTCTGATAATTCATCCATACCAAGAATTGCGATAATATCCTGCAGTTCCTTATATTTCTGGAGAATCTCCTGTACGCCCCGGGCTACCGCAAAGTGTTCCTCACCGACGATACGCGGATCCAGAATCCGGGAAGTGGATGCCAGTGGATCCACTGCCGGATAAATACCAAGTTCTACGATAGAACGATCCAGTACGGTGGTTGCATCCAGATGGGCAAAGGTTGTAGCCGGTGCCGGATCTGTCAGGTCATCGGCCGGTACATAAACTGCCTGCACGGAGGTAATGGAACCATTCTTTGTGGAAGTGATTCGCTCCTGCAAAGCACCCATTTCCGTCTGAAGTGTGGGCTGGTAACCTACCGCAGAGGGCATACGTCCCAGCAGTGCAGACACCTCGGAACCTGCCTGGGTAAAACGGAAAATATTATCAATGAAAAGAAGCACATCCTTTCCACCCTTGTCACGGAAGTATTCTGCCATAGTCAGTCCTGTCAGGGCTACCCGCATACGTGCTCCCGGCGGCTCGTTCATCTGTCCGAATACCATGGTAGTCTTGTCAATAACGCCGGATTCCTTCATTTCATAGTAGAGGTCGTTACCCTCACGGGTACGCTCCCCAACACCGGTGAATACGGAATATCCGCCGTGCTCTGTTGCAATATTGTGGATCAGTTCCTGAATAAGAACCGTCTTTCCTACTCCGGCACCACCAAAGAGGCCGATCTTTCCACCCTTCTGATAGGGGCAGAGCAGATCAACGACTTTAATTCCGGTCTCTAACATTTCCTGTGATGTAGCCTGCTCCTCGAAAGTTGGTGCCTTTCTGTGGATTGGCCACTTTTCCTTTGTTTGCGGCGGATCAACCTCATCAATCGGTTCGCCCAGTACATTAAACAGTCTGCCTAATGTCTCCTCGCCTACCGGTACCGAAATAGGTGCACCGGTAGCAATTGCCTCCATCCCCCGGACCAGTCCGTCCGTAGGTCCCAAGGCAATACAGCGGACTGTATCGTCTCCCAGATGCTGTGCCACCTCGACAATCAGCTTACCGCCATCCTTTAACGGAATACGGATTGCATCATTGATTTCCGGAAGTTTTCCCTCCGAAAATTTAATGTCAAGCACGGCACTGATGATCTGGGTGATCTTTCCTATATTTTCTGCCATGTTGTCTCTCCTTTTTCTAACCCTTCTTACCCGATTGCATTGGCTCCTGCAATAATTTCTGTCAATTCCTGCGTAATGGAGCCCTGACGTGCCCTGTTGTACTTAAGGGACAGGTCTTCTATCATTTCCTCCGCATTGCTTGTAGCAGAATCCATCGCCTGCATACGTGCGCCGTTCTCACTGGCCACTGCCTCCACAAGAGCTCCGTAAAAGAGGCTGGTCACATATTTCGGAATAATTTCTTCCAGTGCCTCCTCCTCATTGGGCTCATAGTTCATGAGAACTGCTGCCCCTTTTTCCTCCTCCGGTTCAATCTCCACCGGAAGCATTTTCATCAGCTTTGCTTCCTGACTCACGGTATTTTTAAAATGCGTGTATGCCAGATAGATTTCCCCAATCTTGCCCTCTGTGAAATCTTCAAGCACCCGCTTACACAGTGCAGAAGCATCCGGATAGGTCGGATTTTCAATTATATCCGAGGCATCCACAACTACGTGGTAGCCTCTGCGCTCAAGCGCTTCCAGTCCTTTCCCACCTACTGCATAGATTTCCAGCTCGTCCTTTTTAAACTCACTGTCGGTAATCAGACGGACAATATTGGAATTGTATCCTCCTGCCAGTCCACGGTTGGAGGTGATGACCACGATTCCCTTTTTGCCGGATGTTCCCGGCTTTAAATAGGGGTGGTCAATCCCACCGCTTCGGGCAAGCATGGAGCTTACGGTTTTGTACATATAGTTAAAATACGGATCTGTCTGCTCCGCCCGTCCCCTGGCTTTCTGGAGTTTTACGGTAGAAACAAGCTTCATGGCTTTTGTAATCTGCTGCGTGCTCTGTATACTGCTTTTTCTTCGCTTTATGTCCCGCATCGAGGCCATGTCTTATCACCTGCCTATTTAAAGTTTTTCTTTGCTTCCTCAATTGCCTGTATCAGTTTCTTTTCTGTCTCTTCATCCATCTCATGGGTCTCATGAATTCTGCCGGTAATCTCCGGATATTTGGTATCAATCAGGTCAAACAGTTCATTCTGGAAACGCAAAATGTCTGCAACCGGAATATCCATCAGATACTTCTTTACTGCGGCATAGATGATGACAATCTGTTTTTCCACCGGCATCGGCTGGTACTGTGGCTGCTTAAGGATTTCCTTTAACCGCTCGCCCTGTGCCAGCTTCTCACTGGTATCCGCATCCAGCTCGGAACCAAACTGAGAAAAGGCTGCCAGTTCTCTGTACTGAGCCAGCTCGGTACGGATTGGTGCTGCAATCTTTTTCATTGCCTTAATCTGCGCGGCACCACCAACTCGGGATACCGACAGACCTGCGTTAATTGCCGGACGGAAACCTGCATTAAACATCTCGGTTTCGAGATAAATCTGTCCGTCTGTAATGGAAATAACGTTGGTGGGAATGTATGCCGAAACATCTCCTGCCTGGGTCTCAATGATTGGAAGTGCTGTAAGAGAACCTCCGCCCAGTTTATCCGACAGCCGCGCTGCACGCTCTAACAGACGGGAATGCAGATAGAATACATCTCCCGGATATGCCTCACGTCCCGGTGCACGCTTCAAAAGAAGTGACAGGGTACGGTATGCCATGGCATGTTTACTTAAATCATCATAGACAACCAGTACATCCTCGCCGTTTTCCATCCACTCCTCACCGATTGCACAGCCCGCATAGGGTGCGATGTACTGAAGGGGTGCCAGCTCGCTGGCGGTGGCTGCAACCACTGTGGTATAGCTCATTGCGCCATATTCTTCCAGTGTCTTTACGATAGTGGCAACGGTGGATGCTTTCTGTCCAATGGCAACATAGATACACTTCACACCCTGCCCCTTCTGGTTAATGATTGTGTCAATGGCAATGGCGGTCTTTCCGGTCTGACGGTCACCGATGATCAGCTCTCGCTGGCCTCTTCCAATGGGAACCATGGAATCAATTGCCTTGATACCGGTCTGCAGCGGAGTATCAACTCCCTTACGGGAAATGACACCGGATGCCACACGCTCTACCGGACGAAATTTGTCTGTCTCAATCGGTCCTTTGCCATCGATTGGCTGACCCAGTGCATTGACAACTCGTCCGAGCATCACATCACCTACCGGAACTTCTACAACGCGTCCGGTGGTCTTAACAGTATCTCCTTCGTTTATATTATGCTGGGAACCGAGAAGAACTGCACCTACATTGTCCTCCTCGAGGTTTAATACCATTCCGTATACATCTCCAGGGAATTCCAACAGTTCTCCCTGCATTGCATTTTCAAGTCCATGGATTCGTGCGATACCGTCCGCCACCTGAATGACGGTTCCCACATCTGCTACTTCCAGCTGGGATGCATACCGCTTGATCTGTTCCTTGATCACGGAACTGATTTCTTCTGGTTTTAAATTCATGGAGCGCACTCACCTACTTTCAGTTTTTTTAAGTCTCTCGTCAGATTGAAAAGCTTTGTCTTTATGCTACTGTCCACAACGCGGTCCCGGATTCTTATGACCATGCCGCCGATTAAGGAAGCATCCAGCGCATAATGCATTTCCAGCTTGACATACCCGGTGGTCTCAAGCAGACGCTTTTCCACGGCATCTTTCTGCGGACCGGTTAATTCCATGGCCGATGTGACGTATGCAGTACCGATATTTTTGTACTCTTTCACCCGTTCCTCAAAATAGGAAAACACACCGTTAATCTCCTGGAAGTGCCCTTTAAGCACAATCAGCCGCATAAATCCCACCAGTTCATCGCTGATGCGGCCTTTAAATATGTTTTCTATCAAACTGACTTTATCTTCTTTGTCAATTTGGGGATGATTCATCACCTGTGACAGTTCGGGATTTTCCCGAAGCGCCTCTGCAACGGTACGAACTTCTTCATACAGGCTGTCCAGACGGTTTTCCTCCACTGCAAGCTCGAACAAAGCATCCCCATATGTGCCAGATACTAGCTTTGCCATGTCGATTCACCCATCTCTCTCAATGTCTCATCCACCAGTGTGCTCTGAATCTCTGTGTTGATGGAAGCAGCCATAACCTTCTGTGCCATCAGGGATGCCACCGTAATCATCTCCTGCTTCATATCATCCATTGCATGCTTTTTCTCAAGCTCTGCTTCTTCCTCGGCATGCTTAATAATACGGGCAGCCTCCTCCTTTGCCTCATTTACAATACGGCTCTGGTTCTGGAGTGCCTTCTGTCTTGCTTCCGAGAGAATTGCCTCTGCTTCTTTGTCTACTTCTTTTAATTTCGCCTCATATTCTGCCTTGAGCGCAGCCGCGCTTTCTTTGTCCGCATTCGCATCATCAATTTCGGCCGCAATACGGTCCTGCCGGTCTTTTAGCAGCTTCCGTGCAGGATTAAAGAGCAGATAGGACATCAGCAGATAAAGGAAAAATACTGCAATTGCCAGTAATGCAGCGTCAAAGAGCAGCTGTGGATCCAGGTTAAATAAAAAATTCTGTGAAGCTAACACTCATTTGCTCTCCTTTCCTTTGGATTTGCTCCTCTTTTATCCAAGCGGATGAACGAAAAGTAAGAGCAGTGCAACAACGAGACCATACAGACCTGTTGTCTCGGCTACCGCCTGTCCTAAAAGCATGGTTGACATAATTTTGCCCTGTGCACCCGGGTTACGTCCAACGGCTGCTGCACCATGTCCGGCAGCGATACCCTGTCCAATACCAGGTCCGATACCTGCGATAACTGCAAGTCCTGCACCGATTGCGGAGCATGCTCTGATTAAGTCCTGTCCTGAAATATCCATAGTAATGTCCTCCTAGTAAATATAATGTAATTTTAAGAATCTCCGTCACATGCCTGTGAAACATAGGTCATGGTAAGCATGCAGAACACATAGGTCTGAATGGCTCCGGAGAAAAGATCAAAGTATACGTGCAGCACAGCCGGCCATGCCGTAGCAATGATTCCCAGCAGTCCGTATACCAGTGCCATGATGACTGTCCCGGACAATACGTTCGCAAACAGTCGCAGGGAAAGTGAAATCGGAACCGCAATCTCACTGATAATATTGATTGGTGCCCAGATTGGCAGCCATGGCGGCAGCGGCGAGCACATTCCCTTCCAGATTTCTTTTGCACTCTGGTGTTTTACCTGGTTGTAGTGAATCATAAAGAATGTAATCAGCGCAAGTGCCAGCGTGGTACCGTAATCCGCTGTCGGCGGACGCAGCCCGAACAATCCGGAAATATTACTCATCAGAATAAAAATAAAGATCGTGCTGATGTAGTTGACAAATTTTGGTGCCCATTGTCCCATGGTACTTTGTACCATTCCATCCAGCATCTCGACAATCAATTCTATTATATTCTGAAACCCATCCGGTTTATCCGTCGCATGCTTTAACTTGCGGTTCGCAATGATTGCAAAAACCAGCATGACTGCCATGACGATCAAAATACATACATGGCTGTCGGTGATCCAGACTTTCTGCCCAAAGATTTTAATGGAAAACAATCCATGGATCATAAAGTCGATGTCGCCTGATAATAGAATTCCCTGATTCACATAGTCACCTCCTCCTGTTTATGTTTTAGCTTTACTTTTACCTTTTCCAGCACGGGCTGAATATATGCCCCAATCTTCAGTCCCAGCAGTCCGAAGATTGCAGCAATCAGATTTCCGATTTGAAAATAAGCAAATATAAAAAACAGAACTACCACCACAAGGTAACGAAGTATGGATTTGGCGATAATTCTGCGGCTGGCATTTTTGGTATCTCCCAGTGTCACAGAGTCCCAGAGCACCGACGCAAGGTTAATGGCCATTCCAATGGCTACTGCGATTCCAAACCACAGTCCGATGGAAAATGCAATTTTGTCTTTCACAAACCACACGCCCAGCAGTTCCACAGCAGTTCCGTAAAACACAATCCCGGCAACAAGTCCCGGCAGCGCATCATTTAGTCTTTTTAACATGTTCTCTGTCCTTTTCTTCCTGATTGTATAGTTTCCTTGCAGTCTTATAAATATTCGTAAAGCCTGCCAATGCACCCACGAAGAAAAATGGAATCATCATCCATTTGATTCCGGTTGCATCTCCAATCCATATCCCGGCAATGCTGCACATGAAAATGGGAACCAGCATGCTGAGGCCAAACTGAAATACAACGGTCAGTGTCCGCATCACGGATTTATAGTCTTTTTTTGTCAT
This sequence comes from Agathobacter sp., assembly GCA_022772675.1. GTDB lineage: Bacteria > Bacillota > Clostridia > Lachnospirales > Lachnospiraceae > Roseburia. The sequence goes on along the minus strand of JALEZW010000060.1, from coordinate 63,531 downwards.
CATTTATGTATTATAACTCTTTCTTCGTCATTTTGTCTATAAAATTACAAACTTTTTACTACGAATTATCAAAATAGCTTAATAAAGCCTTATAGAAAACCCGACCTGCATTGACAACCTCCCTGTCAGTGGACTATAATACATACGATAAAATAGCGGAAAGAATAGTGTTAATAATATGAAGACCAAAATGAAACAAATCAATCCCTTGCAGATTGATGAAACAATTATGGAGGAGGCAGGACGCCTGATTGCGGAGGGCGAGTTGGTGGCATTCCCAACAGAAACCGTATATGGACTTGGGGGAGATGCCCTGCGTCCGGAAGCCGCTCAAAAAATTTATCAGGCAAAAGGGCGTCCCTCCGACAACCCGCTGATTGTTCATATAGCTGATTTTTCCGACATGGATCGTGTTGCCCGGGAGATTCCTGCAGCTGCCCAAAAGCTTGCAGATGCTTTCTGGCCGGGGCCCCTTACCATGATTGTCTGGAAAAAGGACACGGTACCTTCTGCAACTACAGGTGGTATGGATACCGTAGCCGTTCGTATGCCGAACCATCCGGTGGCATTAGACCTTATCCGAAAAAGCGGCTGCCTCATTGCCGCCCCCAGTGCCAATACCTCCGGACGGCCCAGTCCCACGGAAGCTGCCCATGTAGCGGAGGATTTAAATGGGAAAATCGCAATGATACTGGACGGCGGACCTGTGGGCATCGGAATTGAATCCACGATTATTGACCTGACAGAGTCAAAGCCTATGGTCTTACGTCCCGGATACATCACCCCGCAGATGCTTTCTAATGTTCTGGGGGAGGAGGTTATCATGGATCCCGGCATCATTGCCGCAGATGACACGAGAAAACCGAAGGCTCCGGGCATGAAGTACAAGCACTATGCCCCCAAAGCGGACATGGTGATTGTGGATGGGGAGCAGGAGGCGGTGGTATCTGAAATTAACCGGCTCTCACAGGAGAAGCAGTCCAAAGGCCAGAAGGTGGCAGTTATCGCAACGGATGAAACCCGTTCCCATTACAGGGCTGATGTCATACTTTCCATGGGCCGCCGAGCCGATGAAGATGCGATTGCGCAGCACCTTTACCACGTTCTGAGAGAATGTGATGAGTTAAATGTAGATGCAATTTATTCTGAATCTTTCCGGACTCCACGTATTGGACAGGCTATTATGAACAGACTATTAAAGGCAGCAGGGCACACAGTGATACATGCAGGAGAATAGACTATGGCATATAACAAGATTATATTTGTTGCCCAGACAGGCACCTGCCGTGAGGCAATGGCAGCAGGGATTCTCAGTGATTTTTCCCTGAAACATCCGGTAGAAATCCTGTCACGGGGACTGGTGGTCCAGTTTCAGGAGCCAATGAACCAGAAGGCAGAGGCTGTTTTAATCAGTAACGGCATCAATATGGAAAACTATGTTTCCAGACAGCTGACAGAGGAGGATCTGACAGAAGATACACTTGTCCTGGCAATGGAGGATATCCAGAAAGAACGCATTTTAGAGCAGTTTGAAAAAGCGGTTCCGGAAAATGTGCAGGTTCTGACTTCCTATGTGGGGGATGAGCTGGAGATTATGGATCCCTATGGCGGTGCGCTTCCGGCTTACGGACTCTGCTACGAGACACTGCGCAAATCTATTAAGAAGCTTGTTAAAAAGTTAAATGAAGAAAATGAAAGCGAAGGAGAAGTATAAAATGGGAAGAGTAATCGTTATGGATCATCCTCTGATCCAGCATAAAATCGGTCTGATGAGAAGAACGGAAACCGGTTCTAAAGACTTTCGGACCCTGGCAGGCGAGGTAGCCATGTTTGAGTGCTATGAAGCCACCAGAGATTTGGAGCTTCAGGATGTGGAGATTGAGACACCAATCTGCAAAACAACCGTAAAAGAATTAAAGGGAAAAAAGCTGGCAGTTGTTCCGATTCTCCGGGCCGGACTTGGCATGGTAGACGGCATGCTGGAAATGATTCCTGCCGCAAAGGTGGGACACATCGGTCTGTATCGGGATCCGGAAACAGCAGAACCAATTGAGTATTACTGCAAGCTTCCGGCTGACTGTGCAAACCGGGAGGTTTTTGTTGTGGATCCAATGCTTGCAACCGGAGGTTCCGCTTCCGCTGCTATTACCATGTTGAAGGAGAAAGGCGTAAAAAGCATCCGTTTCATGTGTATCATCGCTGCACCGGAGGGTGTGAAACGCCTGACAGAGGAGCACCCGGATGTGGATGTCTATATCGGTGCACTGGATGAGGGATTAAATGAGCACAAATACATTATCCCGGGTCTCGGAGATGCCGGAGACCGTATTTTCGGAACGAAGTAATTCTTAGAAGAAAGGCGGATGATCAATGAGCACAAAAAGACAGGATTATATCAGCTGGGATGAATATTTCATGGGAGTTGCCATGCTGTCCGGCATGCGCTCTAAGGATCCGCACACTCAGGTGGGTGCCTGCATAGTAAGCAGCGAGCACAAAATTCTCTCCATGGGATATAACGGTTTTCCCATTGGATGCTCGGATGATGATTTCCCATGGGAACGGGAAGGCGAGGACAATAAATATTTTTATACCACCCACAGTGAGTTAAACGCCATTTTAAATTACCGCGGCGGCAGTTTAGAGGGCGCAACCATTTACGTAACCCTTTTTCCCTGCAATGAATGTGCAAAGGCAATTATACAGTGCGGCATCCGCGAAGTTGTCTATGACAGCGACAAATATGCGGATACTGCAAGTGTGATTGCCTCTAAGAAAATGCTGCGCACCGCCGGAGTGGTTTTACGCAGATATGAACATACCGGCAGAAACGTTTCTCTGGAACTGTAAACATATTTTTCATGCCTGGGGATTATATAATCCCAATGTAACTATTCAGAACCCCTTAGAATAAGGGAATCAGAATCGTCATGCTTGCATGTAAGAGGCTGATTCTCTTATTCGTAAGGTGGCTCGAATAGAGTCACCGCCCCCTATATGAGCATTTTTAGTCCCGTAAGGGACGAGAAAGCACTGTTAAGTGCGGAAATGCGAATGTCAGGGGAGGGGGTTCTGAACAGTTACATCCCAATAATAAAAGAATATTTGCAGCCTTTATCTTTCCTATCCCTTTGTTCAAAAGCTGCAGGCTTATTTTGATGCCAGTTCTCTGATACTGTCCATCATATCAAGATCTGACTGCTGCACTTTTATGTTGGTAGTCACCGGATCCTGTCCCGGCTTTGTGACAGTGAGTTCAATGATAGTTCCTTCTTCTACACCATTTGAAAAGACTGCTTGCAGAAAAGCAACAAATTTCGGATGGTTCGCAGTGAATACCTCCTTTGCTTTCATAATTTTCCCTAATGATCCAATGTTCATCATACGTGATTCATTCCTTTCTTTTTCAGTTTTAAAAGCAACAGTACAGGTTATGGCTGAACTGTTACTTTTAAATTCAAAAGATTCTACCACGAATTGACACAAAATTCAATGGGTGATTTTAATTCCTTGATGTAACTATTCAGAACCCCTTAGAATAAGATAAGTAGATTCGTCATGCTTGCATGTAAGAAGCCACTTATCTTATTCGTAAGGTGGCTCGAATAGAGCCACCTCCCCATGTATGAGCAAAAAGGGTAGGTAATAAGGAATCTTCCCGCAGAACGGGTCCCTCCTTATTACATAGAAAGCACGACTTGTCGTGCGTTTTTGCGAATGCATGGGGAGGGGCTTTGAATAGTTACTCCTTGATAAACAATTAGGAGACAATTTTATATTTTACCATCCAATACAAATTCTGTCCTCCAAAAGCAGTATTTTTCTTAACGCCAAATGAAACAATACAACAGGGAGACTGCAATCCCTTCCTATGCTTTAAGAAAATATACACACAATTTTACTAGAATGTTTTAATTTGCTCTCAATTATGTAATCACAGCGAATCATGGAATTATTTTGAGGGCCGTCTTTGGGTGAATATATTCGAATAAAATTATCTACATCCAAATATTGTTCTATATGTCTAAATAATAAAGAAAATCTTTCAAATCAAAATCCAGGGTCAAAACTTTCACACCGCGTTTTGCAACATGAAATACATATTTAGTTGTGGAAACCAAGTGAAGAAAATTTTGTGCACATTGTTGAATTTTATCCATACGAATCCTCATTACATCCATATAGTAAAAAGCCTTGCAAAACTGCAAGGCTTAATAATCAAATATACAACTTTCTTTCGCTTTCGCTAGATGGATTATGGTAAGTTGCCACCTTTGTGAGCCTCCATGTTCACCGCTTTCCATCACGGCTCGCACTTCACAGACGAAAACATTTTTACCAGTCCAATACCCCGACAGATTTCTTCAGTTCATCTAAACTCATCCAGGCGCTTTCATCCTTAACTGCTTCTTCTGCTTCCTGTAGCTTCATCAACAGCTTTTTCTCAGTCTTTTCACGCTCATAGTCCTCAATATCCATAACCACAAACTTGCCTCTGCCATTTTTCGTCAAAAACACGGGTTCTCCAACCTGGCAATTTTTCAACACTTCATTATAATTTCTTAAATCTGATACAGGTAATATATCTTAGAAATTCTTAATTAGCAAATACCCTGTGCTAACATAGCATTTACAACCTTCTCAAATCCGGCAATATTTGCACCTGCAACATAATCGCCTTCCTTGCCGTAACGCTTAGCAGCATCATCAATATTGTGGTAAATGTTTACCATGATGTTCTGAAGCTTAGCGTCAACCTCCTCGAAGGTCCAGCTTAATCTCTCAGAATTCTGGGACATCTCAAGAGCTGAGGTTGCAACACCACCGGCGTTAGCAGCTTTACCACCAACGAACCATACACCGTTCTCCTGCAGATACTTGGTAGCATCTAAGGTAGTAGGCATATTTGCGCCCTCACATACAGCCTTGCAGCCGTTTGCAACCAGCTGCTTAGCATCGTCGATGAGAAGCTCATTCTGGGTTGCACATGGAAGTGCAATGTCACACTTGATCTGCCATACACCGCGTCCCTCATGATACTGGGCACTCTTTCTTGCTGCTGCATACTCGGTCAGGCGTGCTCTCTTAACTTCCTTAACGTCCTTAAGAAGCTCAACATCGATTCCTTCCGGATCATAGATCCATCCCGTAGAGTCAGAGCAGGTAACCACCTTTGCTCCCATCTGCTGTGCCTTCTGAATTGCGTAGATTGCTACGTTTCCGGCTCCTGATACACAGATGGTCTTACCTTCCATAGATTCACCGTGGCACTTCATCAGCTCCTGGGTGAGGTATAACAGTCCGTATCCGGTTGCCTCTGTACGGGCAAGAGATCCACCGTAGGTAAGTCCCTTTCCTGTAAGAACACCCTCGAAGCTTCCACGGATTCTCTTGTACTGTCCAAACATATATCCAATCTCTCTTGCACCGGTTCCGATATCACCAGCCGGAACATCAATATCAGCGCCAATATACTTGGAAAGCTCTGTCATAAAGCTCTGGCAGAATGCCATGATCTCTCTGTCAGACTTGCCCTTCGGGTCGAAGTCAGAACCACCCTTGCCACCGCCGATTGGCAGACCGGTCAGGGAATTCTTAAAAATCTGCTCAAAGCCTAAGAATTTGATAATTCCAAGATTTACAGATGGGTGTAAACGAAGTCCCCCCTTGTAAGGTCCAATTGCGTTGTTAAACTGTACACGGAAGCCTCTGTTAACCTGAACCTGTCCCTTGTCATCTACCCATGGTACACGGAACATAATCTGACGATCCGGCTCAGTAATACGCTCTAAAATTGCTTCCTTTCTGTATAATTCTTCGTTGGCATCAATGACCGGACGCAGGGAGTCCAATACTTCCTCTGCAGCCTGTAAAAACTCCGGCTCAGATGCATTTTTCTTCTTTAAATTTTCGAGTACTTCATCAACATAACCCATTTTTCTATCTCCTTTTTTAATATATTAGTATACACCAACGAATTTATTTTATCGGAAAATGCAGGATTTGACAATAGTAAATTCGATATTCTTGCATTTTTTATTACTTTTTTATAAAAAATGTGTCCAAATGAAGAAAAACGGTTCGGAACTTTCATTCCAAACCGTTTTCGGTCATATTAAAGCAGTTGTATACTTAATTTTGATACTCAAAAAAACATATTTCTTATACTTCCTACTTTTCATCCTTAATCTTAGACCAGTCCACAAACTCGGATTCCTCTGAAGTATCATAGTAGTTAAGCTGGAAGTAATCCACTAGTTTGGCCAATGCAAACACCAGCACTTCCTGCTCCTTTTCCGACATTTCATCCGAAATATTTTTAATCATCTGTCTGTGGAACTGCTCGTGATGATAATAAGCACTTTTTCCCTTATCGGTCAGACGAAGCCTGATCACCCGTTTATCCTTTGTACTGCGTTCCCGTAAAACGTATCCTTTATCGCAGAGGGCGTCCATTGCTTTCGTCAGCGTCCCTGTGGTGACAGACATCAGGCTGGCAACAGTTTTCATATTACGGGGTTCCTCAATTCCCACTGCCTCAATAATATGCATATCGTTGCAGCTGATATCCTTGAATTCCTCTGTAATCAGGCACTTGGACTCGATTTCCAGAATATCCTTAAATAATTTTACAAGAAGCTCATTTAATGTCTCTTCCAGCGTCATGACATACTCCTTTGATTTTTCCATTATGCCTGCCACTCAATTACACAGGAGCCCCAGGTAAGTCCGGCTCCAAAACCGGCAAGTACAACTTTATCTCCCTTTTGGAGGAGTCCCTGTTTTAGTACATCATCAAGCAGAATCGGAACACTTGCCGCAGATACATTTCCGCATTTTTCCAGATTCGTGGGAAACTTTTCCATGGGCTGATGAAGACGCTTCGCTACGGATTCGATAATTCTGATATTCGCCTGATGCAGCAGAAAGTATTTTACTTCCTCGATTGGCACCTGCGCTTTCTCCAATGCTTCACTAACAGCCTTGGGTACCGTCTGTACAGCAAATTTGTAGACTTCGCGACCATTCATCTGCGTAAATGAATACTGCTGTGGACCAAGTTTATGATAAATATTGTTAACCGGACGGTTCTTACAGCTTAAAGCCATTCCTCCCGCTCCGTCGGATCCCTGTACCATGGACAAAAGTCCGTTTCCCTCTGCACTGATCACAGCTGCTCCGGCTCCGTCTCCAAAAAGGACGCAGGTGCTTCTGTCTTCCCAGTCCACCATCTTTGAGAGAGTCTCTGCACCGATGACCAGTGCCTTTTTAAATCGACCGGTCCTAAGATAGGCATCTGCTGTTGCAAGAGCAAACAAAAATCCTGAACAGCCGGCTCCAAGGTCAAAAGCAGTTGCATTCACTGCCCCGAGGGCACTCTGGACCTCACAGGCCAGCGTAGGGAAAATATAGTCCGGTGAAACCGTTGCCGCAATGATCAAATCCAGTTCTTCTGCAGATACTCCAGCATCCTTAAGAGCCTTCCCAGCCGCTTCCACGGACATGGATGTGGTTGTCTCTTCCACTGCAATATGACGTGTACCGATACCGGTACGGGAACGTATCCACTCATCGGAGGTATCCATTACCTGAGCAAGATCATCATTGCTCACCACTTTTTTCGGAAGTGCACTTCCGATTCCTAAAAACTTCATTTAATTTCTCCTAGTATCACGATATTTAAAACTTTCGGAAACGGTCATAGCGCTCCTGTGCAATCTGTTCTCCGTCCTTGCCGTCCTGTTCTCTTAAGAATTCCTTCATGTTGCCTTTCATCCATGCGGCAATGGAGGTAAGGGCATCCTCATCTGCTCCGCCATACTCCGGAATTATCTTATCAACAACTGAAAGTTCTTTTAAATCCTGCGCTGTGATTTTCATAACAGACGCAGCTTCCTTGGCACGATTTCCGTCTTTCCAGAGAATGGATGCAAATCCCTCCGGTGAGAGAATGGAGTAAGTTGCATTTTCCATCATCCAGACTTCGTTTCCGACGGCAAGTGCCAGCGCACCACCACTTCCACCTTCTCCAATCATCAGGCTGAGAATCGGAACCTTGATTCCGGACATTTCATAAAGGTTACGGGCAATTGCCTCACCCTGTCCATTCTCCTCGGCCTCCTTTCCCGGATATGCACCGGATGTATTTACAAAGGTAATGATCGGGCGGTTGAATTTTTCCGCCTGCTTCATCAGACGGATGGCCTTTCTGTACCCCTCCGGAGACGGCATACCAAAATTCCGTTCCTTGCAGTCCTTTAAGTCCTTCCCTTTATGGACACCAATAACAGTAACCGGCTGACCGTCCAGATATGCGATTCCGCCCACAATAGCCGGATCGTCACGGAAATAGCGGTCACCATGCAGTTCCATGAAGTTATCAAAAATCTGTCCCATATAATCCACAGATGCCAGACGTGTCATCTGACGTGCTGCAGTTACCTTGTCCCAAGGCTCCAGCGGCATTGCATGGGCACTGCGCTCCCGCATCAGCTCTGTGGGCTCATAGCGGTCATTGTCATGGGCTTTATCAAAATTTGCATAACCGGTTGTCGGTCTGTGGAAACGGAGAATCTGTGCCAGTGTTTTCTTTAAGTTATCACGTTCCACAATAGCATCCACAAAACCATGCTGCAGCTGGAACTCGGCTCTCTGGAATCCCTCCGGAAGTTTTTCTCCGATGGTCTGCTCAATAACACGAGGTCCTGCAAAACCAATAAGTGCACCAGGCTCCGCCAGAATGATGTCTCCAAGCATTGCAAAGCTGGCAGTCACACCACCGGTTGTAGGATCTGTCAGTACCGGCACATACAAAAGACCTGCATCCGAATGACGTTTCACGGCTGCAGAAGTCTTTGCCATCTGCATCAGGGAAATGATTCCCTCCTGCATACGGGCACCACCCGAGCAGCAGAATAAAATAACCGGGAGTTTCTCCTCTGTTGCCCGCTCCATGGCACGTGTAATTTTCTCACCTACCACATGGCCCATACTTCCCATCATAAAACGGGCATCAATCACTCCAAGAACAGTCTTTTCTCCCTCAATGGTGCAGCTTCCCACAGTAATTCCCTCTTTTAATCCGGTTTTTTCCTGTGTTGCTGCCACCTTGTCCTCATACTCCGGGAAATTCAGGGGATTGCCTGTTGTCAGATCCTCATCCCAGCTAACAAAGCTGCCTTCATCTGCCACCATGCGGATTCTGTTTTTTGTCCGGACACGGAAATAATATCCACACTCATAGCAGACGTATTTGTTTTTGACAACACGCTTTTTGTCCAGCTCTTTTTTACAGTTCTTACAAGTAACCGTCTCAACCACCGGTGCCGGTGCAGGCTCTGCTGCCGGCGCAGACTCGTCAGGCTTTTCTTCCGTCTTTGTCTTTTCTTCCGTTTTTTCAGACTTGTGACCTAATTTCACATATTTTTTATTAAACAACATCGCTTTTCCCTATCCGATGGCAAATGTCAGCTCTGCTGAGCAGGCCAGCTTGCCGTTTACGGTTGCTGTTGCCTTTCCTACACCAATCGGTCCTTTCACTTTAATAATCTCGGTTTCCAGTGTCAGGGTATCGCCCGGCAAAACCTTATTCTTAAATTTTGCTTTATTTATTCCTGCAAAGTACGCTGTTTTACCTTTCCACTCCGGCTGGGACAAAATCGCAACGGCCCCTGTCTGTGCCAGTGCCTCCACGATCAGTACCCCCGGCATAACCGGATTCCCCGGGAAATGGCCGGCAAAAAAGGGCTCGTTAAATGTCACATTTTTCTTTGCCACAGCCCTTACGCCCGGCTCCAGTTCCTCAACGGTATCAATGAGAAGGAAGGGATGGCGGTGTGGCAGGATTTCCATGATTTCCTGTGTTGTCATACTCATGGCTGCCTCCTACTCTTCGTACTTACGAATAAGAATACTTGCGTTATGTCCACCAAATCCCAGTGAATTGGAAAGAGCATAGGTAAATGGCTCATGGTAAGCTTCTTTACAGTAATCCAGATCCATCTCCTCATCCGGTGTTTCATAGCCAACCGTTGGATGAATATATCCTTCTTCCAATTCCTTTACACAGGCGATGAACTCAACGGCACCGGCAGCTCCCAGCAGATGTCCGATCATGGACTTGGTTGAGTTCACATGAATGTTCTTTGCATGGTCGCCAAATAACAGTTTGATTGCACGGGTCTCAAAGAGGTCGTTGTGGTGGGTTGCCGTACCATGTGCATTGATATAAGTAATCTCATTTTTATCGATTCCGGCATCCTCGATTGCATTCTGCATGGCCCGGGCAGCTCCTGAGCCGTCCTCAAGGGGGGAGGTGATATGGTAAGCATCAGCAGAGCAGCCATATCCGACTACTTCCGCATAGATATGTGCATTTCTTGCCTTTGCACGCTCTAACTCTTCCAGCACAACGATTCCTGCGCCCTCACCAAGAACAAATCCACTTCTGTTCTTATCGAAGGGAAGGGAACATTTTTCCGGATCTTCCGAGGTGGAAAGGGCGGTAAGTGCAGAGAACCCTGCAATCGCGCACGGAGTTACAGAACTCTCTGTTCCACCTGCCACCATGACATCTGCCTCACCATACTGGATGCTGCGGAAAGCATCTCCGATGTTGTTGGTTCCGGTTGCACATGCGGTCACATCATTGGTACACTTGCCCTGCAGTCCAAACTGAATGGATACGTTTCCTGCTGCCATGTTGGAAATCATGAGGGGAACAAAAATCGGGTTGACCCTGCTTGGTCCTTTCTCCAGAATCTTTTTATGTTCGCGCTCCATTGCATCAAGACTTCCGATTCCACATCCGATTGCAGTTCCACAGCGGAAAGAATCTTCCTTTGACATATCAAGACCTGCATTCTCGATTGCTTCCCTGGCTGCCACAACAGCATACTGGGAAAATGGCTCCATTCTCTTTGCAGCTTTAAAGTCCATGTGCTCTTTTGCCACAAAGCCTTTTACTTCTGCTGCCATATGTGCCTTATAATCGGTTGCATCAAATTTCGTGATCGGAGCAAATCCGATTTTCTGTTCATGAACGCCTTTCCAGAATTCATCTACGGAAAGACCGATCGGAGTGATGGCTCCCAATCCTGTTACAACGACTCTTCTCATTTTAAATTCCTTTCTATACTTTTATATTGCCATGCCGCCATCTACAGATAATACCTGTCCGGTAATGTAGTCAGCATCCGGAGATGCAAGGAAAGCAACGGCTTTGGCAATGTCCTCTGCCTTTCCGGCTCTGCCCATTGGAATCTGTTTTTTCAGTTCATCCTGTACTTTATCGGATAATGCTGCGGTCATATCGGTTTCTACGAACCCCGGAGCTACTGCATTAACGCAGATTCCTCTGGAAGCAAGTTCTCTTGCTACCGCCTTGGTCAGTCCGATAACCCCTGCCTTGCTGGCAGAATAATTTGCCTGTCCTGCATTTCCTAAGATTCCGGAAACGGAGGAGATATTGATAATCTTTCCCGAACGCTGTTTTAACATATAGCGGGAAAGGTGACGGATTGTGTTAAATGTTCCTTTAAGATTTGTATCAATTACAGCATCAAAGCTTTCTTCCTTCATGCGCATGAGGAGATCATCTCTTGTGATTCCGGCATTATTAACCAGAATGTCGATGTGTGTATACTCTTTTACCAGCGCATCCATCATCTCCTGGCATGCAGTAAAATCAGATACATTACACTGCACGCTGACGGCATCCCCGCCGGCATCTTTGATTGCAGATACGGTCTGCTCCGCTGCATCCTTCGAACCGTTATAGTTCACGATTACAAATGCACCGCGCTTTGCAAGCTCTAATGCAATGGCTCTGCCGATTCCTCTGCCGGCTCCTGTTACAAGTGCATTTTTACCGGTTAACATATTTATTGAAATCCTCCATCTTGTCAATGCTGTAGGTTGTTATGTCACGATTAATTTTCTTCATAAATCCGCAGAGCGTATGGCCTGGTCCGATTTCTACAAACTCATCGGCTCCGTCGGCAATGAGACGCTCAATGGTCTGCTGCCAGCGTACGGAAGATGAAACCTGACGCACAAGATAATCCTTGACATCCGCCGGATCCTTGACATAGTCTGCAGTCACGTTAGTCAGATACGGAATCTCGATCGGCTGAATCTCTACATCCTTAAGTGCTTCCCCAAGCTTGTCCCCGGCTTCCTTAAGCAGGGCTGAATGGAATGGTCCGCTGACCTTAAGCTCAACAGCCCTCTTTGCACCTGCCTCTTTACAAGCCTCTGCGGCCTCCTTTACTGCCTCTGCCTTTCCGGTAATAACAATCTGGCCCGGACAGTTGTAGTTTGCAATGGAAACAACCTCAGAACGCTTTGCCTCGGTTTCCTCACAGATGGCTGCAATCTTTTCTGCATCCAGTCCCAGAATGGCTGACATCGCACCACCATTTGGATAGGCCTGCTGCATGTAGATACCTCTCTTACGGACTACAGCAAAGGCATCCTTCATGCTCATGGCTCCGGATGCGATCAATGCCCCGTACTCCCCAAGACTTAAACCGGCTGTAACGTCACAGTCAATTCCTGCGGCCTTTAAGGCGGTATAGATGGCTGCCTCTGTGGTCAGCATACAGATCTGTGTATATTCTGTAATGTTTAACTTATCATTTTCTTCAAAGCAGAGTGCTGCGATATCCATTCCGGTTACTTCGTTTGCCAGCTCAAACACTGCTTTTACCTCCGGCATGGTGTCATAAAATTCTTTTCCCATACCGATATACTGGGAGCCCTGTCCCGGAAACATAAATACTCGTTTCAAAATCTATCCCTCGCTTCCTTTGCGCCGCTTATCACATCAGCAATAATTTCAGCACAGGTTTCTTCCTTCTTGACCAGTCCGGCGGACTGTCCTGCCATAACACTTCCATACATGACATCACCATCTACAACGGCCTTACGCAGCGCACCTAATGTCATCTTTTCAAGTTCTTCAAAGGGTGCACCTTCTTTTTCCAGCTTTAAATACTCTCTGGTCATCTTATTGCGGATAACCCGGATTGGATGTCCGGTTGACATACCGGTTACTTCCGAGTCGATATCCTTCGCTTTAATGATCCGCTGCTTATAATTCTCGTGGACAATGGATTCTTTTGCCACAACAAATCTGGTTCCCATCTGTACAGCCTCTGCCCCAAGCATCATGGCTGCTGCGAAGCCGCGTCCGTCTGCGATACCACCTGCTGCAATGACCGGGATGGATACAGCATCTACTACCTGTGGAACTAATGTCATGGTGGTCTGGGAACCAATGTGTCCACCGGACTCCATTCCCTCTGCAACAAGGGCATCAGCCCCACCGCGTTCCATCAGTCTGGCAAGGGCTACGGATGCCACAACAGGAATCACCTTAATCCCTGCCTCTTTCCACATATCCATGTACTTTGCAGGATTTCCTGCTCCTGTGGTAACTACCTTAATTTTTTCCTCTGCAATTACTTTTGCAATCTCGTCTGCCTCCGGATTCATAAGCATCAGGTTCACGCCGAAAGGACGATCGGTCTCCTTCTTTGCCGCCTGAATCTGCTCTCTTACCCAAGAAGCAGGCGCACCACCGGCACCAATGATGCCGAGGCCGCCTGCGTTGGATACTGCGCTGGCAAGTTCGTGGGTTGCCACCCATGCCATGCCGCCCTGAATGACCGGATACTCAATTCCCAGAAGTTCTGTCACTCTTGTTTTCATATAATTACGCCTCTACGCCCTTGCTCTCCAGATAGTTGATAACGTCCTGAACGGTGAGAATCTTCTCAAGATCCTCGGATGGAATCTCTACTCCATACTCATCCTCAAGAGCCATAACAAGCTCGAACAGATCAAGGGAATCTGCCTCAAGATCCTCTTTGAAACGGGATTCTGCTGTAATGCTGTCTGCATCTACGTTTAACTGGTCTGCAATGATTTCCTTTAATTTTTCTAACATGTCTGATTCTCCTTTAAATTCATAATTAATATTTTGTTTGATTGTCAAACTATTTTTTATAAAAGAAGTATATGCAATAATAGTTTGATTGTCAAGATATTTTTTTGTTTAGAAAACAAAGTTACTATTCACTCCACAGCAGAAAAGGAACCTGTAAGCACAATTCCGCTTACAGATCCCTTTCTACCTGAATAATATCTATACAATTATTCTTTGTAACTATTCAGTGTCATGCCCCGATGACCAGCTGCATCGAACCATAGATTCCTGCATCATTCCCCAGTGAAGCCAGCTCAAAACGAGTATCACGGCAAGCATGGAAGGATGTCTCCTTAAAATGTTTCCTGATGGTATCAAGCAGAATCTGTCCTGCCTTTGATACACCTCCGCCAATTACGATTACCTCCGGATTTGTCACGCAGGCAATATTGGAAAGTGCAGATCCCAGAATCTCCCCAAGCTCGTCTACCAGTCCCAGAGCAACCGAATCTCCATTCTTGGCTTCATCAAAAATGTCCTTGGCTGTCAGTTCTGCAAAATTGCGAAGGCTGGTCTCATCCCCGGTCTTGGCCAGCTTACGTTTTGCCATACGTACGATGCCGGTAGCCGAAGCATACTGCTCTAAACATCCATACTGCCCACAGTTGCAGGGTTCAATCTCATCATTGTTAACGGTAACATGCCCGATTTCTCCACCTGCTCCGTTAAATCCTGCCACTACATGGCCATCTACAATGATTCCACCTCCGACACCGGTACCCAGTGTCACCATGATCACATCTTTACTGCCTCTGGCGCCCCCCTGCCACATCTCGCCAAGGGCTGCCACATTGGCATCATTTCCAACCTTAACCGTAAGCCCTGTGAGCCGGCCCAGTTCCTCTGCAACATTGATGACTCCCCAGCCAAGATTCACGCAGCCGTTTACCACACCATCACCACGAACCGGTCCCGGAACACCAATTCCGACACCTTCCACATCACTTTTACTGATTCCCTCCTGAGCCAGTTTGTTATCAATCGCCTTTGCGATATCTGGAAGCACCGCCTTACCGTTATCTGCGGTATCCGTTGTAATCTCCCACTTGTCAATCAGCCTGCCATCTGTTTCAAAAAAACCCATCTTCACTGTGGTTCCGCCTACGTCCACTCCAAATCCATATTTTTTCAAAATAAACTCCCTCTCTTTCTCTTCAAATGTTTTATTTTATTGTATCATAGGTAGAATAAAACGGTCAATTCCATTTACCGCCTCAGAACGGCTACTGGACATTTCCGGTATCTTCTCCCGTCTCTCCTGAGTCTCCGCTGTCATCCGGCGGCTGTACATTTTCTCCGTTATCACCATTGCCGCCTTCTTCCCCTCCGGTATTTCCTGTATCGTCACCAGGCTTTTCGCTGGGTTTTTCACTTGTATTTCCACTGTCAGAAGGTTTTTCGGAAGGTTTCTGATCGTCTTTGGGTTTTTCCTCCTCTGCATCATCCTCTGGCTTTTCCGGTTCTTTTGTCTCCCCGTTTTCATCATCCGTCATATTTTCTTCACGTTTTTTATCCTGTTCCTCCTGCTCGCTGGCTTTCTGATTTTTGAAATCATCCGAAAGCTGTGCATACGGCAGGAAATCCATGGGCGCAAGATTCTCATGGACGGAAGACATATAGGTTTTCCAGATCTGTGCCGGATAGGTGCTTCCGCTTAAATTACTAATGGACTTGGGATAGTCACATCCCACCCAGACAGTCGTAGTATAATATCGGGTAAATCCACAAAACCAGCCATCCTTATGGTCATTTGTTGTTCCTGTTTTACCTGCGCACGGCATTCCATTAAGCTTTGCCGACCGTCCGGTTCCGCTGTCCATAACAGAAGTCATAATATCCGTCATCATACGGGAGGCTGCCTGTCTGTATACCTTTTTTTCCACCAGATTGGAATCATATACTACGTTTTCATCGGAATCTACAATGGATTTAATGCAGGTAGGCTGTCGATATAATCCATCATTTTCAATGGTCGCATAAGCAGATGCCATCTCCAGTGGTGAAACTCCCTTGGTAAAGCCGCCCAGTGCCGTTGCCAGGGTATAATCGCTGTCCTCTATTGCCGTAAAGTTCATATTTTTCAGATATTCCAGTCCCACCTTCGGTGTCAGTTCATCGTAAAGCTGCCATGCAACGGTATTTAAGGAATGGGCCACTGCATAGCGGAGGGGTACTTTTCCCGCATATGTATTACTTGCATTGGAGGGTCCCCCCTCAAATTTATGGTCATCCACGATGGTATTGGGATCATATCCCCGTTCCAGCTGCGGCGTATAGACAAGCAGCGGTTTAATGGAACTTCCCGGCTGTCTGTGACTCTGGTAGGCACGATTTAAGGTATAATTATTAAAATCCTGGTTTCTTCCACCTACAATCGCAACAACGTATCCACTGCTGTTATCAATGGAAACTGCTGCTCCCTGCATATTGTAGGTGCCATCATCATTCTTCTCCGTAAAGGATGCCAGTGTATCATCCACTGCCTTCTGCAGCAGGTTCTGCTTTTTCATATCAATCGTCGTGTAAATCTTATAGCCGCCGGAATACAGTTTTTTCTGACAGGCACTGTAAAGCTCGTCATATTCCTCCGTATAGGCCTTCTTTGCCTTTTTCGAGTCAAAATAATACTGGAACACAAAGCCTTCCTGTTCCATAAGGGCACGGGTCGCACAATCATATGTATAGGTATCCACATAATTATTCATCTGATCCGCCGAAGATTTCTTCGGGCGGTTCAGCGTGATTTCTTCCTTTTTGGCCTCATAGTACTCATCCTGTGAAATTTTCCCGTCATCATACATATTTTTTAAGATCAGGTTTCGTCTTGTAATGGTATTTTCCGGGCTTACCACCGGATCATAATAAGATGGCCGGTTCGGAATCGCACACAAAAAAGCCACCTGCGAGAGATCCAAATCCTTCAGTTCGCAGTTAAAATAACCATGGCAGGCTGCATCAATTCCATAATACCCGTTTGCAAAATAAACGTTATTCAGATAAAACTCCAGTATTTTTTCTTTGCTGTAGCGTTTTTCCAGCTCTATGGCAAGAAACATCTGCTTGACCTTATACTGCCAGGTATGGTTTGGCTCCATATAAATCAGCTTTGCCAGCTGCATGGTAATGGTACTTCCACCCTGCGTGATACGTCCTGCCTCCAGTCTTGCCTTGATCACCCGGATAACAGCTTTAAAATCCACACCGTGATGCTTATAAAATTTCTTGTCCTCGATGCTGATAATTGCAGAAGCAAATTCCTTTGGAATGTCTTCATACCGGACATACTGGGCATCTTTACTGCCCTTACGCTCACTGATCAGTTCTCCATTGGTATCATAAATCGAGCATGTCTGATCCGGTATAAAGACAGATTCATCCGAGGCGGCCACCTCCTGCACCGCCTCCCGGTGCAGGGTCTGTACCTCATCCGCATAGCCTCCGAAATAATAGAATCCAAAACCGGCCAGCACCACCAGCATCAATACAATCTGCAGCTTTATAAAAAACCAGAAAAAACGGTGGGGTTTCTTCTTTTTCTTTTTCTTCCTCTTATCTGTTCCTGTCGCCATATATTCTCCTTTACACTATATATATGAGACATTTTATAACTTTTGTAACAGATATGCAAATTATCTTTTTCTTAAAATTGTATGAAGGGCTACTGTTCCATTGTTTTTCCCAGAAAATTTGCGGCAGCCGATGCCAGTGGCTTTAAAATAGCAAGTTCGTCCTTTTTCCCGTTTTTCTCCAAAAGAATCACGGCCCCCTGGCAATCTCCATTACACATGATACTGGAAAGCACAACCGACTTCGGAGCATTGGAAAGAGGTTTTGTCACAATCGGAATATCCTGCTGCTGCACATCATCCACTACATAGGTTCCCCTCTTCTCAATCAATTCTTCCATCTCCTCACTCAAGTGCTCCCCCTCAATCTCCTTTTTGCCTGCCCCTGCTGCTGCAATCACATAATCTCTGTCCGTAATACAGACCAGCGCCTCCACCGTCTGGGCCAGTGCCTGGGCGTAACTGGCAGCAAATTCGCCTAATTCCCCTACCGGGGAATATTTTTTCAGCATAATTTCTCCCTCCCGGCTGGTAAATATTTCAAGAGGGTCTCCCTCCCTGATTCGCAGAGTACGACGAATTTCCTTTGGTACCACAATTCTGCCCAGATCATCTATACGGCGCACAATACCTGTTGCTTTCATGATTTTTCCTCCTGCCTGTCTCACTTTGATCATTCAAT
This sequence comes from Agathobacter sp., assembly GCA_022772675.1. Taxonomy (GTDB): domain Bacteria; phylum Bacillota; class Clostridia; order Lachnospirales; family Lachnospiraceae; genus Roseburia. The sequence goes on along the minus strand of JALEZW010000060.1, from coordinate 45,293 downwards.
GTGATATTATTATGCAGATAATCGGAAAAATTATGCATGGCTTCCTGTTACTTTCCTATCGTTACAGTTCCAATTCGATATCCATTTTCTGTCATTTTTTCATTGTTTGCCAGAATAATCGGTGTCCCATCCTGCTGATCTGTCATGGAAAAGTACATGGAGTAAGTGCTTTCTTCCCTCTTACGCAAAGAAAATGTAAAGGAAGCTGTCAGTGTCTGACCGGATTTGGAACCTCCCTCCAATTTAGTAAAGTCAGCATTTAATTTCTTTTTCATGATTGTATTTCCTGTCTCATCCTTTATGATTACGGTTCCATTACAGGATCTGTAAAGCGGTGCAAAGCCCTCATTGCGAAAAGACAGGCTGACCTTTACCGTATCTTTCCCGAAATTATGGCTCATTTTTACATTCGATAATAACAGGCGGTATCCCAGATGCCGCTCTATATAGTTTTTCCCATCCATTCCGTCAAAACAGTCAGATGTATGCACGGTAGATGCCGCCCACTTTTCTATTACCGCCGGGTCATAATCCTCGTTGATATATGTCACATGCATGGTTTTCATATCCGAAATGGCAGCCTCAATGTCATTGTATGGATTATCTGTTATCACTTCTCCTCCATTCGGAACATTTAAGCAGAGTTTATTCTGAAATGCCAGTTCCTCCTTTCGTGTCCATGCAGCATTTTTCCCGGCCTTTTTTTTACTTTTTTCTCCATAGGTGCCGCAGTCACTTTTATCTGCCAGCATTCCATCATTAAAAAGCCCCAGTCTTTTGGAAAGACCGCTCTTTGCCTTTGCCGGATCTAGAAGTCCTGTAATCTGTCTCCACTGAACCGGTGTCCGGACTGCCAGATAAGTAGAGGAATCCGTGGACTCTGCCAGCTTTGCCGCAAGCTTTTTCATGGAAGCTGTATCTGCAAACTTTGTCCCATGCATTTCACCCCAATTCCCGATAAACAGTCCCTGCATCGTGAAAATACAATCCTTATTTTCTTTTAGAATACTGCCAAGCTGCTCCATATGACCGATGATAACCTCAATATTATCCGGCTCTTTTTTCTGATTTTGTCCATCCCAGTCATAGAGAAAACGGACAATCCATTTTCTGTCTGTCTCCTTCATGGCCAAAAAAAGATTCCTGATATTGGAAAGAGCCGCATCTGAAAGACTTCCGGTTCTGTAGCCCTGAAGATTAATCTCTGCCATGGAAAGTGTAGTCTCCGTATCTTCCTCCATTTCATCCGCCAGCTCTTTTGTATAATCCTCCGGATTCTCTCCTATTTGAAACCGGTAAATATAATAGAACCCACGGTTTGGATTTTTTATTTTCTCAGCAGACTCTGTAAATTTTTCCGGCTGCATTTTCACATCATAATGGAAATATCGCAGCCCAGTGCTTCCTGCACCGCATAGCATTGCAAAAACAAGTAATAATATAATAATGATTTTTTTCTTTTTCATTTTACCTCCAGCTGGTACAGACGATATGGATTTTGTCTGACCATATAACAGCAGAAATCATCATCCTCATAGAACACCTTTGTATCCCTTGGATAGAGCTTACTGAACTTCTCATACCAGGCATGCGCCCTGGCTTCCACAACAGTGCGGCTTTCCAGCTCCTCATAAATATCAGAAAGACGGCCAAAGGGCATCTTCATCTGATCCGGATTTTTTCCGGCAATGGAACCTGCCAGATAATTTTTCCCTTCACTGTATTCATGCCCCATTTCTTTCCCGTAGCTGCCACGGGCCAGCCAGTCCGGCCCCTTTGGAAAATGGATCTGTGCAAAAGAAAACGGCTTTTTCTCCACATACACAAAAATGTACTCCGTAGGAAGCGTATAATTATCCCCATTAATCCGCTGAATGAAATTAAAAATCTCCTCATGCCTGCCGCATTCAATGACCTGATACAGCTCATTTGTGGTGGAAACAACGGTATAAGCATTGTCAGGAAATTCATTCATAATTTTATTTGTCACATTAACGCAGGAATTGTATCCGGTACTCCAGTTAAAAAGATAGCTGTGATAGATATCAAGCTGCTGGGTCCCCATATAAATTCCACCGGTTCCAAGCAGCATAACTATCGGCAGTATCTTATTTATCCCCGTTTTAGACAGAAGTCCCAAAATCAGATCCACCGGTATCAGCACTACAGCCAGAGCCAGCATATGGGTTGTGGAACAAAGGCGGACTCCATCTACTAAGGGCGGCAGCCCTATATACTTTGCCCCATAGCAGAGGAGAAATACCATGGACATCAGCACCAGAAGAGGATAGCCATCCAGCCAGTGGATAAATACAGTCTCTCTTCCTCTCCCCCTCCATACAAGTGCGGTTATTCCTGCAATCAGGCGAAAAAGCATCCAGATACAGATTCCCGCAGCGGACAATGCAAGAATCCATTCTGCACGCTTTGCCAGAAACAGGCGTTTATAGCCATAACGGTATATCCGCAAAACTCTCTTTTTTATGGAAGAGAACAACGTAATCCTCTTTGAAACGGTCTTGTCTGCAGTCCCCATCTTCACCCGGACTCCGGAATCTGCCAGAGTTCCCGGTGCTGCAATAAGGTTTTCCCCTATGCCTATGACTTTTCCGGTGTCTCCTTGTCTATCTGCCGCTCCCTGGGGAGACATCTGATTTTGCTCCTCTTCGGATTGCCCGTCTCCTCCTTTGATCACATCAAGAGCCCACCCGATGGAGCCCTGAAACGGAATCCCCGCCGCCAGTGCCGCTCCCATGGGGGCTATCGCAATCAGCATGCCAAAGGTAACAGCTGTCACCAGCGGAAGCAGCCGCTTCTTTCTGAAAATGGAAAAAAAGTATCCCAGTGCCACTACAACACAGAGGAAAAATGCCATAATCGTTACATAAAAATGAATGGCAAAAGAGGCCGCCAGTGCAAAGCTAAACAATATCAGGTTGTCCTTTCCCATGAACCACTTCCATTTATTCCGAATGCCTTTCGGTATATCTGAAAAATCCTCCTTCAGACATCGCAATAAGAACAAGGCGCATAGAAACTCCGTGTAAAGACCAAATTCCTGTGGTATCGTCCACTGAAGCCTTGACATACTTTCTACCGCATCCGGTGTCAGAAGATTCACTGTAAGAAATGCAGCAAGGGTAAGTACAGCGGTTCCTCTCCACACAAACAGTTCCCGGAAAAACAGGTAGGCACAGATCAGAAATACTGGAATATGAATACCTGCCAAAAGTAACAGGATACTATATATCTTTACTCCAAATAACACATGTATGCAGTAAACAAAACAGTGCATGGCCTCCGGATAGACTCCTTCCGAAAAGGGTTTTCCCTGCATCAGCCCGTAAATCCATGAATGATGTACGTACAAATCTCCGCAGCCATATGCCTTATCATAGTATGTGCCATATCCAAAATACAGCATTCCAAAAATCACAATGACCTGAAGCAGCAGAAACTCCATTTTTCTGCCAGCCGTGTTTTGATTCATCTGCTCCAATTTGTTTTTACACCATTTCGTAAATTTCACCCGCATATTGGAACAAAACAGACGTATTCCACAGGTTCCCATTAGCAGCTTACGAAAGATTTCTGTTCCTCCTATGCCAAGATTAATCTGTCGGATTACCGCCAGAATAAATGTCCCATAAAATAATACTGCCAGGATCCAGCCATGTAAAATATGTAAAAGTCCCAGCCCGAGAACAACCGTATTAATCAGAATTACCTGAAATGTTATGCAGAAACAGAAGCGGATACCCCGGCTTTTTTTCTTCAGATAATCATGAAAAACAACAGACGGCCAGATATACATGAGAAAGATATATGCTGCCATGACCTTACCATATTCCGCTATCCAATAAAACGAATTCATGCCGGATTCCTCCTTTCCACCCCACTGATACAGCTGGATTATTTATTAAATCATTTTTTTCTTTTTGGAATAATCATGTTTAGTCTGTGCATTATTTGTATACACTCCCTTGTTCTATGATAAATCATAAGCCACAGAAAATTCGGAACTGTAAGGCAGATAAAAAATCGGCACACCAACCGTACCACTGTACTGCCCCCGACCATAGAGCAAAGCAGTCCGGTCAGGAACCATCCTGCCGCCACAACCAGAACATACCCCAGATACTTCAAATAAAATCCGGTCACAGAGGCTTTTAATTTGATCCGGTACAAAACATATGGCTCAACCCATACGGATGTTAACAGCTCCGAAATCAGTGTTCCAAGAAATACCCCCAGAATACCAATTTTATTAACCAGAAGCAAAGAAAATATAATATTTAATCCAGACTCAATTAATGCTTTATACCTGTCAAACCAGAAAAGTCCCATGGAGTCCCGAAAGGTCAGTGCTGCCTGGCGGGTCCCATTTATGAAAAAATTAATGCAGAGTATCAAAATAACAGCTCTGGGAAACAGATAATTTTTGCCGAAAACCAGCTCTACAAAAGGATTTAAAAGCTCATTCAGACAAATTGCCGCAAAGGCGTAAATCCACTGTCCGATGAAAAAAGCTGTCTCAAACACCTCCCGGATCCGCTCCTTTTTTTCGGTTACCCCAAGATTTCCCACACTGGCGGTAATCCCCTGAAATATCTGATCCAGCACCTGTCTCACAGAGCCGATCAACAGAAAATAATTGGAATATACTCCCACGCTGACTACACCCACATAGGCAGAAATCAGCAGATTATCTGTATTATTAACCACAATATTTCCCACCTTATGCATCATCATGGCACGGATATTACGAAAAATTTTCTTTTTTTCCTCCTTGGGAATCCTCTGCCTGCATTTTTCCTTCAAATACGGGTACATCCTGTCTGCAATCAGGGAAATACAGACATTGGACAAAAGCGTGCACATCATATAAAGAAGCAGAAAGAAAATATAATTATGGGTGGCCAGCAAAACAACAATCTGCAGCAAATCCTGCAGCACCAGGAAAATCGTCTGGCAGACCAGTACGATATAATTTTTCTGATGTGCTTCAATTAAGGTTTTCTTATAAACGAGAAGATAAGAAAAAAACGAATTGAAAAGATACAGCAAATAAATTCCGATAAGATGGTCCACCTTCGGCGGGTTCTTCATCAGTATATCCAAAAAAGGAACCAGAAGCAGTCCGACTGCCAGAACAATCAGGGCTGTTCCCCGGTAAAACTTTCCATACAACTGCATCAGCTGCTGTTGTTTTTTCACATCTTTTTTAGCGATTGGCTCATACAATGCAAAGGTAATGGCAGTCCCCACCCCCAGCTCTGTCAGGGAGAGCACACTTAAAATATTTGAAAATAATCCATTTACCCCCACATAATCAGCACTCAGAGTATGGATGAACACCACCCGGGTAACAAACCCCATCAGGATTGCAGTTATCCTTGAAATAATTGCAATGGAAGTGTTGATTGCGGAATATTCAGTTCTGCTTGGCTCCATGGCAATTTTCCTCCTGTCTATGGTTTCTTCTTTTGTGCGGATTGACGTGTATTTGTACCTTATGCGCTATTGATCACGACTTTTCGAAAGAACATGGTTTCGGAAGAATACTTAAAAACGCTTCTGCCAGCATTTTCTTTACCGTTTCCGTTTCCGTAATCTTTTCCGAGTCATTGATACAGACAGACCTGCTTTTCTGTCCTCTGATAGTCTTCGTAAGCTCTGCATTATTTTCTCCCAGATTAAAATACCTGCAGGAGCTGTGTGCATTGCAGGGAACAAAATTTCCGGAGAGCTTCTGCCACTCTCTAAGCAGGTACTGATTGACATCCCTCTTATCCCGGAACCGGTGTCTGCTTACTTCCGTCAGGTAATCTCCTTCCTTTTCCCACAGCTCCTCATAAGTACTCTTAAGAAGCGCCGACGGCCCATGGACCGTATAGAATCCTGTAAACCGCGGAAATACCATTTCCATCAGATTATATAGAAAATACAGCGGCGGATACCCTGGATGAAAATATGCCCCCGGCTGTCTCTTCATGTTATCCCGTTTGTCAAAATATCCTGCAAGCATCATTGCATTGTTTAAATAAATATAGGGCATCACAGAATCGTCACGGTTTGCAACCACCGGCTGCAATGCCAGCATATCCTTCGGTTTCCCCTTTATGAAAAAATCTTCCGGTGCCACCGGTCGAAGCAGAAACATATCATCGTTAAAATATACAAACTGTTCCGAAAGCCCCAAAATCCGATGAAAATTAAGTTCAATCACGTTGGAATTAAAGGTTGGAAGAAATTCCGCTGGAATATAATCGCTGTGTTTCACCACCGTAAGTTTGGGGTGGTCCGTATTCAGCCACTGGGGAAGATGCCCCCAGGTGACAAAATAAATATGGTTTACCCAGGGTGCAAACTGCTCTACTCCCCGGAACCAGAATTTAAGCAGTTCCCAATCACGGTATCTTGCCATACCATCACTGCTGGCACAGTGTTTTTCTCTTTTCTGATAAGCAGCACGTTCCGCCTGCCATGCAGGATCCGTTCCGTCCACCCATGCAATAACAAAATCAATCGGCATCTCTCGCAAGCTTTTCTCCCTTTCTAATAAGCAGTGTTGTCCCGGCCCCCTGATTTGCAAATCGGATTGCTGCCCCATCCTTCTTCCGTGCCATCCCGGCTCTTACCTCACTTTTCCCGTGAATGGGCTCTGGAGACGTACCTTTTGTCTCCTTTCCATGGAGTGTGGCAGAAACTGTCATGGTTTCTCCGCTCCCCAGTCTGCGTAAATCCGCCGGAAACAGTATTCTGCTGTCTCCATATTCCACAAACAGATCTGCAGCTTCATACATCGGTGCAAACCCTGTATTTTCCAAGGTAAGTGACAGAACATCCCTTTTCCGGGACACCTTTTTAACTGCAATCCGGTATCCCAGATGTCTTCCGATATAAGAATACAGCGATTCCCCGGAGGAAAGCTTTTTTTCTTTCCACTCCTTAAGCCTCCTGTCATCATAAACGCAGTTCAGATAGGTGACCTGCATGTTTTTTAGCAGGGCAATAGTCTCTTTTGTACTGTATTCCCCACCGGAAACAGCCTCACCTCCACAGAAAACCGGCTCCCTCCTGCTGTGAAGATAGGAAAATTCATCCTCCGGACACCATGGTTCCTTCCATTCGGCAGCATCTTTCCGTTTTTCTCCAAATGTGCCCATGTGACTTTCCGTGGAAAAAAGTGCGTCATCATACAGTCCTATCCTCTCCTTTTCTCCCATCAGACGCATCTGGCACGGTTTCCGGAAGGAAAGGGGAATCAAAGTTTGTTCCTGCCACCTTTCCACCATACAGCAGATCTGTTTTTCCTCTAAAAAGTGAGATGTATGCATCTCTCCCCAGCTTCCTACAAACAGTCCCTGTGCCGTAAGAATCACATCCTCGTATTCTGAAGCAAGCTGTGCCATCTGTCTGATATGGGTCAGCACAAGGGAAAAAGAAGCAGGTTCCCGCTCCATCCCCTTTCCCTCTGTGTCGTAGCAGACCCGAAGAATCACATCTTTTTGGTGTTCCTTCATTACGGCAAATACCGCCGCCCCAAAGGAAAGGGCCTTATCATCCAGCTCTCTTTCCCTGAAGTCCGCTATATCCAGCCGCACAAGCACCAGTGACTCCTCCTCATAAAACGGCAGCCACTTAAGCTGATCATAATCGGGTTTTCCCAGTCGAAAGGTATAAATATGATACCAGCCCCGTCCGGGATTAACCAACGCTTCCCCAGAACTGCAGAGAGTCTCCGGTTTCCTTTTAGTCCCCGCTTTCCATAAGCTCATCTTTCACCATCTCCACATCCTGTTTTAAAACCTTAATACGAAACAGCACTCCTGTCACAGAAAAACACATACGGATCATATAAAGAATTGGCTTTAAGCCGGAATGCATGCTTTCTCCCGCTTTTCTCTCGTGCATAACTGCCGGAATCTCCTCCAGTTTAAAACCTAACAATTTCATCTGAATAATCATATCGGCATCCGGATACCGGTCATCAAAATGATGATACTGGCTGTAATACAAAAAAGCCCGAGAGCTTAGGCCCTGCAGTCCTGTGGTGGGATCTGTTATGGTCTGCCCGCAGGTTTTTCGAATCACATAATTAAGAAAGCGGTAGGCAATCTTTTTGAGTCCCCCAACGGGATAGGCTTTACTTCCCTCCATAAACCGGGATCCCAGCACGATATCCGGATAATGCCCCTCTGCATCCTTCGTCTTTAATTTCTCATAGATTACCGGGATATTGCAGATATCATGCTGTCCATCTGCATCCATCTGAATCACATAACGGTAATTCCGCCGCACTGCCCATTTGTATCCGATGCGGATTGCACTGCCGTAGCCCATGTTAAACACATTGGAAATCAATGTGCAGCCTTTTTCTTTCACCCTTGCATTCGTAGCATCCGTAGATGCATCGTTAACCACCAGAATATCTGCAAATTCTGTAATTCCTGCCTGCGTAAGGGAATCCAGTACGTCTCCTATATTCTTTTCCTCATTATAAGCGGGAATAATTATCAGCACTTCCTTATGTTCTCTTTCACTCATAGCAATTCCTCAAGTAAACGCACCTGCTCCTCACAGTTAGTCTTCCGTAAAGCTGCCTTCCTCCCAAAAGCGGCCCGCTTCCGGGGTTCATTTATTAAATTTAAAATTGTATTTTTTAATACTTGTGGATTTAATTCGCAAACTATGCCATCCTCACCATCTTGTACCTGTTCCGCACTGCTCTCAGATACAATCACTGCACAGCCAAGGGTCTGAGCCTCCTGTATCGCGATGCTCTTTCCCTCAAAGCCTGTGGCATGTACATAAAGATCTGTCTGGGCGTAATAGGGATACGGATTATCCACGGAACCACAAAGACAAAAATCCTTTTCCAGACCATAGTCTGCTATCAAATGTTCTAACTTTTTTCGTTCCGGTCCCTCCCCAAGAACATACCAGCGCACATCCGCTCTCTCCTGTTTCAAAAGATACATCGTTTCTATCGCAACAGGGTAGGATTTCTGGGGCGAAAGTCTCCCCACTGTAAGTATTCGTATTCCATTATAATTATCGGCAAATCCCCCCGGTTCCTTTGCTTTTTTACGGATTTCTTCCTGATTTACCACATTCGGGAACAGAAAAGTCCGATTCCTGCACTCCGGATATACCCCTAAAAACTTATTTTTTACATTCTCTCCAATGGGAAACACAGCATCAAACCCCAGATAGCAGTCCCTGTCCAGATTCCGGCTGTATCCCGCCTTCTCATAGTCGATATGGATAAAGGCTGCCTTCTTTTTTGCCCGGACATGGTCTGCAACATAATAGGCAGATCCTCCCTCCAGAAAAGCAACCGCCAGATCATATTCTTCGTTAAACCGCTCTGCTCCCTCTGACAGAACACGCCACAGCAGCTTATCCCCCCGAACCTTTTTCTTTTTTCTCATTGCATTCCAGTTTTCCAGAAGATATCCGGACAGCCGAAACAGATTCCCATGTGCCAGAAGTGCACACAATACTGTCTTTATCATTACCGGCTTTCCGCTCTTTTCCAATACCGATTTCGTGCTATAATGGCTGTTTACCAGCCTGACATTTTCGGGCATACTTAAAGCCAGCTCTCCCTGTCCCATCAGGACAAAAAGTGAAATCTCGTATTGATTATTTTCTGCAAATACCTTAAGAAGTGAAAGCAATGCCGTCTCAGCCCCTGCCCTGCTAAAGGTATTAACGACAAACAGTATCCTCTTCTTCATCCATCAACATCCCCAGTCTCCGTAAAATCTTTTCATTTTCCTGATTCAAAAGAGAAACCTGCATGGCCAGCTCCTGATTTTTCATGGACAGCGTGGAAATCATCCTGCTGACCTCAAACAGAAGGAATAACAGCAGAAGACACACTCCCATTAAAAGCCACAGCATAGTATCATAGGTATACTTCTCCGGAAAGGGTACTGCCCCTGTAATGATGAGAATCACAGAGACCAAAGCCCACAGGATTGCTGTGGTCTCTGTCAGCCTCTGTCTCACATAATTTCTTAAATCCATAATTAAAAATATAATTCCTTCCAGAACAAGTCCGATTCGTACAAAAATGAGCATTGTTACTCTCCTTTCTCTTTCGAATTCTTTTTATAGACAACACAGTCCGGCTTTTTCCCCTTTTTGATGGGGAAAAGCAATCCTGTACAGAAAATGTGCTCATCCATATGCTTTTCCGCCCAGCGGATTCTGAAATAAGCAATGGTAAACCCCACAAAACTCCCTGCCAGCACCCCAAGTCCATACCACATATAGTCCCATCCCAGTGCCATTCGGCTGATCACAAAGGTTATGACACAAAAAGATGACGATGCAAGGAGCGCACCCGTCAGATCATTGAAATAGTATAAAAAAACAATCTCCGAATAAAACAGGAAAAGAACAAAATATCCCACTGCCAGACATGGATATATCTGCAGGGATCTGCCGGACACCCCCATATGGGGCAGTACTATAATACAGAACAGATAAATTCCAATGGAAATAATAAACTGCACCCGTACCAGGTTCAGAAGTTCCGATGCCAGCTGACGGAACATCCGGGTTTTGGTATTCTCAATGTCCTCCCATCTGCCACCGATCACCGCCTCTGAATATGCCTTATACCGCTTATGAAAATACATCTCCACATGGGAGATAAAAATAATCGTGGCTGAAATAGTGGTGAACATGGCAAGGCATGTGGCAAGATCATAGGCGGGAGCAAAAACAAAGCTGTTTGCCACCTTCATCTGCATATCCGAGCCCCAGAACACAAAATTATGAATATACAGCCCCAGTATGTATAAAATATTAATCACCACAAGCATCCAGTATTTTCGAAAATAGGAAAGCACATTCCGGTAATGATTACTGTTTTTCTTAAAATACTGCTTCACTGTAGCCAGTTCCAAAACTGCTATTATAAAAAACCCGCATGTAAGGGACAGCAGCATGCTGTAGACTGTCTCTCTGTGGCACACCTTCACAAAAAACAGTGAAAGGCCAAAGGCAGCGGCCATTCCGATAAAGAAATAGAGTGTGATTTTCTGGTAATCTTTGCAGACCGACAGGTAAAGCATGGCATAGAATACAAATACCAGTGATATAAAACCGCAAAACCCGGTAAAGACAAACAAAGGATTGACATGTCCCCTTACACACTCCCAGATGCAAAATGGGATTCCCACTCCACAGCTAAGCAGCACATTTAACAGAATTCCTACATCAAAGCAGGGAAGTATGTCATCGTAATGTTCATCATAGATCACATCAGCCAGATACCGGGACAGCACCCCGTTAAAGGGAGATGACGTAAGAAGGGAAAAAATAAAGATATACAGCAGCGTACTGGAAAACAGCCCCCGTCTTGTATAGCTGGCTGTATCATATCCCAAAACTGCGCTCATTAACATGACATTACCGATAATTAAAAACATTGGTGCAATGGTAACCACCATGCTGTATCCAAAACCGGCCAGATGTGCCAGAATAGATTTTTTTTCATAAAACTTTTGCAGTCTGATTCCAATTCCTGCCATATCAGTTTTCCCTGTTTCCTTTCCCCGTACTGTTACCAGTCAATATCCTCAAAATCCCAGTAAATATCTCCGTAGGTTTTCTGCATATCCTCAATCTTGTATTTAGCCATCACCCGCCGGTATCCGTTTTCCCCCATCTCACGGCGCTTATTAGGATGGGTTGCCAGATCTACAATGGCATCTGCGATCTCCTCCACATTCATGATATGGGTTAATATCCCTGCCTCACCAAAATCATCCGACTCGCCATATATGAGTCCTCTGCAGTTTCCTACATCGGTTGCAATGGCCGGAATATGCGCTGCATACCCCTCTAAAATCGTAAGGGGCTGTCCCTCACTGATACTGGTTAGGATTGACATATCAATTCCCCCCATATAATCTGTCACATTTACCCTTCCTGTAAATTGTACATCCGGAACTCCCATGGTTTCAACCATATCAAAGCATTCCTTTGCATATTCCTCATCTTCATCCGTCGGTCCCATAATCCAGAGCACCAGATTCGGCACGGATTTCTTTGCAAAGGCAAAGGCACGTATCAGCGTCTTCACATCCTTAATAGGTGTCACTCTCAGAACTGCACCGACATTCACCTTATCCGGACTCATCACATCCGGAGGTTTCAGGTTCTCAAACCGGCTGGTATTAATGCCGTTTGGCGTAATCCTTGTTTTTTCTTCCGGACATCCCAATTCGATCTGCAGCTCCCTGGCATGGGCATACAGACTGGTCACAAGATCCGCCTCATCATAGGCCAGCTGCGACATTTTACGAAACTGGTCAATCCAGATATTTTTGTAAATTCCTTCCACCCACTTGGCACGGATTAGCTCTTCTTCCCTCTCCCTGGTATAAATCCCATGCTCCGAAATCAAAAGCCCACAGCCGAACTTTTTTTTCGCCATGCAGCCAATCACTCCGGCGTACCCGGTTGCCACACAGTGGTACAGGTCTGCCCGGGGCAGCTCCATACGCATGGTAAGAAACAGGGGAAGATAAACAGAGCGCATAGTCCACAAAAAATCGGAAAATACCGCCTCCGGATAATAAAGCCGGTAACATTCCCTGACCGCCCTGAAAAAATCCGGTCCCATCAAAAGGTCATTCAGTAAAAAATCTTTTTCCCCGAAAAGAGTAAACAACGTATCCCAATCCACCTGCTGGTTGATAAGAAGGCTTTTTAACGCATGGTATTCTTTTTCATCCAGCTTAAACTTCCTATGACTCTTTTTCTCTTTCCAGTCATAATCCTGCAGATACAGTTCCCTGACCTCTACCACGTTCTCCGGCAGCTCGTACACGAATTTCCCCCGCATGGAACGGTTGGCAATAATAGATAAAATGATGAATTTATAATCCGGAAAGTTCCTTATCATGCTGTTGATCCAGCTGGATACCCCTCCCACTACATAGGGATAGCAGCCCTCTGCCACAATACAGATTACCATTCTCTCACCACCTTCCGGTACTTTCCACCCGGATCAAAGCCTCCGGCTGCTTTACTGTTATCAGGTAAAATCCGTCTCCCAGTTTTTTATAGCTGCCCCCCTGCAGGGATTTTATTTTCTCATCATGAAGCTTTAAAACAAAATATGCCTGTTCCTCAAAATGATAAGTAGTAAGGGAAATACTGTCTCCATTCCGTTTTTCTTCATAATCCAGTGCAAGAAAACGACGGATTCTCTGGTCACTGGTGCTAAGGGTTGTGCTGGCAAAACTGTCAAAAGGTTCCCAGTAAGTTACAGCATTTGCAGCAACCACTTTTCCCAGATTCTGCCAGAGGTCGGATTTATTTCCGGGATAGGTCACATGATACAGATTCAAAACAATATTGGAATATCCTAAAGCCGTCTCCTGACAGCGAAGTTTAAAGTCATCCTGAAAGGTATGATGAATTCCATCACTGGTACTGTACTGCAACAGCATCCCATCCTCGCCGTATCCCACAATGGGATCATCCTCTGCCTCCTCTTCCAGTACCACCGTGCGGACACCACGGGTTTTCCCCGCCTTTCCCGCTTCCTCCAGTTCCTCTCTCCCGTCAATATACAGAGAACGAAACTGATATCCGGGGGCTGTTTTCTCCCAAAACATATCGTCTGCTGCCATCTTTTCTGAAACCGGAAGTCCCTCAACAGAGGTTGCAGAAAGCCCTGCTTCTGCCTCTTCCTCCTTAAGCAGTTTCAGATAATAAGCCGCCGTATCCGGATTGGGCTCCAGCGCATCTGAATAAGAAAACTGCGGGGTCAGCATGCAAGTCAGCAAATCCCCTGTTTTTTCCGCAAGTGAACTGAGTGACGGCCAGATAATATCCTGGTAAATATCCTCTGCCGGCTGACTGTAGTTTTCCTTCAGTCCTTCGGAATTTTCCGAAGCAAAGGCAGGAAAATTGGCAATGACAAAATTCTGTGCATTTACAACCGGATACAGGCTGTAATCTGACATTTCTGCCATAATAGCAGACAAAATACCAATTCCGGAGCTGTCAAGCATAAAATCGGCATTGATGCAGAATATCTGCCTGTCATTCCAGCTGTTCCTCCATATAACGGCAGGCATCAAAGTATTTTTCGTAGATGTCTCATCGGTTCCAACGGAAGTGAATTTCTGGGCAATTCCCATTTTCAGAGCATTCCGGTAGGTTTTCTCCGGAATTGTTCCAACCATATAGGTCTCTGTTCCACTTCCGGTTACATACCAGGGGATTTCTATATCCAGATCCTGCCGTTTTTTATCTTCCCTGTCCCTGACCTGATAGACAGCCTCTCCTCCCATCAGAAAACCGGAAAACAGATGCATCCCATCCAGCTTTACCTCCGGTGCAAAATTCTGGTAAATCCCCATCATATCGTTTAAAATTCCATTAGAGGTAACCACCTCATAATCCGGCATACTGGCAAAGATCACGTCTGCACCCTCTTTGACCAGCCGGTTCAGTACTTTTACTTCTGCCTGGGATTTCACTATATTTCTGCCGTCAATGATCACCGTTGCTGTACTGTCATCCTGTATCCTGCAGGCCGCCATGGACTGCCGGCACCGAAGGGTCTTCTTACTGTAGGTGCAGAATTCTGTCACCACTTTTCCTATGCTGCCCTCCTTATTTCCCACATAGACAATATCCGCAGAAGTTCCTGCCTCCGGGCAGAATGCGTCCTCCCTGGTAAAATTCGTGTCCGCATTCTCTGCATAGCTGTTTTCCCCATATTCATTTAACTGTTTTTTCATGACACCTGAAAACTGAAACATAACAAACAGAATAAGAAGCATCATGACAATCGCAATGTAATTTCTACGGGATACCATAAATTTCCTTTCCGTGGATCTGTCTATGTGAAAGTCCGAATCAAATCCAGTGTTTCTCTGTCAATAACGACCCTGGACGCTTTGAGCCGGTCCAGCTCCGTAAAAAATTCTTTTTTCTGACCGGTAGTAAAATACAATTTCAGATAATTGGTATAAGTGGACAGCTCATCCGGGAAGAACTCCCGGCTTCTGTCACACCATACTTTCATACGGTCATATTCCCCAAGGGACAAAAGCAGGGAACACAGCCACTGTATATGCTCGGCGCGAAGTTCCCGCCAGAACTTTTCGTAAAGCAAAGTACATGCCTCTTCCATCATATCCACAAAAGACCTCTGCTCTGCCTCATGAAACACATCCTGCACCAGCACCCGGTTCATATAGGTAATCAGCTCCACTGCATAGGGTGACGCATCAAGTCCTTCCTGCTGCATCTTATTATACAATTCCTGAACGTGAGCCCTGAAATCATTCAGTGCATCCCTAAGCACAGTTGCCGCATAGTGGGAAGTCTCGCTGTCCTCACTGTTTAATGCCAGCGCAATGGATGCCAGGGAGTCCTGTACATCGCCCTTTATTATATTCATGAGCAGGGTCCGCATACTGTCTTTATCGGATACCGCCAGAGCCTCCTCAATAGGAACAATGTTTCCCTCTGCATCTGCATCCGCCATTTGCCTGGTCTGCACCCGTTCTTTGCTGAAAATAACGTCCTCCAGATCCACCTCCTGCCGGAACAGAATCAATTGTACCAGCGTTCCCATCAGAAAAAAAACAGGACCCACAATCGGTGTAAGAAGCATCACAACTGTTCGGATTCTGCCTCCCGTCCTGGCTCCCGGATTTTCTCTCCAGTGGGTCTCATTCCATACCTCATAGCTGATAGCGGCAATGGTATTGATGGTCAATATAACATAGAAAATCCTCGCATCCATTGTCATAGGCTGATTTCCTCCTGAATCCGGCACGCAAATCCCATTTCCTCAAATCGAATCTGTACCATCGCCGCATCTTTTGAATTTGTATTGGCAAGGAGGGCATACAGTGTTCCCTTTTTCAATTCCCCAAGGAAATCACTCTGTCGCATTTTGGCTGAAAGCTTCTGCCCCGCCTCTTCCAGGCTCACCTTCCCCAGATCCACCTCAATCAGGGCACATTCCGTAAGTCCTTTCTGTCGGGCACGTAAATAGGCCGTAACAAGAGATCGGAAGGCCTCCGTCTCTAAAATATTTGTTCCACCAATATACCGCTGGGACTCAAGGGCTGACATATAGCGGTTTGCCCGAAGCACTGCGTTCTGGATCAGATACCCGATAACCGTCAGCATGTTTGCCTGTCCAAGGGTCATTCTCTCCCAGGGAATGCCCCATACCATCAGAATCAGCTGCATTTCATCCTCAGAATAAATGGCATCCGCCATGAGGGGATAGTTTTCATTCATATTTTTATTGATGTACACTTTTTTCTCTAAAAGTCTGTCATAGAGTTCTCCCATAGCGGCGTAGTTTATGGAGTTTCCCAGACATCTGGCTTTGAGAGATGTTGCGGAAAAAAGTCTGGCGTAAGATCGGTTTGCCACGGAATAGACTGCCACATCCCTGCTTCCCATAAGTCTTGCCAGCACCTCGGCAGCATAGAAAAGCACCTCATTGGGTTCCAGTTTATCCAGACTGGAGGTAATCTCATACAGTTTTCCAAAACTGTCATTCTGATTTACAATCTGACTGGATAAGATTTCCTTTACCCGGACATTGCTCACATTGATATCCGAGATATCGTCAATCTGTTTGGACAGATAGTTGACTTCATGTTTCTGCTCCTCCTCAAGTACATTCAGCTGGTCTCTTAGGAAACCTGCTAAAAGTCCCAAAATGAGAAGCTGTGCAATCCAGATATAAGTGTGAAAATCAATGATCACAGAAAATCCATCCCTTAACCCCAGCTGTTCCGTATAATATCCGGCAACTGCAAGCACACAGGAAAAGATTGCCTGCTGCTGTCCAAACATCAGAGCGAAGATCATGACATAGAGCAGATAAAAATCCACGTTTTGAAAATAGGGAGAAGCGGAGGTTAACTTATTCAGCAAAAAAAATAAAACAAACCCACCCAGATTTTCTATAAAAGGAACCATTGCCGTAATCAATTCCCGCGTCCGGGTCCCCATTCTCTGCATAAAAGTCTGTTTCCTGTTATCCACCCGGACATACTCTTCTGCGTTTTTGCTGATTTTACCGGCCAGTTCCTCCATATGTCGGTCTATGTCATGCATGATGCGGATTCCAAATTCCCCCGCAAAACGCTCATTGGATAGAACAGGCTCTAATCTCTGCTCCTTTGGTGCCTTAACAAGGGTAATACTGCCCAGCACATGGGCAATCAGCTCTGCAATCTCACGCTGCATTACCGTTTTTCCGGTGGAAATCTGATACAATCCAAAATTTGTCCTCTTCGCCTTAATCACCTGATAGACAAATTCCACAGCATCCGCATAGTACAAAAGCTGCATCCGCTGGTTGTCATCCACCTGGATTTCGCCGGTTTCCAGGGCTTCTATAATCATCCGGGCAACCAGATTTTTCGCCTCAGCCACATTTTTAGGAATCCCATACAGATGATCCAGCCGCAAAACCACTACATCCTTTCCCATCTGACGATAGGTTTTACAGATTTCCTCCCCGGCAGATACTGCCTGACCTTTATCTGTATAGACCGCACAGGAATCGTCGCAGTTTATTTCTCCTGCATATTCCCCCTGAAACACCTCTTCCGAGGAAAGATAAATAAACCGGCCTTTTCCCAATGCATTCTGTGCCATCAGGATATTAAACACGCCTGCTGTATAAACAGCCGGACGGCTCTGGGCTTTATCCCACTTGAAATTCGTATCAAAAGCTCCCAGAAAAACGGTAACATCCGGCTGGATACTCCCAATGACATCACTGATACAGGTATCATCATACGGAAAATGGTAAGTCTCAAATACCTTAGGCAGCTTCTTCTCCGTTTTCGGTTCCTCTGTCAGCTGAAAGACACGGTGCCCCTCTTTATTCAGTTTGTCCACCAAAAGCTTTAAAAAGTGGCTGGTGCCACCTGCCAGCAATATATCCATAAGTTCCCCGAAAGCAGTAAGGCGTATGCTAAAACAATGCATACGCCTGTTCTTTAATCTTATTTAAATTTACGCATTTGCAATTGCATCAGCCAGCTGTTCCATTGCCGGCAGATCTGTTTCCTTCATGGTGGAACGAATCGTTACCATAGGTTCTACAATCGTCACATTCTTCATCGGCTCCAGAATGGCTTTCATGGTTCTTCCTGCGGTAGGTCCCCAGGAACCATTTTCAATGATACCAACGGTACGGTTCTGATATCCCTTGGACTGTAAATGATGGAGAAAATCCTGCATGCATGGGAACACCCCTCCGTCATAGCTTGCTGCTGCAAGAACCATGCGGTCATAGCGGAATGCATCCTCGATAACCTCTGCCATATCCTCCCGGGCCAGGTCGCTTACCACGACTTTCTCCACGCCCTTTGCACGAAGCATTTCCCCAAATTTTTCTGCCGCCTTTCCGGTATTGCCGTGGATGGACGCATAGGCAACCAAAACACCCTTATTTTCCGGCTTGTAGCTGCTCCAGGTATCATACATATTGATATAATACTCCAGATTCTCATTCAGTACCGGTCCATGTAACGGGCAGATAGTCTGAATGTCAAGGCCTGCTGCCTTCTTAAGAAGTGCCTGCACCGGAGCGCCGTATTTTCCCACAATATTAAAATAATATCTTCTTGCCTCGCAGGCCCATCCCTCCGGATCATCATAATCCAGGGAACCGAATTTTCCAAATCCGTCTGCGGAGAAGAGAATCTTCTCACTGCTCTCGTAGGTCACCATAACCTCCGGCCAGTGCACCATCGGTGCCATATAGAAACTTAAGGTATGGCTTCCAAGAGATAAGGTATCTCCTTCAGCCACTGTTAAGGTATGTCCCTCCAGCGGAATGTCAAAAAACTGCGGCAGCATATTGAATGTCTTTGCATTTCCTACCAGTGTTACATCCGGAAACAGTTCAACCACCCGGCTGATACTTCCGGCATGGTCCGGCTCCAGATGGGAAATCACCAGATAATCCACCTTGCGTCCATTTAATGCTGCAAGCAGGTTCTGCTCCCACTCACCGGTTCCTCTTGCATCCACAGTATCCATAAGGGCTACCTTTTCGTCAAGAATCAGATACGAATTATAGGAAACTCCCTGGGGAACCACGTACTGGCTCTCAAAGAGATCAATGGTCTTATCATTGACTCCTATGTACTTTACTGCATCAGAAATTGTTACACTCATTTATTTATCCTCCTGTTTTTATTATATATTAAGTATTTCTACTCTTCCAAATGATCCAGTTCCTCTTCCCTTGCCAGATCCTCCGGTGTCATGTATTTCCGGAACAGCCGCTCAAGGATGAGGTCAAACAATAATACGGCAGTGGTCGGTATCAGTATTGTAAGAATCGGCAGCAGCCAGATCAAAACTGCAGCTGCTGCTGAAATTACAATTAAGAGCAGCGACCATGGCAGATGTCTGACTGCCAGAATAAAAGAATTTCTTAACGTTGCCTTAACTGTATTTGCAAACCTTGCCGTATAGGAAAACAGATAACACCCCCACATCATCACCACAACAAGCATTACCAGAAACAGATAAAAAAACGCTCCCAACTTGCTGCCGGTTAATAAAACCTCTCTGGTAATCAGTGCATCACACACTAAAACAGCCATGGCAATGAGCCATACCAGATAGGGAAGTGTTGCCTGTTTGAAATTGTCTTTAAGGGCGGTAAAAAAGGTTCTTGATACGTATCCCCGTCCTCCGCGAATTACCTTATGTACCGTATAATACATTGCCGTGGAAGAGACCCCTATCGTAACCACCGGCAGGCAGCATAATAACCAGAGAATGCTGAGCCAGGCGCAGTCCACTACTTTCCCCAGTGCTGTAAACACCGGATTATCCAGGTTAAAACGCATTCTTTATTCCTCCAGTCTACGGATAATTTCATCTGCAATCTCTTCCCTTGACTTTCCATCGGTTGAAATTGTAAGTTCCGCAGCCCCTTCATAAACCGGACGTCTTTTCTCCATCAGCTCTGCAATATAGGGAACATTCATATGACCGTTTAAAATTGGTCTGTCACTACTGTTTTTGACACGCTCATAAATGGTCTGTGGAGTTGCAGTAAGAAATACGATTTTGCCGCTTTTCTTCATATTTTCCACATTTTCCGGCCGAAGCACTGTCCCTCCGCCACAGGAAACCACAGAAGGCTCCAGGGTTCCAATGGTCTTTACCAGTTCACTCTCAATATCCCGGAAATGCTCCTCTCCGTATCGGTCAAAAATCTCACTGATAGGCATGCCCTGCTCTTTTACAATCCGCTCGTCCATCTCAATGAGTGGAAAATTAAGCTTCTGCACCAGACTTCTTGCAATGGTACTCTTTCCGGCACCCATGAACCCAATCAGAAAAATATTGTAATCAATTTTACTCATGAAAAGAATTGCTCCTTTACTTCCTCTACCGGCATATCCTTTCCAGTATACAGCTTAAATGCAGCCACGCCCTGCCATAAAAGCATGCCCTTTCCGCCGATGCAGGTGCAGCCTGCCTCCTTTGCCTCCCGTAACAGCTTTGTCTCCTGGGGATTATAGACCGCATCACAGACCACAAGCCCCGGATAGAAGGCACTTAAATCTTTGACCACACTCTGATCATCCATGGGTTTCATGCCCACAATGGTTGCATTGGCAAAAATATCGCTGGATTTAATTTCCTCCGTCATCTTCTCCGTATCTGCAATGTCATAGACATTAACGGTAATGTCCGGAACAGCTGCACGGATCTTTTCTGCCGTTTTCAGTGTTCTCTCAAAAAATGCATCCTTGATATTAAAAATGGTAATCTCTCTGGCTCCGTCTAATGCACACTGGACCTGGATTGCCGTGGCCGCACCGCCGCCGCCTGCTACCGTAATCTTTTTACCGCGGATATCAATTCCGTGGTCCTTAAGGTTATTGACAAATCCCTCGCCATCCGTAATATATCCGGTGAGCTTTCCATCATCATTTACGATTGTGTTCACTGCCCCAATAATCTTTGCAGCAGGGGACAGCTCATCCACATACTTTGCAGCCTCTGTCTTATCCGGCATCGTCACATTGATGCCTCTCATATGAAACAGTTTCACAGCATCCAGGGCTTCCTTTACCTGATCTTCCTTCACATCGAAAGCTACATATGCGTAATCCAGACCGAGCTTTTCAAAACTGTAATTGTACATTGCCGGAGAACCGGAATGTCCCACCGGAGAGCCGATTAATGCAAGCAGACCGGTTGTTCCCGAAATACGTCCTTCCATGGTTTTTCTGTTGTCCTTTCTGAATTCTAACTATCCAGCCCCGCCCTGCATATTCGCAAAATCCCAAAACTCGTCAGGCTGAACAGACACTCTTAGTACATATGATACACGAAATTTAAATCAGATACAAGAGTTCCATTGGTCTTTGAATAAGAGTTTTTGCTCCATTTTCTTTCAAGAATGAAATATCCCTGAATCCCCATGTCACGGAAATGCAGGAAAGCCCTGAGTTTTCCGCAGTCTTTATATCCACCTCGGAGTCACCCACATATACAGCCTCCTCCCTGCTGCTGTCAAGGAGTTTCAGTGCTTTATTCACCATGTCTGGTGCCGGTTTTCTCGCCACATTTTCCATCTCACCGATTGCGGCTGTGGTATATCCCTTAAAGAACCGCTCATCCAGTTCCCTGACTGCCGAATCCAGTTTATTGGATACAATTGCTGTCCTAACTCCCCGTTCCTTCAGTTCCTGCAAAAGATGCAGGATATCCGGGTACGGCTTTGTATGATCAAGACAGTGCAGACCGTAATATTCCTTAAAATCCGAAAAAGTCCTCTCAAACAGTGGGTTACTCTCGCCTCCCGGCACAGCACGGATCATTAACATACGGACGCCGTTTCCCACATAGCGGCGCACCTGATCCAATGTGCAGAGTGGCATACCGTTTGCAGCCAGGGCGGCATTGGTGGCCTCCTTTAAATCCTCAAGGGTATAGAGAAGTGTTCCGTCCAGATCAAAGATCACGCTCTTTTGCTTCTCCTTCTTTCCGGTTTCTCTGTAAATTTCCTCAAACAGTTCTTTTTTGATAATACGGATTCCGTTAACCTCATCGCAGCTGTCCACCAGATAATCCCCCGGTCTGCCCAGAGTATAGGGCTGATCCGCCGCTTTATCCTGAAACAGCTTTACCTTTCGTTCCAGCTGACGCGCATGAAGGATCAGATTTCCCTTTGGCACGCAGACTCTGGCTGTATCCATAAGGGCAATCACCTGACCATTATGCATATTTTTGATAGTTGGAGCATATTC
This sequence comes from Agathobacter sp., assembly GCA_022772675.1. Lineage (GTDB taxonomy): Bacteria > Bacillota > Clostridia > Lachnospirales > Lachnospiraceae > Roseburia. Next base: position 22,980 of record JALEZW010000060.1, on the reverse strand, counting down.
TGTCTCCCGCAGAGTAAAATTCCAGTCCGGATATACCCGGAATTCCTTCCGGAATTCTTCTTCCTTTCGGAAAAACAGTTCCCCTCTCGGTCCGATAATGAATACAATATTGAGCCCAGCCTCTGTTTTCAGATCACCCTTCATAGTACGAACGTTAACCGGTGTATCCCCTTTAAAAAGATCTGCGGAACACACATAGCCCCAGGGGACGGAGCGCCTGCAGTAACAGGTGGCATTATGCATATCCAGCCGGCATTCATCAGAATAGATAATATCTGTATTCTCCATGTAAATCCGCAGACGCTGTTCCAGCACGGATTTGATTCCGGATGCGGCCGGCTGTTCATTCCTTCCTTCTGCATCGTACTCCATACGGGGCCTGAAATGGTGCTCTTTACAAAACTGCAGGTACTCTTCTGTCATCAGGTCCATAGAGATCAGTCCGCCTGCCTTTTCCAGATGTCCGCCACCGGATCCGATTCCCTTGCACAGTTCAGATGCCAGCTCATTTGCTTTCACTTCCTTGACGCAGCTTCTGACTGAATATTTCACGCCTTCCGGCTGAACACTGAAAGTCACGCAGATATCTACTGCATCCACCTCAAGTACCAGATCACTGATCATTCCAAGAACATTCGGGTCACAGCGTGCCACCTTGACGATAGCGGCCCGGTATTCCTCCAGATAATCGGTATTTAAAAGGGCTGCACCTGCGATTCCCAGCTCGTCCAGTGACATGTTAGCATTTCTGAGTTTCCGCATGATCTTCTGGTCAAAACGCGCTTCATCCCGTAAATCCTTGTCCAGAGGATGGACAATCTCGGTAAAACTGCCCGTGTCCATATACAGTCCATAATACAGCGCAGTTGACAGCTCCCTGTTTTCCTGAACATTAAAATTTTCTCTCTTTAACATCTTCCAGATTAAAGTGGAGCAGGCTCCCAATTTACTGTTTACTGCCGACATCTCCGGAAGTTCACTGCTGATTCTGTGATGATCGATGACCGCAATATTATCCGCCTCAAACACTGCTGCATTTCCGGAGCGGTACTGGCAGTCCACCATCACAAGAAGTTCCGGTTTACGCAGATAATCCACATGAACCAGAGGGATATGAAGTTCCTGCACCATCATGACCAGATTACTTTTTCTGATCACGTTCTGTCCGCCATAAACCAGTCTGGCTTCCTTTCCTTTGGATTTCAAATACAGATACACACCGAATCCACATGCAATGGTATCCGCATCCGGATTATCATGACACTGTATCACAATATTATCGTAATTTAATAAATCTCTCAGTCTCACTATTCTCACCCTTTATCTTCGAAATTTCCGTTTATCCTGCTTATTTCCACAACCTTGCAGCTGTTATTCCTGCTGGTGGCAGGGGAAAAAAAAGTCACTCCTCTTAAATCTGTCAAACATGGAGTTATACTGTAAAATATGATATTGCCTGATCCATTCTGCCTCTTTTCCTTCTGCCTCACTGATGTGAAGGAAACCTCCCTTTTTCTTTGAATAATATCCTCTGGAATTGATTGCCGGAACCTGTTCCATCATATCTGCCAGAAATTTATGATAGGCAGGAAGTTCAATCCCGGCCCGCTCCAATGCCATGGTGGAAAGGAAGTTCAGACTGGTAATATCCACTGTTTCCTCCGGTGTATCATAATTGGTCCAGATAAAAAAGGGAACCTTATAGAGATTTTCCAGTTCATCCTCCGTCAGTCCGGAAAGCCCTTTTCCGTTCAGAATCGGATAGAAATTACTGTTAAGGCTGGGCTGGTGGTCACCAAAAAAAATGATTTCCACCGGATCATCCACTCCGGAAAAGTAGGTAATCAGATTTTCTACTGCCTTATCGCTCTCATGAACCAGCGAGAGATACTGGTTTGCATCCGTATAGGAATGCCCCAATTTGTAGCAGCTTTCAGGAAAATTGTCATAGCTTTCTGTGTATCCGCCATGATTCTGCATGGTAATTCCCATGACAAACAGCTTTTCATTCTTTTTCCGGTTCTCATAACGTTCAATAATTTTATCATACAATTCCTGATCCGTTATGTATTCCCTGAGTTTTTGGGTCTGATCGAAATAATCATTAAAATACATCTCATCAAAACCGAGATGCGGATATACCTGATTCCTGCTCCATCCGGTCTCATAATACGGATGCATGGCAACACAGGTGTAGCCGATATCCTTTAAATCTGACACCATAGAAGCCGGCTTATCGCTGATATACTGTTGATATACCACAGATCCTGCCGGAAGAAAAGCCATGGAATTTCCTGTCATAAATTCCCACTCGGAGTTCGGCGTTTTTGCCCCGAATACTGAGGACAGTGCATATCCCTTCGTGGTATTTTCCTGCAGGGAATCCATAAAGGGAGTCAGCGGTATATTAGTCTGCAAATCTCCCAGCACCCCCAGATCCGCGAAAGATTCATTCATAATTGCAATAATTGTAGGATTTTCTACATTCGCATTGACTTTACTGTATTCTTTTTTATCCAACTGATAGGTTTTCTCCAGCCTGGCAACTGCAGCAGCCGAATAATCTTCCGGTGGTGTAACAATACTATCCCTGATTCCCAGTACAAAATTTAAGATATAACCATTCCGGTAGGTTCCCTTCTGCTGCCATGTCTCTGTGTTCACATCATAGGCATTACAGGCCACAATCAGCCCGCAGAGCACTGCAGTCATTGCTGTGATCACCCGCATCCAGATTTTATTCTCAAATGTCACCTGCCATTTCCGGACAAAGGCAGCAAAAAGTGCCGCAAGAAAAATCACATAGGCACCTCTGTCATTCAACCGCAGCTGATAGTTCCCCGCCACACTGAGTCCAGTTCCAATCGAGCGGATATCCGCAAATGTAAATTCATTTCCACGAAACAGATATACAAAATAATTGACAAAGGCAAAGGATATCAGAAAAATATGGGAAATGATACAGGTCAGCCCGGTATTATTGGTAAATATCTGCACCAGAAGATATACTATCAGACAACATAGTACATTCAAAAAGAGCATAAAGTATGTGGTTTTCGTAAAATCTTCCGGTTCCAAAAGCATATACTGAATGGAAAAAGTGGATAGACATGCCCCTGTTGCCAGCAAAAGCAGTGTCCAAAGCCACGAATAATTCTCATCAGCCTCAATCTTTAAGCTTTTGATCAGATAATAGGCAAGGCTATATGCAACCAGTGCCCAGACAGAAAAGTGAATCGTTACATACATGGCCACTGCAAGGGCCACAACAATCACAGATCTGATATTATTTTTTTTATCATACTCCAGTGAAATTTTCAATTTAGGTTTCATGCCATTACAATACATCAAAATTCCCGGTCTGTAAACCGGGAATGCTGATTAGAATCTTAATATTATATTAAATCATTACTGCTTCCTTTTAAAGTTGGTATAACCCTTAATCTGATGGGGATGTTCCGCCCAGAGTCTGTCAGCCGTCTCCTTCCACGCTTTCGCATACTCCACACATTTTCCGCAAAGATGCTCTACCGGCTCTGCCTGCTCCACATCTGTGGAATGTGCACCGGTCTCCTTTACCATTTTCTGCAAAATTTCCGGATTTTCCAGCATCGGACATGGCCTTAACATATTATCGTTAAAGGGCTGATTATCACGGTATGCCATAAACAACGGCTGTTTCAGGCACTCCAGCAGCGTCTTGTCATGAATATTTGCCCCGGAATAATGGATAAAAACGCAGGGTTCCACATCACCCTTTGGATTGATATGACAGTAATTCCGGCCTCCGGCGATACATCCTCCCACATATTCCCCATCATTCTGGAAATCCATAACAAAAATTTCTTTTCCTCCGGAGGAGCCCCGGACTTCCCGCAGTCTGTGGTATATATATTCTCTCTGCTCCTTCGTGGGCATCAGTTCCGGAGAAGCCTTCATTCCCACCGGCATTAAATGAAAATACCATGCAAAACGGCTTCCATGCTGAATTAAAAGATCAAAAAATTCATCACTTGTCACTGCATCCATGTTCTTACTGGTGTAGCATACGCTGTTACCAAAAATAATACCATTCTCATGAAGCAGATCCATGGCATTTAATACCTTCTGATAAACACCCTCACCACGGCGAAAATCGTTTGCCTCTTCAAAGCCCTCCAGCGAAATAGAAAGGGAAAGATTTCCCACCCGCTTCATATCATCACAGAGTTTCTGATCCACCAGTGTTCCGTTGGTATAACAGTGAAAAGCACAGTTGTTATGTTTCTCGCAAAGGCGGATGATATCAGCCTTACGCACCAGCGGTTCCCCGCCTGTCATCATGTAAAAATAAATTCCCAGTTTTTTCCCCTGGGTAACAATACTGTCCATATCCTCAAAGGTAAGGTTTAGTTTATGTCCATACTCTGCTGCCCAGCAGCCGGTACAGTGCAGATTGCAGGCACTGGTGGGATCCATAAGGATCAGCCAGGGAATGCTGCAGTCGTGCACCTCCCTCATTTTCCGTATTTTCTTTGTCCCGGCGAAGGCCGCCTGATAGCCAAGATTCAATGCCGTCATTTTTGCCACATGGGGATCGGTCTCATCCAGGAGCCGGTTTACATAATGCATCCATTTATTATCCGGATCCTTAATCATGTCCCGGACCACATCATAGACCTCTGTGCCAAAATAATCTCCCATGACCTTCTGTGTCAGATTTACAATATTAAGAAGCCCCTTTACCCTGTCTTTCTTCAGGCTCTTAAGTGTTGCATCTATTGCAAAGGAAAACGCCTGTCTCTCTGCTGCATCCTTTAATCTTGCCATGTTAATCGCTCCTCCCTGTAAAGCCGGTTCCATCTGCCGGCTGACATTCCATTCATTCCTTTATCCGTTTCAAATTCAAGTATATGAATTATTCTCCCCAAAAAGAATATTCAAACCCTAAACCCTGTATACCGGCAATAGACAATTTTGCCTTTTTGTATCATCATATGCAAAGTCAATGAAAAATATTTACGAATTGTGGGAAATATATTATGATGATAATTAACAACAACGATTGGAGTGATAATATGCCAGGTTTTACAACCCATTATCTGTTTGGAACTGATGTCTGCAAGCACCTTTCATCCTCCTTTTTGCAGGAGATGATAAGACGAAACCACTCGGCTTTTGCCCTTGGTCTGCAGGGACCGGATGTTTTTTTCTACGACCTGCCTTCCTATGCCCTTCTCCTTGAGAATCTTGGGGCTCTTGCACACAGTAAAAAAACAGGAGAGTTTTTTTCCAATCTCCTGCACAGCCGAACCCTATTTAAAGGGAAAAAACGCTCTCTTGCAATTGCCGATGCCTATATCTGCGGATTCATCGGACACTATACGTTAGACTGCACGATTCACCCTTATGTATATGCTTTTACGGGATATTCTGCGGACACCCCTCCTACGAATCTGGAATATTTCGGACAGCATGCTTATTTCGAGACAGAAATCGACCGGGAACTCCTCTACAGAAAGAAGCACCTCCGCCCATCGCAATTCCACCAGAATGCCACCATTCGCCTCAGCACCCGGGAGCACCATGTTATCACAAAGATGCTGACCTATGCCTACCGGGAAACTTATCCGGATGTCCGGTTCAGTAAATTTCTCCTGGGAAAAGCCCCCTTTGCCATGCGGCTGGGCACCTATCTGTTAAAGGATCCCAGCGGTCAGAAGAAAGTGCTGACAAGATTTATTGAAAAAGTGTTTTTAGGAAAAGCCTTTCTCTCACCCATGGTAGCAAGTGATCATTATCGTTTTATTAAAGATCCACTTAATTTATCTCATAAGGTATGGGTGCATCCATGGACCAAAGAGAGCTCTTCCGACTCCTTCCCGGAGCTGTATCTGCAGGCTGAAAAACTATACCTGAAACGACTAAATGCCTATGCCAGCTTACAGCATAACGGATTCCCCAAAAAAGAAACGGAACGGTTCCTTGCCAATTACGGAAACCGTTCCTTCTTAAGCGGACAGCCTTTACTCTAACCCCAGTAAAGGTGCCGCTTCCTTAATCTGTTCACAGATAATATTCATGAGGCGGGTACGCGCCTCAATACTTGCCCATGCAATATGGGGAGTGATCAAAAGCTTCGTACTGTCCTTAATTCTGCAGAGAGGATTATGCTGCCCCATGGGTTCAGCTGAAAGCACATCCAGACCTGCCGCCGCAATTTCCCCCTTTTCAAGCGCATCGGCAAGATCTCCTTCCTCCACAATGGGTCCACGTCCCAGATTCAGGAAAATTGCCGATTTTTTCATTTTCCGGAATGCCTCCCGGTTCATAAGCCCCCTCGTATTTTCGTTTAACGGAGCGTGTACCGACACAATATCGGCGGTTTCAAGCAGTTCCTCCAGAGAAACCCTCTCATATCCCGGCTGTGTATGATTTCCGGATGTGGAATAATAAATTACCCGGCATCCAAACGCCCTGGCGATATCAGCCACTTTTCGTCCGATATTTCCAAGTCCGATGATTCCGAAAGTCATGCCATGTAGTTCATGGAACACCCGGTCAAAATGCGTAAACATGACATCTCCCACATACTGACCTGATTTGACATACCTATCATAGTAAGAAAGATGCTCCAACAGGTAAAATAACATGGCAAATGTGTGCTGTGCCACGGTTTCCGTGGAATATCCCGCAACATTTCTCCACGCAATGTTTCTTTCTGCCAGATAGTCCTTATCGAGATTATTGGTCCCTGTTGCAGTCACACATACCAGCTTCAGTTTTTCCGCTTCCCCGATAGATTTCGCATTGATTTCTACCTTATTGAGTACAATGACATCTGCATCCTTTGTACGCTCTCTTGCTTCCTCCCGGGTGGAAAAATCATATTTCACCACTTCCCCCAGTTTTTCAAAGCCGGAGAGATCAATATCATCCCCTATTGTTTTCGCATCCAAAAATACAATTTTCATTTTATTTTTCTCTATTCCGTTTCAAACTATGTATCCCGTCTCTATTCTGCATACAGAATTAATTTCTATACCTTTTGACCCTCATATCATCTGATGGAAAAAGCATAAACAGTCTTACTGTCGTAGGTCTTTCCCTTTTCCGTTATCGGAGTTGGAAAATTCGGCTCATTGATGGCATTCGGAAAATACTGGGTCTCAAGGCAGAAGGCATCCCTGTCTGCACAGACCGCTCCTTTCTGCACTTTCTGACCCTGAATAAAGTTCGCAGTATAAAGCTGCATCCCCACACAGTCTGTGATCACATCCATCTGAATGCCGGTCTTCTCACTGTAAGCTGAAGCCACTTTCTCCAGACCTTCCCCTTCCTTATCCAAAACAAAATTATGGTCATAGCCATGGGCATACTTAAGCTGCTCATTGTCCTGATCAATGTCCTGTCCGATGGGCTTGGGTTCTCTGAAATCAAAGGGTGTCCCCTCTACTGCAGCGATTTCTCCTGTAGGAATCGACCTGGCATCTGCCAACGGGGTATAATGGGATGCACGGATCTGAAGAATCTGATCCATTGCAGTGCCGCTGCCTGCACCGCTTAAGTTGAAATATCCATGACTGGTCATATTAAATACCGTTGTCTGGTCAGCCTTAGCGTGGTAGGAAATTGCCAGTTCATTTTTCTCTGTCAATTCGTAAGTAACCTGAATCTTCGCATTTCCCGGATATCCCTGCTGACCGTCTGCATCAACTATAGAAAGTACCAGCCTGTTCTTTTCATGCTCACAAACATCCCACATTCTTCTGGCCGTGCACTGGGAACCACTGTGGAGATTGTTTTCATGGTCATTTTTCTCCAATTCATAAGTCACCCCATCGATTACTATCCTGGCGTCTTTAATCCGGTTACAGTTTCTTCCCACGATTGCACCAAAATTAGCAAACTGTCTCTCATATTCCTCTGCGCTGTCATATCCCAGCACCACATCTGTATCTTTTCCCGTCTTATCTTTTACTGTCAAAGATACCAGTGCTGCCCCATAATCTGTAATCTCTGCTTTTATCCCATTTTCATTTTCAATCGTATATAGAGCTGCCTTATCACCATCAGCAAGCTTTCCAAACGGTTTCTTGTCCATAGTACCCTCCCGGTTTTTCCATGTGGATTTTCTTATACTTTTATTGTATCAATTCTCACTAAAGATGTAAAGGGAAAGTGCCGATAGATATTATATACTATATGAAGGAGGATACGTCGTATGTCTATTTCCATTGGAACTTCATCCGGTACGTCATTATCCACAAACTTTTACCTGAGAAAATACTATTCCAATAACCAGAATGCAGCTAAAAGCTCCAAAAGAAAAGAGCTGTCCTCTGCAGCACTGGCCTTCGAGGACAGCCGTGCCTTATCCCGTGCTGCAAACAGCCTGAGTAAAACGGATTTTACCTCAAAATATCAGTCATCTGATTCCAAAAAGACAACAAAAGACGAGGATATCGATGACAGTACCCGCGCTTCCATCGAGGCCTTTGTGGAGACATATAACAATGCCATCACCTCCGGAAAAAAGAGCGGCAGCCGGGAAACCAACCGGTATATTAAACAGCTTAATATCTTAAGCAAAAAGCATGCAGATGAGCTTGAAGATATCGGAATCTCCATCAATAACGACGGAACTCTTAAGATTAACGATGCCCTGTTAAAAACGGCCGACAAAACAAAGGTAAAATCTCTTCTGTCCCCGGAAAAGGAATATTCCAGAAATCTTTACCGGATTTCACGTAAAATGAACAGAGCCGCAGAGGATAACATCCGTGCACTGGCAAATCTGCAGGGAATGCACTTTGATGTATCCCTGTAATTATCTATTTTTCAATATCTCAATAATATTATCGTAATGTTCAGGTCTGTGGGGATAATTACAATTCGTACAGACCTTTATTATTTTCCCGTTTTTTTCCCGAAACTCCGGTGCTCCCGGACAATCTGCCAAATGATAAAGGGGACAATAACAGAACAGACAGTTAAACTCCGGTGTCCCCTTATGGCATGGAAAATATCTGCAGTCCCTGTTTTCAAAAAAGCGAGAGGAATTCTCCATTTTTTCACCTTGCGTTCGCCGGTTCCACATTAACCGCCTTACCTTTTATCTTTACATTTTTCATAGCCTTTAAGACATCCCTGCCATATTCCTGTGGCACCTCGACAAATGTATAGTTATCATACATATCAATGGCGCCCACCAGTTTTCCCGGAATCTTTGCCTCTCCAGCCACGGCCCCGAGAATATCCCCCGGCCTGATATGCTGGTTCTTTCCAATATTGATAAACAGTCGGACCATTCCCTCTTCTGCCCCGGTATCCCCGGCAAGGGCATCCTCATATTCATGTTCTTCTTTCGACAGTTCCACCCCTCCGATTGCCTGTTTTAAGAAAGCAGCTGCAATATCCATTGCGGTATAATCCGTACTGTTGACCTGCTGCTCGATCAGGTCAATCATATCCCGAAGATCCTCTTCTTCGATTATCTGACCAATTTCATTTAAAATCTTCTCAGACTTAATGGCTGCCACATCATCCGAAGAGGGAATCGGCTGTGCCTGAATCTTGGTCTTACAGTAACGCTGGATTTCTTTAAGCTTATAAACTTCCTTTCCTTTGACAAAGCTGAAGGCGCGTCCGGTTCTTCCCGCACGGCCGGTTCTTCCGATGCGGTGTACATAATACTCATTATCCTGTGGAAGGTCAAAGTTAAATACAGCCTCCACATCATCCACATCGATTCCACGGGCTGCCACGTCCGTGGCAATTAAAATGTCCGTTCTTCCATTTCTGAAATTTTTCATGACACGGTCACGCTGTGCCTGTTTCATATCCCCGTGGATTCCCTCTGCCGCATAGCCGCGTCCCTGCAGTTCACAGGCAAGTTCGTCCACCATATGCTTCGTGTTACAGAATACCAGAGAGAGCTTCGGATTATAATAATCCATAAGCCTTGTCAATACGTCCACCTTGTCATTTCTGCGCACATCATAGTAATACTGGTCAATGCTGGGAACCGTAAGTTCCTTCTTCGTTACCTTAATGGTAGTCGCGTTCTTTTGGAATTTTCTGGTGATTTCCAGAATCGGTTTCGGCATCGTCGCGGAGAAAAGTACTGTCTGCCGGTTTTCCTGGGGAATATAAGACAGAATCGTCTCGATATCTTCACGGAAGCCCATATTTAACATCTCATCTGCCTCATCCAGCACAATAGTATCCACATAATCGCAGCGAATCGTTTTCCTGCGGAGATGATCCATTACACGCCCCGGTGTACCAATAATAATCGTAGCGCCACCCTTTAACGCTTTAATCTGCCTTCCAATATCCTGTCCTCCGTAAATGGGAAGCACCTTGATTCCGTGCATATACTTTGCAAGTTTTCTGATTTCCTCTGCACTTTGAATGGCAAGTTCCCTGGTAGGCGAGAGCACAATGGCCTGTGTCTTTTTATTATTGGGATCCACCTTCATCAAAAGAGGGATTCCAAAGGAAGCTGTTTTACCGGTACCGGTCTGTGCCTGGCCGATCACATCCACCCCACTCATGACAACCGGAATTGCCTGTGCCTGTATGGGTGTGGCCTCCTCAAATCCCATCTCTTTAATTGCCCGCAGAAGCTGCGGATATAACCCTAATTCCTCAAATCTAACTGTTTCCATATTTTTCCTTTTCTTTGTTCTTAGTTACAGTGTACCAAATGACACATCCTCAGTTTCATCCACCCCTCCGATGCAGTAATTGTTTCTGCTGATATTTTTTACCCGATAGAGCATGTTATCCGCTGCATGCAGGAAATCCTTCCCCCTGTTATTTTCGCCCGGAATTCCCCAGCACAGTCCCTGGGAAACTGTCACAAGCGGCAGTGCCTTGGAATACTGGTGCTCTATTTCCAGTTCCAGCACCCGTTTCCGAAGCTTTTCTGCGCAGGCTGTTATCTCTTCTTTGGAAATATTGACGTAAATAACCACAAACTCATCACCGCCATACCGGGCGGAAAATGCATGATTTTCTTCTGCGAGATTCTTTATTACTTTTGCTATGCTGATCAGGCAGTTATCCCCTGCCTGATGACCGTAATTGTCGTTATATTCCTTAAAATAATCCACATCAAGAATCTCTACAGCAACCGGTATCTGATGTTGTCTGGAATACCGGAAAACTTCTTCTGAATACTCCCTCAGGCGGTAACGGTTGGCCAAATGTGTCAGCGGATCCTGTTCCGACTGTTTCTTTAAAATCACATTTTTATGCTCTGCCTTCATCCGGGCCTTCCGCATATGCTCCAGATTATTCTTAAGCGTAATAACCCCGGAGAGCATTCCCTTTTTCTCATCCTCATTACGCTCAGACAATTCATAATAAAGTCCCGCTGCCTGCAGATACTCAGCACTCTGTCCATGTCTGCGGTAATACTTCATCTTTAAGGACAAGACCTTAAGATGAAGATTCACAATTCCCACATTGATTACCTGTGGCTCTAATACTTCCACAATACGCCAGAAGGACTCATCCTGTTCGGTATCCAAAAGGATCAGGCAGCACCGGTAAAAGTCATCAAAAAAATCAAGCACCGTCAGGTTATCCGGAATATTTTCGTAAATAAACTGAATACAGGCATCCCTCTTTTTCTCATCTCCTGCCTTGTGATAATAGGCAATATCCACACAGGAGATAAAAAGCAGGTCTATCATATCCGCACTATTTCCGAATCGGTTATGTACAATATCCAGATACTTCTTTGCATCCCCCATCCTGTTCTGCATGATCAGTCCCTCTGCCATATTTCCGCATATGCAGAACATATATGCCTCATAATTCGGCTCCTCAGGATGTTTCTCAAGGATCTGATAGGCATATAAAAATGCCTCCTCCGAGTCCTTATAATGTTCACATTCCAGATACTGCATTCCCAAATTCACATGAATTACGGCATCAATGACCGTGAGGTCATGCAGCTCGCAGATCTTGATTCCATTCAGATAATAATCCAGCGCAACAATGGGATTCCCCCGTCCCTCTGCCCAGATTCCAAGATAATTATAGCACCGGGCTGTCAGTTCCCACTCCCCGGCACGGTCCAGATAGGTAAGGGCTTCTGCCATGGAATCAAAAAAATGCACACCGTCATTTAATCCATAGTAGGTCTCTCCACTGTAATAGCAGCCAAAACCAATCAGCCTTGGGTCATCTGTTTTATATCCATATTCAATAATATCATCACAGGTTTTTAATACGACCTTGGCATCCTTTTCCCGATTTTCAAGAACCGTATCTATCCAGTGCTGTACTGTCCCGTTATAATGACAATATTCCATGCTCCGCCTTTCTATGTTCTGTACACGAACTCCTGTACTTATCTTTTCCGGCAGCTTTCAAAAGGCAGTCCCATATATCTCAAAACAGCCAATGGAACCCTACAAATAATACCACTGTATTTTCTGTCCTGTTTCAATATGGGAATCTGCCATTTTATCTTATGATATAAGGGTCAAATCTGACCCTTGTATCATCTTATTCTATGCAATATTCCCGGGAAAGTCAAACAGATTCTTTCCTTCTTCCTCTAATCTAAAGCTTTTATTTCCATCTGGGGAAGATATTCCTTGGGATCTACCGGTTTATTATCCTTCAGAAGTTTAAAATAAACATTGCTCCCCTCTGATACATAATACTTGGTCGGCTCGCTGATATAGCCAAGCACCTGCCCACCTTCCACTGTGTCGCCCTCGCTAAAGTTCAATTCTTTTAACTGTCCGTACACAGCGGTATAGCCATCTCCCAGATTCTGCTCAACCGTGCAGCCGGTCTCCTCGTTCTCGCTGATTCTGGTGATTGTTCCACGGGCCATGGCATATACCTTATCATTGACTGCCCCGCCAATCACCATAGCCGGATTACAGCGATACTGCTGAAGAGTTGGAAAATAGATTGTCTGATCCATGCTGTAATCCAGCAGAACATCCCCCTCTATAGGCCAGACTGCGGTACTTTTGTCAAAATGCTGTTTTGTTGCAGCTGCAGAGGCCGCTTTCGTCTGTTCCTCTTTCTTTTGCTGTTCTTTCTTTGCCGCTTCCTCTTTTTCCTTCCGGGCTCTCTGCTCAGCCAGCTTCTTTGCCTGTTCCTGCGCCCGTTTCGTTGCATCCTCCACCGTAGTATCTGATTTTACCTCATAGGACGCCGGAGCTTTCTGCGTTTCCTCCACTGCCTGTTCCTTCGCTTCTTTACGTTCTCTGCCTTTATCTGTGGCATATACACCGACAAAGCCGATTAATCCTGCCACAAGACAGGCGACAGCGGCTACATACTGTTGTTTCCTCATTGGGCTTACCTCCATCATCATTTAGTCTTTGATTTCAGTATTACCACCCTCAGTATTTTTATTCAGTCCGCTGCGAGGAATTCCTTTCCTGTTGCCTGTCGTATATAATGTTGCTGAGCTTCGCAAACTGTTCCAGAGAAAGTGCCTCGCCTCTGATATTTGCAGGAACTCCCAGTTCCATGATACACTCCTGCAATTCCTCTTTTTTTAAAGAAAAAGCACCAAAATTAGAAAGTCCGTTAGCCAGTGTCTTTCTTCTCTGGTTAAAAGATGCACGAATAACCTGGAACAAAAGCTTTTCGCTCTTTGCGAAAACCGGTGGTTTCTCATGTCTGGTCAGCCGGATGACCGCACTTCCCACCTTCGGCTGCGGCATAAAGCAGCTCGGCGGTACATTAACCACAATTTCCGGTTCGGCATAATACTGTACTGCAAGGGAAAGGGCACCATATTCCTTGCTTCCCGGCCCCTCTTTCATACGGTCTGCCACTTCCTTTTGCACCATGATCGTGATACTGTCAATGGGTACATGGCTTTCAAACAGCCCCATAATAATTGGTGTTGTAATATAGTATGGAAGATTTGCTACCACCTTTATGGGCTTTCCGCCATTTTTTTTCTCCGCAAGTTTTGCAATATCTACCTTTAAAATATCTTCATTCAGCACTTCGACATTATTATATTCCGAAAGTGTGTCCTTTAGAATCGGAATCAGATTGGTATCTATTTCCACAGCCACCACAGCACCTGCCGCTTCACACAGATACTGTGTCATCGTTCCGATTCCCGGACCAATCTCCAATACAAAATCATCTTTTGTAATTTGTGCTGCCTCAATGATCTCTTCCAGAATATCCGGGCTGATCAAAAAATTCTGTCCGTATTTTTTTTGAAAATTAAACTGATATTTCTGTAAAACAGCAATGGTATTCTTAGGATTCCCTAATTCCGCCATTTCATTCCTCGCTTTCTTTTGGGCATCTAATCCCAGTCTCTTTGATCATTACCTGAAATGAAAAAAAGCTGTCCCTCACATGCAGAGACAGCTCTTTTTAGCTTTTATTATGTGATTAGCCCTGAGAAATAGCACCTGTAGGACAAACACCTGCACATGTACCACACTCAACGCAAGCAGCTGCATCAATCTCGTACTGAGAAGCACCTGCGGAGATAGCTCCTACAGGACACTCGCCTGCACATGTACCACAGCTAACGCATGAATCAGAAATAACGTATGCCATAATAAAATTCCTCCTTAAAATAATGATCATTATTAACCTTACGGTCTGCAATCATTTTAGTACAAATATACCAAAAGTGCAATAGATTCCGCATATGTATTTAATTTGATGCATATTCATGGTTACCTCTCAAGATTTGCAAATTTGGTATACTCCGGCAGCCATGCCAGGTTCACCGTGCCGATAGGACCATTACGCTGTTTTGCAATGATAATCTCAGAAATCCCCTTAAGCTCTGTATCCTTATTGTAATAATCATCGCGATAGATAAACATTACCACATCCGCATCCTGCTCAATCGCTCCGGACTCTCGAAGGTCGGAAAGCATCGGTCTGTGATCCGGCCGCTGCTCCACCGCACGGGAAAGCTGGGAAAGTGCGATCACAGGAACATTTAACTCCCTTGCAAGTGCCTTTAAGGACCTGGAAATATCTGAAATCTCCTGCTGGCGGCTGTCTGAACTTCTTCCGGAACCGGACATCAGCTGTAAGTAGTCGATGATAATTAACTTTAAATCATGCTCCAGCTTATATTTTCTGCATTTGCTGCGCATCTCGGAAATGCTGATTCCAGGAGTATCATCAATAATAAGCTCGGAATCTCCGATGATTCCGGCTCCCTCAACCAGTTTCGCCCAGTCCGCATCTGAAAGGTTTCCGGTACGAAGTGCCTGTGCATCCACACGGGATTCCAGAGAAAACAAACGGTTTACCAGCTGCTCCTTTGACATTTCCAGAGAAAAAATCGCGGTACACATGTTCTCATGAAATGCCACATACTGCGCAATATTTAATACAAACGCAGTCTTTCCCATGGAAGGACGTGCAGCAATCAGAATCAGATCCGAGGGCTGCAGTCCTGCCGTCCGGTAATCCAGATCAATAAAGCCGGTAGGAATACCGGTTACCGTACCGGACTGCTGGGAAGCCTTCTCAATCTTTTCCAGAGCATTCATAACCACCTGCCGGATTGGAACATAATCCCCGCCGGTTCTGCTGGAAAGGAGCGCAAACACATCATGTTCCGTCTTATCCATGATGCTCTCTAAGGATTCCTTGCCTGCATAGCACTCGTTTTCAATTTCTTCCGTAACACGAATCAGCTTCCGCTTCATCGCATTTTCTTTTACAATATTACAATAATATTTAACATTCGCAGAAGTCGGCACATCCCGTACCAGGCCACCAATAAAACCGGGGCTGGATACCTCCTCCGGAACATCCTTTTCCTTTAGTTTGGCAGACAGAGTAACCAGATCTACCGGCTGTCCACTGTTATGAAGCTCCACCATTGCCTCAAAAAGGACTCCATACTGCTGATGGTAGAAATCCTCTTTCATAAGGAGCTCCATTGCCGTAACGATTGCGTCCTGATCCATGATCATGGAACCGATGACCGACTTCTCTGCTTCCTGGCTGTTGGGCATCACCCGCCTGACCACAGTATCTTCCACGTGTCTTCCTCCTGTCTTTTTTAACCTGACTTCATGCCCTGCTGCCTATGACAGCATTCGTCACTGCTCTGTGAAAAGCTGCATCTCCCACAGCCCTGTTCTGTTACAGGCCACGCAACAGCTTAAAACCGGTTATGCCTCCACCACCTGTACCGTAAGTTTTGCCGTAACCTTTGGATGCAGCTTTACGGGGATTTCATAAGTTCCCAGGGCCTTGATTGCCTCATTTAACTGCATTTTCTTCTTATCAAGTTCCAGCCCTGCCTGCTCTTTTGCTGCCTGTGCAATCTCTTTTGTGGAGACCGAGCCAAATATCTTGCCGCCTTCTCCAGCCTTAATCTTAACAACGACCTTCTTCTCTGCAATCACCCTGGCAAGTTCCTTTGCATTCTCCAGATTCTCAGCCGCCACTTTATCAGCATGCTGATTCTGCAGCTTTAAGTCATTAAGGTTCTTTGGAGTTGCCTCCACTCCCAGTTTCTTTGGCAGAATGGCATTTCTTGCATAGCCATCACTGACATTCACAATCTCACCCTTTTTTCCAAGGGCTTTCACATCTTCCAGTAAAATTACTTTCATACCTGTATATCTCCTTTTTCCAGCATTTCGTCCAACGTCTTCATAATTACATGCTTAGCCTCTGTAATGGTACACCCGGTCAGCTGTGCCCCTGCTACGTTAAGGTGACCGCCGCCGCCCATGCGCTCCATGATCAGCTGTACATTGATTTCATCAATGGAACGGGAACTGATATAAATTTTTCCCGCATACTCTGTCAGGACGAAGGAAGCCTTTATTCCAATAATATTTAATAGTTCATTAGCCGCCTGTGCTCCCACAATGGTAGGACTTTCCAATTCCTCACTGGGACAGACCGAAATGGCAAAGGCACCACGATATACTTCTGCATGCCGTACGGCCTCTGCCCTCGCCTTATAGCTTGCCATATCGTTCCTAAGCATCTTGCGCACACGGGTCACTTCTGCACCGGAACGTTTCAAATAAGCAGCTGCCTCAAAGGTCCGCACACCGGTTTTTGTCATAAAGTTATTTGTATCAATCAGAATTCCTGCATACAGACAGTCTGCTTCTGTCGCAGACAACTTAAAGCCCTCCTGAAAATACTGTAGAACCTCAGCCACCATCTCGCAGGCCGATGATGCATAGGGCTCTATGTAGGAAAGAATTGGATTCTCAATCACCTCACTGCTCTGTCTGTGATGGTCAAAGACAACAATCGTATCGGTCTTTTTCAGAAGCTCCGGGCACTCCGTATAGCTTGGGCGGTTCGTATCCACAACCATGACCAGTGTGTTCCGGCTGACTTCCTCCAATGCAATTTCACTATTGATAAACAAATCTTCCGGATATCCCTTCTCCGGTGAAAAACATTCCATTAACGGACGTACGGAACTTGTAGGGTCATTGATGACAATCTGCGCGCGTTTTCCCAGAATCTTTGCCGCACAAAATATTCCGATTCCGGCCCCCAGGGAATCCACATCTGTCAGGTTATGCCCCATGATAATGACATTCTCACGGCTCTCAATGATCTCATGAAGTGCATGTGCCTTTACCCTTGCCTTTACACGGGTATTCCGCTCTACCTGCTTTGCTTTACCGCCAAAGTAAGTTATGTCCTCCCCATTCTTTACCACGACCTGGTCGCCTCCGCGTCCCAGTGCCAGGTCAATGGCAGCCCGCGCCTGCTCGTAGTTTTCATTATAGGAATCCCCCTTGATTCCCACGCCGATACTGAGCGTTACTGCCATCTCATTTCCGACTTTTACCGTCTTCACATCCTCAAGTACACTAAAACGGTCTTCCATCAGCTGATCCAGATACATATATTTAAAGACAACAAAATATTTATCCTTTTCAATTTTCCGCACAAGGGCATCCACTTTGGAAAAATACTGGTTCACTTTACGGTCGATCAGTGCAATGAGAAGGGAGCGCTTGACGTCCTCGATACTGTCTAATGCCTCCTCATAATTGTCAATATAAACAAGAGCAGAAACCAGCTTCTGATTCTGATTCTCCGTCTTGTAATGCTGCATTTCCGTCTCATCAAACAGGTACAGTGCTGTCAGAAATTCCTGAGAGTCCTCCACCTCTATTTCCTTACTCTCCCCCATAATATCATCAAAATAAATTCGATTGAGGGAAATGCGGAAAATTCGGTCTTTCTTCTCCACCTTCATATTCTGCGCATCTTCGTGCTTCTGCAGAAATTCCCGTGTCACACTGGAAAAAAGCGTGGTAATGGACTTGTGGTAGTTTCTGTTAATCTCATTCAGCGCTGCAAACTGCTCATTTACCCACAGGATTTTCCCTGTAGAGTCCAAAAGGGCATAGGGAATCTCAAATTCGTTCAACAGACGCTTTTGTACGGTAGCATACTGTGTGGCAAAATTGATTACCTCATTTGCCAGCCGTGGCTTGGTGTACTGATAGAGACAAATCTCCAGCAAAAAATAAGCACCGGTGAATACTGTCAGTATGACTCCGGCCGGAAAACTGAAAAAAAAGATTCCGATATCTGCAAGCACCATCGGAATGGTCAGCCACAAAGGCCAGCACAAATAGGATCTCAGCTTTCCTTTAAATCGAACCCTTGATTTCATTTTTCTCTCCTGTTCCGGTTTTACAATCCATAGAGAATTTGTTTAAGGCATTACAATACACTATAGTATATCATTTTTTCCCACTCAAATAAAGTCTTTTTTTCTCAGCCATCCCAGTGGAAAACAGGTACCCCCAATAAAAAAGCAAGAGGGACATAATGGAGGATTAGCTCCATATGTCCCTCTTGGCAAAATACTGCAAATATCTGACTTTACTTTTCGTTTACTACTTCTGCAATAGACTTGCAGAGTCCTGCAATGCCCTGAATATCAGACGGAATGATAATCTTGGTTGCCTGGCCATCTGCCGCCTTTGCAAAGGCCTCGAGACTCTTAAGCTGCAGTACCGCATTATCCGGAGCTGCCTCTTTTAACATAAGAAGACCGTTTGCATTTGCCTGCTGAATCTTAAGAATCGCAGCTGCCTGACCTTCTGCCTCCTTGATTGTAGCTTCCTTCTGTGCCTCGGCACGAAGAATGGCTGCCTGCTTTTCTGCCTCTGCATCCAGAATTGCAGATTCCTTATTACCTTCTGCCACAAGAATCGTAGATTTCTTTTCACCTTCAGCACGAAGAATGGCTTCACGTCTCTCACGCTCTGCCTTCATCTGCTTCTCCATGGCATCCTGAATTGCCTTCGGCGGAATAATATTCTTTAACTCTACACGGTTTACCTTAATACCCCAGGGATCCGTTGCAACATCGAGAGTTGCGCGCATCTTAGTATTAATGGTTTCACGGGATGTCAGTGTCTCATCCAGTTCCAGATCTCCGATAATGTTACGAAGCGTAGTTGCCGTCAGGTTTTCAATTGCCATAATCGGATTCTCAACTCCGTATGCATACAGCTTCGGGTCGGTAATCTCAAAATAGACAACGGTATCGATCTGCATGGTTACGTTATCCTTTGTAATAACCGGCTGCGGCGGGAAATCTACAACCTGCTCTTTTAACAGCACGTTTTTTGCAATACGGTCAATAAACGGAACCTTGAAATGAAGACCTACCGACCATGTGGTCAGATATCCCCCTAAACGCTCCACAACCATGGCATGTGCCTGCGGTACAATCTTTACACAGTTCACAAGAATGATCAGTGCAATGACTACGATTACAATAAATGCAATAAATCCCATTTTAAATCCTCCTTTTTCTATTCCTTTGCTACTATAAGTTTGACACCACTGATTGCCAGAATCTTTGCCTTTTCTCCCGGTTCAATGATCTCATTATCATTACGGGTCCGCACTGTCCACTCCTGTCCGTGGACCACTGCCATCCCGGTCTGATCCATATTGCTGACACGTTCCTTAATCTGAATGGTCTGGCCAATCAGACTGTCGGCATTGGTACTCTGCGTTCTGGAATTAATATACTTTTTCGCCCATGGCCTCGTTGCAGCGAGAAGTACAATGGATACAGCGAGAAACAGAATAATCTGAACTATCGGATTTGCTCCCAGTGCTGCCGCTGCCAGGGAAACCAATGCCCCCGCCGCAAACCAGATGGCCGTAAGTCCCACCGTTGCCAGTTCCACCAGAATGCAGATAATCACCAGAACAACCCACAATATAATATATGGATTAAACGCCAACATATGTTTTCCTCCTTTCCCAAACGATATATTTTATACCATTTACACCGTTGTTATCTGAATTAAAAATGCTTTTGCATAGCCTGCCACTACTTCATAATGCTGAATCCCCGGCTGTTGTAACAAAGAAAGCTTCCATCCATGCATTTCCACCACCTTTTTGGCAATGGAGAGTCCCAGCCCGCTCCCACCACTGCTTCCGCGGGATCTGTCCCCACGGGCAAAAGGCTCAAACAGATGATCTGCTTCTCCATCCGGTATCACCACTCCGCTGTCTGCCACAAAAACGTAAATTTTATCAAACTCATGGTATGTGGTAATCATAATCCTTGTACCATAGGGATTATGACGGATGGCATTGGTCAAAAGATTTGTAACCACACGGGAAAGCTGTAAGGTGTCGGCATTGACCATCATCGGTTCATCCGGAATTTTCACATCAAGGGTCATGCCTGCAGATTCCATATCCGAATAGAGCAGTGCCACATTTTCCCTTAATAGCTCACACAAATCCACCGGTTTTAAATCCAGTGTAAATCCATCACTGTCCAGTTTCACATATTCAAACAACAGGTTGATCAGTTCATTCATCCGGACTGTTTTACTCTGAATCGCATCCAGATATTCTTTCTGTTTTTCCGGTTCCTGCACCATTCCATCCGCCAGTGCCTTCGCATATCCGGACACGGTTGTCATAGGTGTGCGCAGGTCATGGGCAATATCCGAAAGCATCAGATTCCTCTGCCTGTCAAAATTTCTCTGCTGTTCCTCCCGCCCTCTCTGTATCTCTTTAAATTCCCGGATAACAATCTTCGCATATCCAAAAGCTCCAAGAACGTAGGGAAGCAGAATAAACAGCATAAGCGTCAGAAAAACCAAAAACAGTGATGCTGCCTCTGATTGTTCCATCTCCTGCAGCGCAACTCCGGCAGCCGTATCCGGAACTCTTTTATTCATCCATGTCTGCAGGGATCCCAGCATCCACTGAACCGGTGTCTGAAGTCCCGATGGCAGCAGTGTATGAACAGCATTAAAAAACAGAATCAAAAGCACACATCCAAGAAAAAACAAAAGCTCTGTTCTGCCAACTGCTGTCGTTCCTGAGAATTTTGGAAAATATACCTGCATAATGACCGGAAGAATAACTCTGGTAATCAGCATACTGATCAGTGACTGTACAATAGTAACAAGTACCAGAATATAAATAAATCTTTTGATCAAAAACCATTGTAGACTTTCTTCTCTATGCATCTTCTATCTCTCCAGCCGGTAGCCAAGTCCACGGATTGTACGAATATAGGCAGCGGGATCATCATCCAGTTTTGCCCGAAGCTTGCTGATACATACCATAATATTGTTATCTGCCACGATATAGGCCTCTCCCCAGCCCTGCTCATAAATCTGCTGTTTGGTAAACACCTTTCCCGGATGTCTCATAAAAAGTTCCATGATTCTGTATTCTACAGAGGAAAGTTCAATCAGTTCCCCGTTTTTATACAGGGCGCAGGCATCCGGATCCAGTGTCAGATCCTTTACCTTAATCTCTGCGCTCATCTGATCCTTTTCTCTGGTTCCAAGAGCATAAAATCTACGGATATTGGAATTCACCCGAGCCACGGCTTCCAGTGGATTAAAGGGTTTTGCCAGATAGTCATCCGCTCCCAGATTAAGTCCCAGAATTTTTTCCGAGTCCGCATCCTTTGCCGAGAGAATGATTACCGGAATATTACTTTCCTTTCGCAGTTCCTGCAGAACATGATAGCCGTCCATCTCCGGCATCATAATATCCAAAAGGCACAGATCCGACTTTTTCTCTCTTAACAGAGAAAGTGCCTCCCTGCCATCCTTTGCCTCTATAATCTGATAATTTTCATTTTCAAGATACAGCCGGAGAAGATTTCGTATCTCCGGCTCATCATCAGCAATTAAAATTGTATAACCCATACATTCCCCTAGTTATTGAATGCCCCATTATTCACAGTATTCTGGTTGTTCACCGGATTACCATACCGCAATGTCTCATATAACGCTGCGTGTGTTGCATTCACATACGGTGCTACATAGAAAAACTCAAGAATCCCCAGTGTAAATGCAGAAAGGATATGCCAGCCAATAAAGGAAAGATCCAGCACAAAGGTCTTCCACTTATTTCCATGCATCATACGCTTGCTCTCTGCAAAGGCCTGTTCCTTTGTCATCTGCGGGTTATCTGCAAGAAGATACGGAATCATTGCGTACTCATATGCCTTTACCAGTCCCGGAATTACAAAAAGCAAAGTCCAAAGAACTGTATAAAGATCACGGAAAAACATGGTCTTTGTAATATTCTTGTAATTATTATCAAAGGCATATCCGATATTTCCAACCTGTGCCGGCTCATTTAAGTTACGAACAAAGAACCGTCTGCAGCCAACTGCCAGTGGATTCACAATGAATGCATTCAAAACAAGCGCAATTGCCATACAGATAATAAAAACAATCAGAAACACAGAAACAAAAACCGCAAGAGCTGCAATACCACCCTCATCAATCATGGTTGTTATATCATTCTCAAGGGAATCCCCATCCTCTCCATCAAGGATATCTGTTTCATCTGTAATATTGTTCTGCACCACTGTGGTCAACTTAAGCCCGGAAGCCTTGATTTATCAGGGTTTCCGGGCTCTCTTGTGCGCCTTGCGGCGCACGTTTCTAATGGGTGAAAGTCCCTAATCCGCCCTAGTAGTGGGAAGGATACAGCCAAAGCTAAGGG